>DATMDS010000288.1:0-24609 GCA_035557575.1 Pseudonocardia sp. | reverse complement strand
CCCGGGCCACGGCCGGGCGCGGCGGCCGCTCCGGTGTCCGCAACCAGAGCCGGCCGGCGATCGACTCGGCCTGCGCGCGCTCCGCGGCCGGCATCGCCGCCAGCACCTTGGCCAGCGCGCTGCGCCCGTCCACCGCGAACGGCAGCTCGGGCAACGCGGCCAGGGCCACCGCGATCGCGGCCGCCTCCGCCCCGGTGATGTTCAACGGCGGCAGGCCGGCCGCGTCCAGCACGTAGCCCCCGCCCCGCCCGGCCTGCGCCCACAGCGGCAGGCCGGCCTGCAGCAGCGCGTCGATGTCCCGCTTGATCGTCCGGGTGGACACCTCCAGCCTTCTGGCCAGCCACGACCCCGTCCGGCCCGCCGCGCCGGCGCTGGCCGCCCGGAGCTGGTCGGACGGGTCGCGGTACTGGCCACGCCGGCCCCGGACGAGCAGGTGCCCTGGATCCCGGACGAGTTCCGGCCCGGCCTGGATGCGCTGCGCGACGCCGCGCCGGCCGCGGCGCACGCCGCGCTGACCGCGGCGTTCGCCCCGATGTTGCAGCTGCCCGGCGACGCCCGGCTGAGCCTGGTCGGGGTGGCGGAACCGGACGCGGCGGTGCTGGCCGGACCGGGCGTGCCGGACCGGCTGCGGCAGATGATGGACGGCGCGACCGCGCAGGGCGTCGTCGGCATGGTCGCGGACATCGCCGGCTACTCGCTGCGGCCGTGGGGCTTCGACCCGGCCGACGTCGCGGCTGCGGTACTGCTGGGCTACGGCGCCGCGGACGCGCTGGTCGGTGTCGAGCACGCGCACTGGTACCGCAGCGCGCTGCCGAACGCCTGGCTGGAGATCGTCCCCGAGGTGGGCCACCTGGTCGTGGTGCCGTTCTGGGCGGAGGCGCTGACCCACGTCCTCAGCGCATGAGGTCACCGGAGTCAAGAGCGCACTAGCGGAAAGGTGAGGTCTTTCGATCCGCAGGTGCGTCGGTCACGCAACGTCCGTGCAACCACGTCGCTCGTAGCTGACCGCGCGGCACGGCCCGCTGATGTTCCACCAGTCCGGCGGCTGTTGCGACGGCAGTGCCCCGATGTGTTGACCGGACGGCGAGTTCAGGATCGGCGGCTCGGACGTGCACGTCGGCGACCTGACCGTCGAGGCGATCGAAACTGCTCCCGTGAGTGCGCAGCCGTGCTAGAACACGGCTGCGCACTCACGACCGTCGCCACAGGAGGCGCCATGTCCGACCCCACCACGTTGCGAGCGCTGAGCGGGATGCCCGCGGCGCCGGCCGCGCTGACCGACTCCACGCTGATCATGATCGACCTGCAGAACACCTACACCCGCGGGGTGATGGAGCTCGACGGCGTGCAGCCGGCCATCGACCAGGCGGCCGAGCTGCTCGACCGGGCCCGCAGCGCCGGTGTCCCGATCATCCACATCCAGCACGACGCCGGCGAGGGCAGCCTGTACGACGTGCGCGGGGAGTCCGGCGCCATCGTGGCCCGGGTGGTGCCCCGCGCCGGCGAGACGGTGATCGTGAAAAGCTACCCGAACGCGTTCACGGGCACGGATCTGAACGACCGGCTGGCCCCGGGCAGCAACCTGCTGCTGGCCGGCTTCATGACCCACATGTGCGTGAACTCCACCGCACGCGGCGCGTTCAGCCTGGGGCACAGCCCGGCCGTGGTGGCCGGGGCCACCGCGACCCGGGCCCTGCCCGGGTCGGCAGGCGAGCCCGTCTCCGCGGCCGCCCTGCAGGCGGCCAGCCTGGCCGCGCTCGCCGACCTGTTCGCCGTGGTCGTGCCGGAGGCCGCCGACGTCCCGTGAGTGCCGCGCCGCGTAAGAACACCGCTCAGCACTCACGACCCGGCGACGGAGCGCTGCACCACCTCGAACTCCAGCAGCGAGGACCCGGAGGCCACCGGCTTCGCGCGCTCACCGGAGTGCGCGGTCATCGCGGGACCCTGCAGCCACGCCTGGAACGACTCCTCGGTGTCCCAGTGCGTGACCACGAAGTAGCGGTTCTCACCCTTCACCGGCCGCAGCAGCTCGAAGGACAGGAACCCGGGCTGCCCGTCCACGGCATGCAGCCGGTTGGCGAACCGCTTCTCCAGCTCCGGTCCCGCGCCTTCCGGCACCTCAATCGCATTGATCTTCACAACAGCCATGTCTCCCAGGCTAGGCCGTGGCCCCGGAGCGCGGATCAGGGCGCGTCGGCGTCGACGGCGGTGACCCGGGCCCGGATCGGGGTGACCGGGTGCAACACGGCGAACGCGGCGGCCGGGTGGTCGGTGGCCAGGACGCAGTGCGGCAGCCAGGCGCCCGGCAGGTACGCGGCCACCGGTCCCTTCACCCGACCGGCGAGCGCGTCGTGCACCGCGGCGTGCACGGCGAGCAGCTCCGCGTCGACCACCGCCGCGAGCACCAGCTCGTCCGGCCGCCCGGCCACGGTGCCCAGCGTGGCCAGCCAGATCGAGGGCAGCGCCGGCGTGGCCAGCTCCGCGACCAGCGCCGCCCGGGCGCGGCCGGTCAGCTGGGTGGCGGCGGCCACGGTCACCGCGGGCACGTCCTTCGGGATGCCGATACCGCGCTCGGCCACCCGTCCGCGCAGGGCGGCCAGCTCCGCGGTCGCCGCGTCGTCGAGCCGGAACCGCACCCGCTGGACCATCTCCGGATCAGGCCGGCAGCGCGAAGCGGCCGTCGTCGTGCTGTTCGGCCAACCCGTCGACCAGCAGCGAGTCCAGGCAGCGGTCGCGTTGGCCGGCGTCGGACCACGCGGCGTCCAGCAGTGCCCGCTCGACCGGGCCCGGGGCGGCCCGCAGCACGTCCAGCAGCCGGCCGCGGACCTGTCGATCGGTGCCGGCGAAGCCCTGAACGGGCTTGCGAGGTCCGGTGTAGACCGGGTAGCCGGCCGAGCGCCAGCCACAGATCGTCTGCAGTGGACAGTTTCCGCAGCGGGGCGCGCGGGCCGTGCAGAGCACGGCTCCCAGCTCCATCAGCCCGGCGGAGACGGTGGCCGCCGGCGCGTCCGTGGCCGGCAGCAGGGCGTCCACGGCAGCCAGATCCGCTGTGGACCGAGCCGGCCCGGCATCGCCTGCTCCGTGCACCGCCCGAGCCACCACCCGCCGGACGTTGGTGTCCACCACCGCGGCGCGGCGGCCGTACCCGAACGCCGCGACCGCTCTGGCCGTGTAGCTGCCCACCCCGGGCAACGCCTCGAGTTCGTCCAGTTCGGACGGCACGACGTCGCCGTGTGATTCGGCGATGGCTGCTGCGGCGGCGTGCAGCCGCAGGGCCCGACGCGGGTAGCCGAGCTTGCCCCAGGCCCGCAGCACGTCCGCCCGGGAGGCCGCGGCGAGCGCCGACGGCGCCGGCCACTGCTGCATCCACAGCAGCCACACCGGTTCCACCCGGGCGACCGGGGTCTGCTGCAGCATGAACTCGCTGACCAGTACGCCCCACGGCGTGGTGCCGACGCGCCGCCAGGGCAGGTCCCTGGCGTGCGCCGGATACCAGGCCAGGATCAGGTCGCTGACGCTCGACACGGGTCGCCATTCTGCTCGGCACGTCGGCGCCCGGCCGAGCGGCCGGGCGGACGGTCAGACGACCTCGTTCAGCTTGCCCGTCGCGACGTCGAACACGAAGCCCCGGACCTGGTCGGTGTGCGGGACGAACGGGCTGGAGGTGATCCGCTCGATCGACTTGCGCACGTCGTCGCTCAGGTCGGTGAAGGACTCGGCGACCCAGCCCGGCGCCTGCCCGGTCTCCTGCTGCAGGCTGCCGGCGAAGTCGTCGTCGGTGAAGGTCAACATTCCGCAGTCGGTGTGGTGGATCAGGATGATTTCCCGGGTGCCCAGCAGCCGTTGCGAGATGGCCAGCGAGCGGATCTCGTCGTCGGTGACGACGCCGCCGGCGTTGCGGATGACGTGCGCGTCGCCCTCGTTCAGGCCAAGGATGCCGTAGACGTTGAGTCGGGCGTCCATGCAGGCCAGGACGGCGACGTGGCGGGCGGGCGGCAGCGGCAGCGGGCCCGAGAAGCCCTCCGCGTAGCGGGCGTTGTTGGCGAGCAGCTCATCGGTGACGGACACGGTGTCTCCAGGTCGGGAGGGTGGGCGCGACAGCGGGCGCAGGCGGTCGGGGGCGCGGAAGGGCCGGTGTGAGAACCGGGGGCGCCGGTCCCCGCTACGCGGCCGCGCTACAGAGCTCGTCGAACTGGGCGATGCGTCGGCTGGGCCAGAAGGCCTCCAGCAGCATCCTCAGCACGCGTTGAGTCTGACCCGCGCAGCCCACCGCGGCAAGGCGGGCCGCGACGCGCCGGCACTGCTCCATTCCCGCGACGCTTGGTAGTCAGTCGGTACTCTCAGTGACATGTGGGAGCCGGTGGGTCCGCTGCCGGTCTCGGTCTACCGAAGACGGCGCTGGGCTGCCGCGGGGTCGGTGGCCGCCGTCGTCGTGCTGGTCACGCTCGGGGTGTTCGCGGCGGTCCGGCCGAACTCCGGGGCGGAGTCCGCATCGCCACTGGCCAGCCGCGCCGCGGCCACCGCTGCCCCGTCCACCGACCTCCTGCTGGCGTCCACCGACGCTGCGACCCCCTCTCCGACGGCGGCCCCCGCCCCGGCAGCAGTGCCCGCGGGTCCGCCCAGCCTCGGACCCGGTGCCCCCGCGCCGACGAGCGCGAACGCGGAGCAGCTGCGGCCGGACGAGTCACCCCGCTCAGCCCTGCCCGCGCCCGCGCCGATCCCGGTTCCGGTCCCGCCGTCCGGCCCGGTCCCCTGCGCCGACGACATGATCGGCGTGACCACGGAGATCGATCCTGCCGAGCACCGGGTGGGCCAGCGGCCGACCATGCGGCTGATCGTCAGCAACGTCAGCGCCCAGCCGTGCGTGCGCGATCTCGACTCTGCCGGCCAGGAGATCGTGGTGTGGAGCCTGTCCGGGGACCGGCTCTGGTCGAGCAACGACTGTGTCAACGGTTCCTCGCTGGACCTGCGCACCCTGGTGCCCGGGCAGCCGGTCGCGTTCGCGGTGTCCTGGGCCGGCCGCACATCGGTGCCCGGGTGCAGCGGCAGGCGTGAGGTCGTCCCGGCCGGCGACTACCGGGTCATGAGCCGGGTCGACGGGGTGGTCTCCCGGGCCACCGACTTCCGGCGGCTGCCCTGAGCGCCCGGAAAAACCTGAGTGGCCGGAAAACCGGCTGAATCGACGCCTGCGCCGGCCTACCGTGGGTCGATGCGGGTGACGTTCAGCAAGCTTCCGGGCCGCCGGTACCGGGTCGGGATCGAGCGCGAGCACGGACCGCGGCTGGAGCCACGCAACGGTCCCGGCTACGACGAGCAGCTGCCGCACGACCTGGCGCACTACGTGGTCGAGGAGCAGCTGGGCATCCGGCTCGGCGTGTTCGGCCAGCTCGCCGCGGGCGGCGCCGGCCTGTTCGCCCCGGCGCCCGCGGACCGGCGTGGCCGCGACCGGCGCGCAGCACACCGCTTCGCCACCGCCGGCCGCGACGACATGCGCCGCTCGGAGGCCACGGTCGGCGTGTGTGTGGCCGAATGGCGTCGCCGTACCGGGATCGGCGACGGCGGCCCGATCGCCGAGGTGGACATCCAGCTGCCCCCGGCGGACGTGGAGCGCGTGGTGCGACGGTTGGAGGAGCTCTCGCAGGCCTGGCGGGCGCTCGACGCGGGGGAGTCGCTGACGCTGCAGTGGCCGCGGGCCACGGTCGTCGACCCGGCAGGCTCCCGCTCCGGCCGCCGCACCGAGCGCGCGCGGCGGGCTCGTCGGCACCCGGCGGACAGCTGAGGGCGCACCGCGTCCCTGCCGGTCGGCGCTGGACTCAGCGCAGCGCGTCGAGCACCGTGCGGATGTCGCGCACCTCGGTGACCTTCATCCCGGCCGGCCCGGCTCCCGCGTCCGGTGGGACCAGCGCGTGGGTGAAGCCGAGCCGGGCCGCCTCGGCCAGTCGCCGGCCCAGCCCGGCGACCCGCCGGACCTCGCCGGCCAGCCCGATCTCGCCGAGCACGACGACGTCCGACGGCAGCGCCACATCGCGCCGGGCCGACGCGATCGCCAGCGCCAGCGCCAGGTCCGCGGCCGGCTCGAGCACGCGCATGCCGCCCACGGTGGCCGCGTAGACCTCCGCGTCGTGCAGGCGCAGGCCGCCCCGCTTCTCCAGCACGGCCAGCAGCATCGCGACCCGCGCGTTGTCCAGCCCGCTGACCGCGCGCCGCGGGCTGGGAATGTCCTTGCCGGTGACCAGTGCCTGCAGCTCGGCGGGCAGCGGGCGGCGGCCGTCGAGCACCACGGTGACCGCGGTACCCGGCACCGGTGGGCCGTCGATCCGGTCCAGGAACAGCCCGGACGGATCGGGCATCCCGACGATCCCGGCGTCGCGCAGCTCGAAGCAGCCCACCTCGTCGGCCGGACCGAAGCGGTTCTTGACCCCGCGCACCATCCGCAGCGTCGAGTGCCGGTCGCCCTCGAAGGCCAGCACCACGTCGACCAGGTGTTCCAGCACCCGCGGTCCGGCGATCGAGCCGTCCTTGGTGACGTGCCCGACCAGCAGCACCGGAAGCCCGCGCTCCTTGGCCAGCCCGGTCAGCGCGACGGTCACCGCGCGGGTCTGCGTCACCCCGCCGGGCGCCCCGTCGGCGTCCGAAGTGGACATCGTCTGCACGGAGTCGATCACGAGCAGTTGCGGGTGCAGTTCCTCGATGTGCCCGAGCACGGCACCGAGGTCGGACTCGGCGGCCAGGTAGAGCTCCTCGTGCAGGCCCGCGGTGCGCTCGGCGCGCAGCCGGACCTGCCCGACCGACTCCTCACCGGTGACGTACAGCACCCGGCCGCGCTCGGCGGCCCGGGCGGCCACCGCGAGCAGCAGTGTGGACTTGCCCACACCCGGCTCGCCGGCCAGCAGCACCACCGAGCCGGGGATCAGCCCGCCGCCCAACACCCGGTCCAGTTCGGACACCCCAGTGGGGCGGGCCCGAGCGGCGTCGAGGGCGACGTCGGCGATCCGGCGGGCGGGTGCGGACGGGGCGCCGGCCGCGATCCGCTTGCGCCCACCGGCCGTCGGGACCGGCGCGGCCGCTTCCAGGCTGCCCCAGGCCTGGCAGGACGGGCAACGCCCGACCCACTGAGCGGCCTGGTGCCCGCACTCGGTGCAGCGGTAGCCGCTGCGAATGGCGCGGGAGGTCACTCGGCGTGCGCGTCCTCGCGGGGCTCGCTGGGGTAGCCGACGGGGACCTGCACGGTGACCTGACCGGCCCGCTCGAAGTTCAGCACCAGCGGGTAGCTGAGCCCGGCCTGGATGTTCTCCTTGAGTCCGGTGAGGACCACCTGGGCACCCCGCTCGGGAGCCTCCGCCTGACCGTCGAGGGGCGCGGTCGGGACCGGGCTCGACAACGGCGGCTGCCCCTCCAGGCCGGAGCCGCCGATCTCGTCCCCGGAGTCCGGATCGGCGCTCGGCGCCACCGCGGTGGTCGGGCCGGCCGGCGCGGCGGGCGCTGCCGGGGTCGGGCCGGCCGCCGCGGTCGGAGCCGCGACCGGTGCCTCCGCGCCGCCACCCTCGACGATCAGCAGCCGCCCGGCGGGGATGTCGGCGTTCCCGGAGATCTGCACCGAATCGGCGACCGGGCTGCTCGCGGACACGAGCCGGTCGGGCTCGCCGCCGGAGTTGATGATGCTCATCGACAGTGGCGCCGCGCCCCCGCGCGGGTAGATGGCCGCGCCCTGGGGCTGCTCGGCGAACTCGATGTGGGCGTCCCGCACGGCCACCGCGCCGACGTTCCCGTTCGCCCCGACGACCGCCGGCACCTGCGTACTGGTCTGGGTGACCTGGCCGGCGCCGCAGCCGGCGAGTGCCATCGCCGCGATCGCGACGCTGCTGACGACGGCTACCCGGATCGGGCGAAAGCGCTGGATGCGGCTCACGTGCTGGTCCTTCCTCGGTGGGCGCGTCATCGCACGGGGCGCTGCCGGGCGCGCGGGCGCCTGGCCTCGTGCTTCGGCCGGTGGAGAGCCTAGTCGGGATGGGGCCCCGATCGCGACGCGCCCGCGACAGGCACGTTTGCTTCGTGTTGTCAACCCCGTGACCTGCGACGACAGGCCAGGGCAGGCAGCGACGTGCGGTTCGGGCGTGTTAACCTTGATACAGCGAAAGGGGCAGAGGACACATGGTTTTCAAGGTCGGAGAGACCGTTGTCTACCCGCACCACGGTGCCGCACTCATCGAGGCCATCGAGACTCGAACGATCAAAGGCCAGGCGCGCGAGTACCTCGTTCTGAAGGTTGCCCAGGGCGATCTCACCGTGAAGGTTCCCGCCGAGAACGCCGAGGTCGTGGGCGTACGCGACGTGGTGGGTCAGGAGGGTCTCGATCGAGTGTTCGAGGTGCTACGTGCCCCGCACACCGAGGAGCCCACGAACTGGTCGCGTCGTTACAAGGCCAACCTCGAGAAGCTGGCTTCGGGTGACGTGAACAAGGTCGCCGAGGTCGTCCGCGACCTGTGGCGCCGGGAGAAGGACCGCGGGCTGTCCGCCGGTGAGAAGCGCATGCTCGCCAAGGCTCGGCAGATCCTGGTCAGTGAGCTGGCGCTGGCCGAGGGCACCGACGAGGAGCGAGCCGAGCTGCTGCTCGACGAGGTGCTCGCCACTGCCGCGTCCGCCTGACCGCATCCAGCCGGATCCGCTCCGGCTGCCCCGATGAGCGTCACCGCGGTTGTCGTCGTCGACGATCATGACGCCGGCCCGCATCCGTTGACACTGCTGGCCGGAACGCCGCTGGTGACGCACGCCGTGCGCTGCCTGCTGGACTCCTCGCTGGTCGATCGCGTCGTCGTGCTGGATCACCTGGATCGAGCCGATGACGTGCGGGCGGCGTGCTCCGGACTGCCGGTCAGCGTGCGCACGGCGGGCGCGGGTGAAGGGTTCCGGACACACGCCGACCAACGAGACGGACCCCGATCAGGTGACGCCTCGATCACCGACGGGCCGGCCGAGGTGCTGCTGCTGCACGACGCGGCCCGCCCGCTGGCCCCCGCGGCGCTCGCCGTCGCCGTGGTCGACGCGGTCCGGTCCGGGTGCGCCGCGGCGATCCCGGTGCTGCCGATGCCCGACACCGTCAAGCGGGTGGACGCGGCCGGCCTCGTGCAGTCCTCGGTGGACCGCGCGACCCTGCGCGTGATCCAGACTCCGCACGCCGTGCGCCGTGACCTGTTCTCCGGCCCGCCGCTGCGGGCCGCGCTCGGGCTGGCCGCGGCCGGGTGGCCGGTGCGGACCGTGCCCGGCGACGCCCTCGCCTTCGCCGTGCACAGCGCATGGGACCTCACGCTGGCCGAGCTGCTGCTCGCCGAGCGGGTCGGCCGGGCGGGGAAGGGCCCGGGGAGGATGGGCTCATGAGGGTGGGCGTGGGCACCGACGTGCATCCGGTGCAGGTCGGCCGGGAGTGCTGGCTGGCCGGGCTGCGGTGGGACGGGGTGCCCGGCTGCGTCGGGCACTCCGACGGCGACGTGGCTGCGCATGCGCTGTGCGATGCGTTGCTCTCCGCGGCCGGGCTCGGCGACGTCGGCGCGGTGTTCGGGACCGGGCGTCCGGAGCGGGCGGGCGCCGGCGGCGTCGCGCTGCTCGCCGAGGTGCGCGCCCTGCTCGCGGCGCAGGGCTGGCGGCTGGGCAACGCGGCGGTGCAGGTGATCGGGAACGCCCCGCGGATCTCGGAGCGCCGGGCGGAGGCGCAGCGCGTGCTCTCCGCGGCCGCCGGCGGCCCGGTCGCGGTGTCGGGCACCACGACCGACGGGCTCGGACTGACCGGTCGCGGCGAGGGCCTCGCGGCCATCGCGACGGCACTGTTGCTGCCCGCCGAACCGGCCCCATCGGCAGGCCCTGAGCGGGCCCCGGCCGGTCGGGCGTGAGCAGGGCGGTCAGTGCCGCTGTGAGACGATCCAGGGTGTGAGCACGAGCGGAACATCCCCCCACCGACCGGCGCGGACGCCGGATCGGCCCACGCTCGACGGGCTGGAAGAGCGTTGGTCGCGGGCCTGGGAGGAGAGCGGCACCTACCGTTTCGACCGGAACCGCACGCGGGCCGAGATCTACTCGATCGACACCCCGCCCCCGACCGTGTCCGGCTCGCTGCACGTGGGCCACGTGTTCTCCTACACGCACACCGACCTCATCGCCCGCTACAAGCGGATGCGCGGCTTCGAGGTGTTCTACCCGATGGGCTGGGACGACAACGGCCTGCCCACCGAGCGCAGGGTGCAGAACTACTTCGGGGTGCGCTGCGACCCATCGGTCGCCTACGACCCGGATTTCGTGCCGCCGGAGAAGCCGAACCCGAAGTCCACGGTGCCCGTCTCCCGCCGCAACTTCGTCGACCTCTGCCACGTGCTCACCGACGAGGACGAGAAGGTCTTCGAGTCGCTGTGGCGCCTGGTCGGGCTGTCGGTGGACTGGTCGCTGCTCTACACCACGATCGGCGACGACGCCCGGGCGGTGGCGCAGCGCGGCTTCCTCAACAACCTCGACCGCGGCGAGGCGTACCTGTCGCACGCGCCGACGCTGTGGGACGTCACCTTCCAGACCGCGGTCGCGCAGGCCGAGGTGGAGGCCCGCAACTACCCGGGTGCCTTCCACCGGCTCGCGTTCGGTCGCGACGGCGGGCAGCCGGTGCTGATCGAGACGACCCGACCCGAGCTGCTGGCGTCCTGTGTCGCCCTCATCGCCAACCCGGCCGACGACCGTTACGCCGGACTGTTCGGCAGCACCGTGCGGGTGCCGCTGTTCGGCCACGAGGTGCCGGTGCTCGCGCACCAGGCGGCGGAGAGCGACAAGGGCACCGGCATCGCCATGTGCTGCACGTTCGGCGACATGGCCGACGTGCAGTGGTGGCGGGAGCTGCAGCTGCCGACCCGCACGGTGATCGGCCGGGACGGGCGCTTCGCCCGGGAGCTGCCGGACTGGCTGGGGTCGGAGCGGGGCGTCGAGGTCTACACCGGCATCGCCGGCAAGACGGTGCACTCCGCGCGCGAGCAGATCGTCGCTGCGCTGCGCGAATCCGGGGAGCTGGTGGCCGACCCGGTCCCGGTGTCGCGGATGGCGAACTTCTACGAGAAGGGCGACCGGCCGCTGGAGATCGTGGCCACCCGGCAGTGGTACATCCGCAACGGCGGGCGCGAGGAGAAGCTGCGCGAGCAGCTGATCGAGCGCGGCCGTGAGCTGACCTGGGTGCCCGAGTTCATGCGGCAGCGCTACGAGAACTGGGTGAACGGGCTCAACGGCGACTGGCTGATCAGCCGGCAGCGCTTCTTCGGGGTGCCGTTCCCCGTGTGGTACCCGCTCGACGCCGACGGCGAGCCACGCTACGACGAGCCGCTGCTGCCGCCCGTCGACCGGTTGCCGGTCGACCCCGCGATCGAGGCGCCGGAAGGCTACGCCGAGGCACAACGGGGCGAGCCGAACGGCTTCCTGGCCGACCCGGACGTGATGGACACCTGGGCCACCTCGTCGCTGTCGCCGCAGGTGGCCACCGGCTGGCTGCGCGACCCGGACCTGTTCGCCCGCACGTTCCCGATGGACCTGCGCCCGCAGGCCCACGACATCATCCGCACCTGGCTGTTCTCCACCGTGCTGCGCGCGCAACTGGAGCACGACAGCCTGCCCTGGACCCACGCCGCCATCTCCGGCTTCGTGGTCGATCCGGACCGCAAGAAGATGTCCAAGTCCAAGGGCAACGTCGTGGTGCCGCGGGAGATCCTGGACAACTACGGCGCGGACGCGGTGCGCTGGCGGGCCGCGATGGCCCGTCCCGGCACCGACAGCCCGTTCGACGAGGGCCAGATGCGGGTCGGGCGCCGGCTGGCGATCAAGATCCTGAACATGTCGAAGTTCGTGCTGTCCTTCGGGATCGAGGACGGGATCGAGGAGGCCGGCCCGGAGCTGATCACGGAGCCGCTGGACCGGGCCGCCCTCGAGGTGCTCAAGCAGACCGTGGACCAGGCCGGCGCCGCCTTCGAGGAGTACGACTACAGCCGGGCGCTGGAGAGCACCGAGCGCTTCTTCTGGATGTTCTGCGACGACTACGTCGAGCTGGTCAAGCAGCGCGCCTACGGCGAGGTGGCCGACCCCCGGACGCGCTCGGCGCGGGCCGCCCTGCTCGCCGCGCTCGACGTGCTGCTGCGGCTGTTCGCGCCGTTCATGCCCTACGTCACCGAGGAGGTGTGGTCGTGGTGGCACGACGACTCGATCCACCGCCGGCCGTGGCCGCGGCGCGCGGAGCTCGGCACGCCGGCCGGTGACCCGCGCATCCTGGAGCAGGCGGCGCACGTGCTGTCCCGGGTGCGGGGGGCCAAGTCGGAGGCCAAGGTGTCCATGCGCACCGGGGTGTCGACGCTGGTGGTCGAGGGCCCGGCCGCGCTGGTCGAGCTGGCTCGGTCCGCGGCGCCGGACATCGTCGACGCCGCCCGGGCGACCACCGACGTGGTGTGGCGCGGCGGCACCGACGGGGAGGGCCTGCGGGTGCAGGCCACCCTGGTCGCCGCCGGCACCTGACGCCGGCCGCCCTGACGGTTCGGCAGAAATGCCCGGTCCGTAGTCTGGACCTGTGAGTTTGCGCCTGTTCGACACCGCTACCAGGGAGCAGCGGGACTTCGTGCCCGTGCGATCCGGGACCGTGTCGATCTACGCCTGTGGCGCGACCGTGCAGGGCCTGCCGCACATCGGGCACGTCCGTTCCGGATTGAACTACGACGTGCTGCGCCGCTGGCTGACCTACGCCGGATACGACGTGCTGCTGGTGCGCAACGTCACCGACATCGACGACAAGATCCTGACCAAGGCGGCCGCCGCCGGCCGGCCGTGGTGGGAGTGGGGCGCCACCCACGAGCGGGCGTTCCAGGCGGCCTACACGGCGCTGGGCTGCCTGCCGCCGTCGATCGAGCCGCGCGCCACCGGACACGTGACGCAGATGGTCGAGCTGATCGAGCGCCTGATCGAGCGCGGGCACGCCTACGCCGCGGGCGGCGACGTGTACTTCGCGGTGCGCACCTTCCCGGAGTACGGGGCGCTGTCCCGGCAGAAGATCGACGACGTGGCGCAGGGCGAGGGCGAGTCCGGCGCCAAGCGCGACCCGCTGGACTTCACGCTCTGGAAGGCGGCCAAGCCCGGCGAGCCGTCCTGGCCGACGCCGTGGGGCCGCGGCCGGCCGGGCTGGCACCTGGAGTGCTCGGCCATGGCCACCATGTACCTGGGCCCGGAGTTCGACATCCACGGCGGTGGGCTCGACCTGGTGTTCCCGCACCACGAGAACGAGCTGGCCCAGTCCCGGGCCGCCGGTGACCCGTTCGCCCGGTTCTGGCTGCACAACGCGTGGGTGACCATGGGCGGCGAGAAGATGTCCAAGTCGCTGGGCAACACGTTGACCATCGACGCGCTGCTGCACCGGGTCCGGGGCGTCGAGCTGCGTTACTACCTGGTCGGCCCGCACTACCGCTCGTCGATCGAGTACTCCGACGCGGCCGTGCAGGAGTCGGCGGCCGCCTACCGGCGGATCGAGTCGTTCGTGCACCGGGTGCGGGAGCGGGTCGGCACCCCGGGAATCGGGGAGCTGCCGCCCGATTTCGTCGCGGCCATGGACGACGACCTGGGCACACCCGGGGCGTTGGCCGCCATCCACGGATCGGTCCGGGAGGGCAACACCGCACTCGACGCCGGCGACCGGACCGGGGCCGAGCGGTCGGCGGCGTCGGTGCGGGCGATGGCCGACCTGCTCGGGCTGGACCCGCTGGATCCACGGTGGCTCGCGGCCGACGCCGGATCCGATGCGGCCGGCAGGGCGCTGACCACCCTGGTCGAGGACCTGCTCGCGCAGCGTCAGGAGGCCCGGCAGCGCAAGGACTTCGCCACCGCGGACGCCGTGCGCGCCCGGCTCACCGCGGCCGGGGTGACCGTGGAGGACTCCGCAGACGGGGTCACGTGGACACTGAAGGACGGTTCCGGCTGATGGCGGGCAATTCCAAGCGCCGCGGGGCGATTCGCAAGGACGGCACCAAGAAGGGCATGGTCGTCGGCTCCGGCGGTCAGCGGCGGCGCGCCCTGGAGGGCAGGGGCCCGACCCCGCCGAAGGAGATGCGGCCGGGCCACCCGGCAGCCCGGAAGGCGGCCCGGGCCGCTGCGGCGAAGAGCGCGTCCACCCGGCGCGGCGACGGACGGCCACAACACGCCGGCCACCGGCGCCGGCCCGGTGACGGCGAGACCCCGGAGACCGTGCTCGGCCGCAACCCGGTGCTGGAGTGCCTGCGGGCCGGCGTGCCGGCCACCGCGCTGCACGTGGCGCTCGGGTCGACCGGCGACGAGCGGATCGCCGAGGCGATCCACCTGGCCGCGGACGCCGGCATCTCCCTGCTCGAGGTGTCCCGCGCCGACCTGGACCGGATCGCCGGTGGGGCGCTGCACCAGGGGGTGGCGCTGCAGGTTCCGCCGTACGAGTACGCGCATCCGGACGAGCTGCTGGAGGTGGCGTCGGAGTCCGCCGAGCCGGGCTTGATCGTGGCGCTGGACGGCGTCACCGATCCGCGCAACCTCGGTGCGGTGGTCCGTTCGGTGGGGGCGTTCGGCGGACACGGCGTGCTGGTGCCGCAGCGCCGCTCCGCCGGGATGACCGCGGTGGCCTGGCGCACCTCGGCCGGGGTGGCCGCGCGGCTGCCGGTGGCGCGGGCGGTCAACCTGACCCGCACGCTGCGCGAGTTCGCCACGGCGGGCTTCATGGTCGCCGGCCTCGACGCCGAGGGCTCGGTGTCGCTGGACGAGTTCGAGCTGGCCACCGAGCCGCTGCTACTGGTCATCGGCTCGGAGGGCAAGGGACTGAGCCGGCTGGTCAAGCAGACCTGCGACGTGACGGTGTCCATCCCGATGGCCGGGCCGGTGGAGTCGTTGAACGCGTCGGTGGCGGCTGGGGTCGTGCTCTCCGAGGTGGCGCGGCAAAGGCGGCTGCGCCGCCTGTGAGTGCTGCGCCGTGTAAGAACACGGCGCAGCACTCACGACCCGGTGCGGGCGAGTGGGCAGGTTTCGAGCGAGTGGGGCGGGAATGGGCGATCGGCTGATCTTTCAGCTCGGTACCAACAACTGGCAGCGCGGCGGCGAGTTCGCGCCGGGGTCGGGGATCCTGCACGAGGCGCACCACCACGCCTACAACGCGTTGCCCGGGCTGCGCTGCTACTCGATGTACCCCTCGCGCCGGCAGCGGTTCCGCGACGAGGACGTGCGCGTGTTCCCGCTCGAGCACGACATCCCGATCTGCGAGTCCATCTCGCCGGTGAGCAACTACCGCTGGCACAGCATGCGCGAGGCCGAGGTCGCGGCCTACCGCGAGCGGCTGACCGGCGAGGTCGCCGGCTGGATCGACGAGATCGAGGCCGCGACGGGGGACCGGTTCGAGCTGGCCATCGCCCACCACGGCTTCATGAACACCGTGGTCATGCGGGACGTGATCCGTCGCCGGGCGGCCGCCGGGCGCGGCACGATGCCGTTGCTCTGCTTCGCCCACGGCACCGAGCTCAAGATGTACGCGAACGAGCAGCGCGGCGACCAGCCGGACGAGTTCCCGCTGCGGTTCCTGCCGTTCATGCAGCGCGAGAAGATCTTCGCCTACGACGATCCCGAGCACGGCGTCGACCTGGTCGCGTCGATCTCCGCCGAGCAGATCGACGCGTTGGTCAGAGTGTTCCCGGAGTTCCCGCGGGAGCGGGTCGTGCTCTCGCACAACGGCTACAACCAGCAGGTCTTCCACCGGTTGACCGAGCCGCGCAACGTCTACGCGGAGCGCGCCGCGGTGCTGGCCGAGTTCACCACCCAGCCCTACGAAGGCAGCAGCCGGAAGCCGGAGCCGGTGGCACCCGCGGACGGGTTCGACGCGGTGGTGGCGTTCTGCGGCAAGTTCGCGGACTGGAAGCGGCTCGATGCGCTGCTGCGCGCCGCGGCGATCTACGAGCGGTCCGAGCGGCGGATCCTGACCCTGGTGGCCGGCTCCGGACCGCACGAGGCGCAGGTCGAGATGCAGGACCTGGCGGCCGAGCTGGGTCTGCGCCGGACCTACTTCGTCGGGCCGCGCCAGCAGGACGAGCTGGCCGTGCTGTTCAACTGCGCCGATGTCGGCTGCTTCCCGTCCTACCGGGAGCCCTTCGGGCTGGTGTTCATCGAGTGCATGGCGTGTGGCACTCCGGTGATCGGCGCCGATTCCGGCGGCCCTCGGGACTTCGTAACGCCGGAGGTCGGCGTCCTGGTGCCCGAGACCGACGATCGGCAGGCGCTCGCGGTGTCGCTCGCCGAGTGCATCGGCCGCGCGGTCGACGAGGACTGGAAGGCCAGCAAGGGCGTCGTCGCCGAGGCCTACGCGAAGGACAACTTCAGCGTGGTGGGCCAGGTCTCGAAGCTGCTCGCCGAGATCGACCGGCTGACCAGGGCCTGATCCGCGGCGTCCGCACCGCTCACGCGCGGCGCAGCCGGGCCACCGTCCGGCAGCCGACGTAGCACAAAAAGGCGATGGCGGCGACGTAGCCGGACACCGGCAGCCCGGGAGCCAGCGAGAGCACGGTGCCGCCGATCAGCGCCAGCTCGGCGAACGCCACGGCGAGCACGGTGGCCAGCAGCGGGTTGGCCGTCACCCGGGCGGCCGCCGCGCCCGGGGCGATCATCACCGAGAGCACCATGATGGCCCCGACGATCGGCACCGCCAGCGCGGTGGTCAGCGCGATCAGGATCGCGAACACCAGCGACAGCGACCGCACCGGCACCCCGCGGGCCACCGCGACGTCCGGGTCGGTGCTGGCGAACAGCAGCGGCCGGTAGTACGTCGCGAGCACCCCGATGACCAGCACCGCGACCACCGCGAGCACCACGAGATTCGTCGAGTCCACGGACACGATCGACCCGGTGAGCAGCCCGAACTTGTTCGATGCTCGTCCGCTGTAGAGCGCGAGCAGGAGCACGCCGAGGCCGAGCCCGAAGGCCAGCACGACCCCGATCACCGAGTCCCGTTCGCGCTGGCGCAGCCCGAGCACGCCGAACACCACCCCGGCGATCACCGCGCCGGCCACCGCGCCGAGCCCGACGCTCACGCCGGCCAGCAGCGCCGCCGCGCCGCCGGTGAAGGCCAGCTCGGCGGTGCCGTGCACGGCGAAGGCCATCCCGCGGGAGACGATCAGCGGCCCCAGCACGCCCGCGACCAGCCCGAGCACGGCGCAAGCGATCAGCGCGTTCTGCACGAACGGGAGTCCGAGCAGCTGGCCGGTGCCCTCGAAGGTGATCAAGCGCTGCACGCTACGACACCTCCTCCCGGTGGCAGTGCGCGTCCGCGCCGTCCGCCCCGACCACCACCAGCCGCCCGCGCACGCGCAGCACGTCGATCCGGGTCCGGTACAGCTCGGAGAGCACCGCGGAGGTCATGACCTCGCCCGGCGGCCCGATCCGGAACCGGCCGTCCACCAGGTACAGCACCCGGTCCACCAGCGGCAGCACCGGGTTGATCTCGTGGGTGACGAACAGCACCGCGGTGCCGGCGGCGCGGCGGCGCTCGTCGATCAGCTGGGTGACGGTGCTCTGGTGCGCCAGGTCCAGGGAGAGCAGTGGCTCGTCGCAGAGCAGCACCCGGGGGTCACCGACCAGCGCCTGGGCCACCCGCAGCCGTTGCTGCTCGCCGCCGGAGATCCGCCCGACCGGCGCGTCGGCGTACGCGGTGCCGCCCACCGCGGCCAGGGCGGCGTCGACCCGCGCGCGCCGGGTTGCCCGCCCGCGCAGCCCCAGCCCGCGCCGGTGCCCGTCCAGGCCGAGGCCGACCAGGTCCCGCCCGCGCAACGGCAGGTCCGGATCGAGCGCCTTCTGCTGCGGGATGTACCCGACCGTCGGGTTCCCGCGCCGCGGAACGGCCCCGCCCACCCGCACCTCGCCCGCGGACAGCGGCTGCAGCCCGAGCAGCACCCGGACCAGCGTGGTCTTGCCGGAGCCGTTCGGTCCGAGCACGGCCACGAACTCGCCCGGCGCGACGTCGAGGTCGAGCCCGTCCCAGAGCGTCCGCTCCCCGAAACGCACCGCCGCCGCGCGCAGCTCGAGCACGGGCGCAACGGCGGCCGGCGCCCGCAGCACCGTTCCGGCGCTCGCGGTCTCGGTACTGGCGGTCTCGGCCTGGGTCCCGGCCTCGGGCGCGGCCATGGTCAGCCCTTCTGCAGTGCCGCGGCGAGCGCGTCGATCTGCGCGCCCATCCAGCTGGTGTAGTCGGTCGTGCCGGCCGGCAGGGTCTCGGTGACCTCCACGATCGGCACCCCGTCAGTCTGCGCCGCCTGCCGCACCTGCTCGGTGGTGGGGGTCACCGTCTGCGCGTTGACGATCAGCGCCCGCACCTGCTGCGTGGCCAGCGCGTCCAGCGTCTGCTGGACGACGGCCGCGGACGGGTCGGTGTCCTCCTCGACGGCCTCACTGAACTCCGGCGGGGTCACGTCGACGAGCCCGGCGGTCTGGATGAGGTAGCCCGGCACCGGTTCGGTGACCATCACCCGGGCACCCGGGTGCGCGACGCCGATGGCCTGGGCGCGGGCCTGCAGCTCGTCGACGCGGCCGGCGAACGCCTCGGCGTTGGCGGTGAACTCCGCGGCGTGCGCCGGGTCGGCCGCGGCCAGGTCGCCGGCGATCCGGCCGGCGAGCTGTCGCACGGTGGGCAGGCTGTACCAGACGTGCTCGTTGAACTCCCCGCCTGCGGCCTGCCCGGTCAGCTCCGAGACGTCGATCACCGTCGGCGTGCCGCCGGCCCCGGCCACCAGCTCGCTCATCCAGTCGTCGTAGCCGCCTCCGTTGTGGACCACCAGCGTGGCGCCGGCCACCGCGGCCGCGTCGGCCGGCGTGCTCTCGAACGAGTGCGGATCCGCGGCCGGGTCGCTGACCAGCGACGACACCGAGACATGGGTACCGCCGACGGCGTCGGCGATGCTGCCGTAGACGTTGGTGGACGCGACAACCGGGATCGTGCCGTCGGCCGGGGCGGTGGGCGGGGGTGCGGCGGCATCGGAGCCGCATCCGGCCAGCAGGAGGACGGCCAGGACTACCACGACGTGCCGGATCGGCATCTCACTCGCTCCGCTCTTACTTGAACTGAAAATCATTATCGATAAGCATACCCCCGTGAGCATCCGCTCGGTCACGACGGGCGTTCCGGCATTCCGGACAGGCTTCTGAACCGTTAACGTTCACGGATGGCAGGGCATCCGCACATCCGTCGCCCGGCGACCCTCGCGTCGCTGGCTGCGGAGTTGGGCGTATCCCGGACCACCGTCTCCAACGCCTACAACCGGCCCGATCAGCTGTCGGCCCCGTTGCGGGCGCGGGTGCTGGAGGCCGCGCGCCGGCTCGGCTACCCCGGTCCGGACCCGGTGGCCCGCTCGTTGCGCACCCGCAAGGCCGGGGCGGTCGGGCTGCTGCTCACCGAGGCGTTGTCGTACGCCTTCCGGGATCCCGCGGCCACCGGCTTCCTGGAGGGCCTCGCGCTGGCCTGCGAACAGGCCGGCCAGGGACTGCTGCTGGTGCCGGTCAGCCCGGAACACGCGGACGTCGCCGCGGTGCACCAGGCCGGGGTCGACGGATTCGTCGTGTACTCGGTGCGTGACGACGACCCACATTTCCAGGCGGTGCTGGAGCGGCCGCTGCCCACGGTGGTGTGCGACCAGCCGACCGCGCTGGAGGGCGTGGACCGGGTGGGGGTCGACGACCAGGCCGGCATGCTGGAGCTCACCCGGCACCTGACCGGGCTGGGACACCGGCGGTTCGGCGTGCTGTGCATGCGGCTGGGTGCGGGTCGGGTGGACGGGCGGGCCTCGGCCGAGCGGCTGGCCGGCGCCACCTACCCGGTGCAGCGGGCCCGGCTGGCCGGAATCCGCGACGGGCTCACCGAAGTCGGCGTGGACTGGGCCGACGTGCCGGTGTACGAGCGTTTCGAGCACAGCGTCGACTCCGGCCAGGCGTCTGCGGCCGCGTTGCTGGCCGCACATCCCAACATCACCGCGATCGTCTGCACGTCCGACGTGCTGGCGCTCGGCGCGCTGCGCTTCGCCGCGGACCGCGAGCTCCCGGTGCCCGAACACGTGACGATCACCGGGTTCGACGGGGTGCCGGAGGCCGAGCGCAACGGGCTGACCACCGTGCGCCAGCCGCTGCTGGAGAAGGGTCGCATCGCCGGGGAACTGCTGCTGGAACGCGGGGACCGCAACCGGCCGCGGCGGGTCACGCTGCCCACCGAGCTGGTGTTGGGCGTGACCAGCGGGGAACCGCGCAGCGACCAGCCGTTCTTCTCCGGCTGGTAGCCCGCGCACCCCACCGGAGTCCGCTCAGGAGCGAGCGGCGAGCAACGCCTCCAGCAGCTCGGCGACGGCCTGCGGGTCGGCCACCCGGTACGCGGCCGCGGTCGGGCCCTCGCCGACCTTCACCCCGATGTCGCCGGCCCGCAGCCGCTCGAACGCGGTCTCGTCGGTGACGTCGTCGCCGGCGAAGAACACCGCAGTGGCGCCGATCCGCTCGCGCAGCTGATCCAGGGCCAGCCCCTTGCTCACCTCCAGCACGGCCAGGTCCAGCACCTCCTTGCCGGGGGTCGCGGACACGCCGGGGCGGCTGGCCGGCCCCGCGCGCACGGCGTCCAGCACCCGGGCGGCGACGCCGCGCTCGGCGTTGCGCACGTGCACGGCGACCCCGGCCGGCTTGTCCTCCAGCGTGACGCCGGGCTCGCCGGACACGAGCGCGCGCAGGCCGTCGGCCAGGTCGTCGAGCCGGGCCCGCGCGGCGTCGTCCAGGGCGATGCCGTCGGCACCCTCGAACTCGCCACCATGGCTGCCGATCAGCTGCACCGGCGCCGCCAACCCGGACACCGCGGCCAGATCGGCAAGGCCGCGCCCGGAGACCAGCGCGACCGTCGTCGCGGGCAGCTCGGACAGCGCCCGGACGGCGTCCGCGGTCCTCGGCAGCGGCCGGGCCTGTGACGGGACCTCGACGATCGGGGCCAGCACGCCGTCGAAGTCCAGCGCGACCAGCAGGCGGGGCGTCGCGGCGATCGTGGTGATCGCGTCGGTCAGGTCGGTCATCCGGAGTCCTCGCTCGCCGGCGGCAACCCGAGCGCGTCCAGGAACGTGCGGGCCCAGCGGTCCACGTCGTGGGTCAGCACCTGCCGGCGCATCGCCCGCATCCGCCTGCGGGCCTCGGACGGGTTCATCCTCAGTGCCGCCTCCAGCGCGTTCTTCACCCCGTCGGTGTCGTGCGGGTTGACCAGGATGGCGTCCTTCAGCTCGATCGCCGCCCCGGCGAACTCGGACAGCACCAGCACGCCGCCGTTGTCGTGCCGGCAGGCGACGTACTCCTTGGCCACCAGGTTCATCCCGTCGCGCAGCGGGGTCACCAGCATCACGTCGGCGGCGGCGAAGAAGGCGACCAGGTCGTCGCGCGGCATCGACTGGTGCAGGTAGTGCAGCACCGGGTGGCCGACCCGGGAGTGCGCGCCGTTGATCCGCCCGACGGCCTGCTCGATGTCGTTGCGCATCCGGGTGTAGTGCTCGACCCGCTCCCGGCTGGGCGTGGCGATCTGGATCATCACCGTGTTGTCGTCGATCTTGCCTTCCTCCAGCAGCTCCTCGAAGGCGCGCAGCCGGACGTCGATGCCCTTGGTGTAGTCCAGCCGGTCGACGCCGAGCACGATGCGCTCCGGGTCGCCCAGGTCGGCGCGCAGCTGCTGGGCCCGCTTCTTGACCTCGGGACCGGCGGCCATCTCGTCCAGCGCGTGCGAGTCGATGGAGATGGGGAAGGCACCGAGCCGCACCACCCGGCCCTCGAAGCTCACCTCGTTGCGCCCAGGTCCGGCCTGGGCCGAGGCCAGGCGGGCGGCCAGCAGCCGGAAGTTGCGGGTGCCGCCAGGTGTGTGGAAGCCGACCAGGTCGGCGCCGAGCAGCCCCTCGATGATGCGCCGCCGCCAGGGCAGCTGGATGAACAGCTCGGTCGGGGGGAACGGGATGTGCAGGAAGAACCCGATCCGCAGGTCCGGCCGCAGCTCCCGGAGCATCGCCGGCAGCAGCTGCAGCTGGTAGTCCTGCACCCAGACGGTGGCCCCCTTCGCCGCGACCTTCGCGGCCGCCTCGGCGAACCGCTCGTTGATCTTGACGTAGGCCTGCCACCAGTGCCGGTGGAAGGCGGGGGCCACGATGACGTCGTGGTAGAGCGGCCAGAGCGTGCCGTTGGAGAACCCCTCGTAGTAGTCCTCCACCTCCTGGGCGGTCATCGACACCGGGTGCAGCTGGAGCCCGTCCTCGACCAGGGGCTCGACGTCGACGTCGGGCACACCGGGCCAGCCGACCCAGGCCCCCTCCCGGCTGCGCAGCATCGGAGCCAGTGCGGTGACGAGCCCGCCGGGGCTCTGCTTCCAACGTTCGGTGCCGTCGGGGAGCTTTTCGAGGTCGACGGGTAGCCGGTTCGCCACCACGACGAACTCGGCGTCGGACAACTTGCTGCCGGGTGGCATGGTCCTCCTCGGAGTGCCTGCGCAGGGAGCCTACGTCGACTCGCCCGTCTCCGTCGGTGTGGCCGACGACTGCGGGCGGGCGATGAAGTCGCCCAGCGCGACGCCTGCGGCCAGCGCCAGCCCGATGGCCAGGGCCAACGTGACCGTGACCAGCCCGTCGGCGACGCCCTCCACGGCGAGCTGGAAGAAGCCGCGGTAGGTGGTCAGCCCGGGCAGCAGCGGGATGATACCGGCGAGGGTGATCACGTGCGGGTGCACGCCACCGCCGCGGCGGAACAGCCCGGTGGCCAGGCCGACCACGGTGGCCGCGGCGCCGGTGGCCACGACCGGGCCGAAGTCCAGGAGCTGGGTGAGCGCGTAGAAGCTCGCCCAGCCGGCCGCCCCGGCCAGTCCGGCGGCCAGCAGCGACCGGATCGGCGCGTAGCTGGCCAGTGCGAACATGCCGGCGGCGGTGGCCGCGGCGAACAGCGAGATGCTGACCTGTCCGGCGTCGGTGGACAGCGGGTCGGCGACCGCGAGCGTGATCCCGAAGGCGAGACCGATCTTCAGCCCGAGCACCACGCCGGTGAGCAGCCCGGCCGACAGCAGGGCGACCTCCGCGGCCCGCCCGGCCGACGTGACGTAGTAGGTCGAGATCGCATCCTGCACGGTGCCGACCACGGACAGCCCGGAGAGCAGCACGGTGATGCCCGCGGCGATGACCAGCGAGGGCTGGGTGCCGGCCGGCAACGCGCCGGTGGCGAACAGCACGACGGTGGAGACCGTCGCCACCAGGGCCCCGACCAGCTGCAGGAAGAAGGGCGCGACCCCCCACCGGCCCAGCCTGCGCCCGAGCCGATCGATCAGCGCGGTGACCACGAACGCGGTGAGCGCGGTGATCGGCGGCCCGCCGAGCAGCAGCGCCACCGCCCCCGCCATCCCGGCCCAGCCGAACGTCGACACCCAGCGCGGGTACGGGTGCGGTGCGGCGACCGCCTCGGCCAGCAGCGCCGCGCCGGCCTGCGCCCCGAGCCGCTCCCGCTCCACCCGCTCGACGATCCGGGTGACCGCGGCGAGCCGGGTGAGGTCGGTGGTGCGGCGGCGGACCAGCCGCATCGACGTCACCGGGGCGGCGAGCATCCCGCGGTGGCAACACATCGTGATCGAGTTGAAGGTGATGTCCACGTCGACCGTCGGCAGCCCGCACGCGGTGGCCAGCCGAATCATCGTCGTCGTTGTCTCCTCCGCGGCCTCCCCGCTGGACAGCAACACCTCACCGACCCGCATGCACAGGTCGAGCACCTGCTGGACCCGCGCATCCGACGGAACGTTCGGCCCCACGGGCCGAACCAGGTCGACGGTGGGCGGGCCTCCGTGCAGCAGGTCGAAGGCCTCGCGCCGCAGGGCGTTGCGGACGCGGCGGGTGATGCGGCCGGCTGCGCTCATGACCGAACCGCCCCGAAGGGGATGATCGACAGCGGCATGCGGTCCAGGGTAGGGCGGCGATGTCGGGTGGCCGCGGGCACTACGATGCCGGGGTCGGCCGGTGTAGCTCAGTGGTAGAGCAACCGCCTTGTAAGCGGTAGGTCGTCGGTTCGATCCCGACCTCCGGCTCCAGTCAGGGCCTACATATGGCCAGTTATCGGACTTCGCGGCGGGATGTGTCGGGCGACGACTCGGCGAGTCGAAGGAAGAACGGCCCGCGGTGACCGCCGACGACAACAGTTGCGTCGCTTGTCCACGCTGCTACTGAAAGCGGATAGCCCGTCGCCAAGGCGGTGATCATTGCAACGTCCCAGATCCGGACCGTGTGGTCGTCGCCGGCGGAGGCGAGCCAGGTGGCACCGCTGGCGACACCAGTAGCCTCTCCCTGCTCGGGCTGACCACCCGGCTGCCACTCCCGGCCGGCGTTCTTGTACTCGCCGACCAGCTCCTTCTTCTTCGCGTCCATGCTGATCACCGGGCAGCCGGCCGCCTGATGGTCCTTCACCCGCTCGTTGAGGTAGCCGAACTGGGCGTCGCGATCCACGTGTTCAACACCCTCGGCGGTCTTGCTGTTGGCCTGCAGGCGGTACCCGGCCTCGATCAACAGCCGGCGCACCACGAACTCGCTGACCTGGTGC
>DATMDS010000287.1:0-15316 GCA_035557575.1 Pseudonocardia sp. | reverse complement strand
CGTCCACTGCACCGAGCAGCCTGGTAAGGATCTTCCGAGCCTCAGCCTTGTCACGGGTCGATTCGGTCAGGTAATGATCCTTGCCAGTCAGCGGGTCGATGCCCGCGTACACGAGCACCTGGAAGGAGCCGCCGCGCCTGCGGGTGTGCCCGCGTTGGCGGCGGCTCGCGCCCGCTCTGGCCATGCCGAGAGCCTACCCAATGACAGAACCATTGACAGACGATCGAGCAAGAACCACAAGTGCGGCCATCATTGCTGGTCAGATGGGGTGGGCCCCCGGGGGATCGAACCCCGAACCCGCGGATTAAAAGTCCGCTGCTCTGCCGATTGAGCTAGAGGCCCCGCCGTCCACGCGGCCAGCCTGCCGGGACGACCTGCACAGCGTACGGGGGCGGAGCGCAACCGCCTCGACAACCGGCAGCCATCCTCCCAGGACGGCGATCGGAGACCGACCACATGCCGACGGCGTCTTCCCTCGGCCCCCAGGGGAGCCGTGCCCAGACGCCCCACATCCGCGGCACGAGGACCTAGCCGACGCCACGGCCGGGCTCGCCGCCGACGCGGGTGTCGTCGCCGCCCCGCTCGACGAATCGGACCGGTTTGCTGCACAGCTGGTTCCGCCCCGTCCCCGCGTCGCCGGCTCACGGGCAGGGACAATGGAGCCGTGACCGCCTCGACCGCCGTGCGCCCGTTGCGCATCGGACCTTTCGTGTGCGAGACCCCGGTCGTGCTGGCGCCGATGGCCGGTATCACCAACCCGGGCTTCCGACGGCTGTGCCGCGAGCAGGGCGCCGGGTTCTACGTCTGCGAGATGATCACTTCGCGGGGCCTGGTCGAGCGCAACCCGCTCACCTTCCGCATGATCGCCTTCGACCCGGACGAGCAGCCGCGGTCCATGCAGCTCTACGGCGTCGACCCGGCGACCATCGGGGCCGCGGTGCGCACGGTCGCCGAGGAGGACCTCGCCGATCACCTCGACCTGAACTTCGGCTGCCCGGTGCCGAAGGTGACCCGGCGCGGCGGCGGCGCCGCGCTGCCGTACAAGCGACATCTGTTCGACCGGATCGTGCGCGCCGCGGTGGACAACGCCGGGCGGCTCCCGGTGACGGTCAAGATGCGGATCGGGATCGACGACGAGCACCACACCTACCTCGACGCCGGGCGCCGGGCCGCCGACGCGGGCGTGGCCGCGGTCGCCCTGCACGCCCGCACCGCGGCCCAGCGCTACTCCGGTACCGCCGACTGGTCGGCCATCGCCCGGCTGCGCGACGCCCTGCCCGCCGAGCTCCCGGTGCTCGGCAACGGCGACATCTTCCACGCCTCCGACGCGCTGGCGATGGTGCGGCAGACCGGCTGCGACGGGGTGGTGATCGGGCGAGGCTGCCTCGGGCGGCCGTGGTTGTTCGGGGACCTGGAGGCGGCGTTCGCCGGTCGGCCGCTGCCGGCACCGCCCACACTCGGGCAGGTCTGCGCCACCATGCGCCGACACGCGCGGTTGCTCGCCCAGCACATGGGACCGGACAAGGGCATCCGGGACATGCGCAAGCACATCGCCTGGTACCTCAAGGGATTCCCGGTCGGCCCCGAGCCGCGGCAACGTCTCGGGCTGGTCGGCAGCCTCGACGAGCTCGACGAGCTGCTGGGCCTGCTCGATCCGGCGCAGCCCTTCCCGGCCGACGCCGAAGGGCCCCGCGGGCGCCAGGGCAGCCCGGGCCGGGTGGTGCTTCCCGAGCGCTGGCTCGAGGACCCCGACGACCCGACGGTGCCGTTCGGCGCGGAGCTCGAGCACTCGGGCGGCTGAGCACCGGCACCGGCGCGGGCGCGCCAGGTAGATCACCACACCAGCTTGATCACCGAGCGGAGCGTCGGGCCTCGGTTCGGGTGTTTACCCGCCGCGAACGGGTCCCACCGCTCAAGGGGGCCGGCGCCGCCGTCGACGTCCGTGGCGAGGAGGTGAGTGCTGATGGCAGTTCCAGTCGATGCAAGGGAAGGCGTTGTTGCACGCGGCACGACGGGCGCGCTCGGCGCGCACACCGACGCCGCGGAGGAGCTCGCCGCGGCCGGGCGCTGGGAGGACGCCTACGACCACCTGCGGGCCGCGGTGCGGCTGCTGCACGGCCTGCAGCCCTCCGACGAGCTCGACCGGCTGCGCCGGGAGACCGCGGAGGCCCGCGAGCAGAGCCGGCGCGACAGCCTCACCGCCAGCTACAACCGCCGCTACCTCGACGAGCGGCTGGCCACGCTGCTGGACGACCCGGCATCCCGCGGCGCCGACGGGATCGCCATCGCGCTGGTCGACGCCGATCACTTCAAACAGGTCAACGACACGTTCGGCCACCAGTTCGGGGACCGGGTGCTGCAGCGCATCGTCACCGAGCTCGACCGCGGCCTCCCCGAGGCCGCCTTCTGTGCCCGCTACGGCGGCGAGGAGTTCGCGCTCGTGTTACCCGGCCGCGACCTGGCCGCGGCGCTACGGGTCTGCGAGGCGGCGCGCCGGCGCGTCAACCGCTACTCCTGGACCGACCTGGCTCCGGAACTCTGCGTGACCGTCAGCATCGGGGTCGCGCACAGCTCAGGTCCCGTCACCAAGGTGGATCGCCTGGTCGGAGCGGCGGACACGCTGCTCTACGCGGCCAAGCACTCCGGGCGCAACGCGGTTGCCTACCGTGACGAGAAGACCGGGCTGGTGCGACTGGCCGGACCTGCCGGATCGCGTCGCGGCGTCCGGCAGATGATGCGGATTCCGAGACCCGCCTGTGACCGATGCGGGGCCGCTCCGTAAGATCGACCCGACGTCGTGGGGCGGGTACGGGCCGTGAGCCTGGGCCCGCCCGCGTCCGTACGGGGCCCCGAGGAGGTGGCGTGGAGGACGGTCGAGACCGTGCTCGGCGCTCGAATACGGCTGGAACAGCCACGCCGGTATCGGTCGATGATCTTCTGGCCCGACACGGTGTGCCCGGCACTCGGGGGACGACCGGCCGCCGGCGGGCCGCCAACAAGGGCCACAACCGCACCGGCGCCCAGCAGCCGGCCACGACGCCTCCGGCAGCCCCAGGGGACAGCGGCAGCGGGCCGCGATCCGGCTTCCTCGACGATCATGACCAGATGCAGGCCACCGACATGTTCGCGCCGGTGGTGCGGCACGACTCCGGGGGCGTCGGCTCCCAGGCGCACCCGACCCGGCCCGCGGACCCGGACGAGCGGAACGGTGCCGGACCGGCTTCCCGGCCGCCGTTCGCCGCCTGGCCGATGGCGTCACCGGCCCGACCGGACGGGCAGGCATCCGACGCCGCACCGAGCCCGGGCGATGGGGGCGGCCTCGGCGGCCCGGGCACGGGCGAGCACCGTGGCAACGCAGCGCGTCGCGCGCAGGACGACCGGCTGATCAGCGACGACCAGCTCGGCAACGACCGGTCTCCGGCCCTACCGGACCGCTCCGGCGGACCGGGCCCGGCCGCCCCCTGCACCACGTCGGAGCAGCGCGATCTGCGGGAAAACGGCCGCCAGACCGCCGTCCGCCCGACCCGCACCGAGCCGGCCTCTCGGCCGCCGGCCCGGGACCGCCCCGACCCCGCTCCCGGCCGCCCGGCCACTCGCGGCCGCACCGGCCGGTCACCGGACTCGTCGGCCCCCACCAGGCGACCGGCCCCGCCGACAGCCCCACCGCGCCCGGAACCATCCGCAACCCGCCGACGGCCGGACCAGAACGCGGACCTGCCGGGCTCGTCCACGGCACCGAGGCGAGCGGCCAGCCATCCCGGCGTGGGCACCCCAGGCACCTGGACAACCCGCCCGCCCAGCACCGAGACGGCCACCGCGGCCGCCGCCGCTCGGTCGTCCCGGCGCAGCGCACCCCCGGCCCGTCCTTCCAAGCCGACCGCGCCGGCGTTGAGCGCGGCCGCACCCGCCACCCGGTCGTCCACATCGGACGTCAAGGCGGCGCGGATCGACGACACGCTGTCCCGGATCACCGCGGCCCACGCGGGCCTGCCGGTGCCCGGCCGCGAGGACACCGAAGCACCGCACGGGTCGGCCCGGCCGGCACGCTGGCCGCGGCTTCTGGTCGCGGCGCTGGCCGCGGCGGTGCTGCTGGCGACGTCGGTCGGGTGGGTCACCAAGAGCTGGCTGCAGTCCGGCATTCCCACGGTGGCCGCCCTGGACCCGTCGTCGGACCTGATCGTCGACGCGGCCGCGCAGGAGGGCGACCGGAACGTGCTGCTCGTCGCGGGCGACCCGGTGGCCGACCCCAACAGTGCGACGATCACGGTCGCACACCTGCCGGCCGACGGCGCCGCGCCCACCGTGCTGGCCTTCCCGTCCACACTGGAGATCGACCGGCCCGCGTGCGAGCGCTGGGATCCGCAGAGCCGGTCCTATGCGGACGCGATCGAGCCGGCTGCGGCGGCCGCCCGACTGGCCGACGCGCTGGCCGTCGGCGGCCCGCGCTGCGTCACCCGCGTGGTGCAGCAGCTGAGCGGGATCGCGATCACCGGCTTCGTCGGGATCGACACCGATGGTCTCGGGGCATTCGCCACGGCGCTGGGTGGCATCCCGCTCTGCGCTCCGCGGCCCGTGGACGACGGCGCGCTCGGGCAGATCGTGCCCGCGGCCGGCGATACCACCCTGGACGCGCAGCGGGCCGTCGCCTACGCCCGCGCGGCCGCCGTGGCCGGCGACCCACCGACCGGGCGCGCCCGCATCGAACGGCAGCAGCTGCTGCTGGCCGGGGCGCTGGAGCGGACCGTCGGAGGTGTGGGCCTGCTGGACGTGCCCCGCATCGCCGAGCTGCGGCCGGCCCTCGGTCAGGCCGTGTTCACCGACGGCGTCGGGCTGGACGAGACGCTGGAGCTCGCGGCGGCGCTGCGGAACCTCGAGGCGGACGGGATCACCTTCGCGGCCGCGCCCACCACCGGCGACCCGAGCGGCACCGCCGGCCCGTTGCTGCTGCGCGACGTCGAAGCGTCCGCGCTGTTCACGGCGGTGCGCACGGATGCGGCTCTGCCCGCCGACACCGGCGCGAACGGGTCCGGGGCCCTGGCGCCCGGCCAGCTGCGGGTGGCCGTGCTCAACGGGACCGAGCGCAGCGGGCTGGCCGCACAGGTCGCCGAGACGCTCGGCTCCTTCGGGTACCGCGTCGGCGAGGTCGGCACCGCCGAGCAGGTCACGCCGCAGACCCTGATCCGTTTCTCGCCCGACCAGGCGTCCGCCGCCGCGCTGCTGGCCACCAGCGTGCCGTCGGCGGCGTCGGTGCCCGACCCGGGGACCAGCGGCGTACTGCAGCTGGTGCTCGGCAGCTCCTACGACGAGGTCCTGCGCCCCCCGGCCCCGGCGGCGGCGACCACCGCCCCCCAGGCCGAGCCACCCCGGGCCTCCTGCAGCTGAGCTGGTCCACGAGCGTTCACCGACGGTTCATCGCCACAGCCGACCCGTGACCTCGGCCCCGATTACCCTCGCAGCATGCGCGACGCCTACTCCGATCAACTCGACGACCTCGCGAGCAGTCTGGCCGACATGTGCGCCCAGGTGGCGGACGCCCTGGAGAAGGCGACCCAGGCGCTGCTGAACAGCGACCTGCAGCTCGCCGAGGAGGTCATCGGCGGTGATCTCGGCGTCGACGACGTGCGCGACAGGGCCGAGGCGAAGGCGTTCGCACTGCTCGCGCTGCAGGCTCCGGTCGCGACCGACCTGCGCATCGTGGTGTCGGCGATCCACGGCGCCGGCGACATCGAGCGGATGGGCGACCTGGCGGTGCACGTCGCCCAGGCGGCCCGGCGCCGGCACCCGAACGCGGTGCTGCCGGCCGAGGTCGCGCCGTACTTCGCGGAGATGGGCCGGGTCGGGGTGGCGCTGGCCCGCAAGGCCGGCGAGGTGATCCGCACCCGCGACCTGGCGGCGGCAGCGCAGCTGGAGAGCGACGACGACGCGATGGACGACCTGCACCGGCACATGTTCACGGTGCTGATGGGCCGAGATTGGGACCACGGCGTGGCCCCAGCGGTCGACGTCACGCTGCTGGCCCGCTTCTACGAGCGCTACGCCGACCATGCCGTGGCGGTGGCCCGGCGCATCGTGTACGTGGTGACCGGCCGGATGCCCGGTCCGCTGACCGTGTAGCGACGGCCGGACCGACCGCCGGCGTTCACCCCGCGTTCATCGATTCCAGGCCTCGGCCTCCTACGCTGCCGGCATGCCCCCCGCATCGCTGCCGACCCAGCTGGTCCAGCTCTCCGAGCTGCTCGGGCAGCTGGGCACCGCGGCCGCCCGGGCCCTGCAGAACGCCACCGCGGCGCTGCTGGAGCACCGGGAACGGCTGGCCGAGCGGGTGATCACCGAGCACCGGGAGATCGAGGACGGGCGCGCCCTGGTCGAGGAACTCGCCGTCGACGCGCTGTTGTTCCACCAGCCGGTGGCGGGTGACCTGCGGGCAGTCGTCTCGTCGATCCGAGCCGCCGGCGACATCGAGCGGATGGGCGTGCTGGCCCGACACGTCGCGGAGGTGGCCGCGTGCGGCCGCGGGCTGCCGGTCGAGGTGCGCGCCGACCTGGAGCGGATGGGACGGCTCGCGGTGGGCCTCGGGTTGAAGGCGGCCGACGCGGTCCGCACCAGGAACGTGTTGCTGGCCGCCGAGCTCGAGGCCGACGACGACGCGATGGACGAACTGCACCGCCGGATGTTCAGCGTGCTGCTGGCCCCCGGCTGGTCGCACGGGGTTCCGGCCGCGGTGGACGTGACCCTGCTCGCCCGCTACTACGAGCGGTTCGCCGACCACGCGGTGACGGTCGCGCACGCCACCGTGTACGCGGTCACCGGCCACGAGCCGGGCGCCATCCCGATCTGAGGTCGTGAGTGCTGCGCCGTGTTCTAGCACGGCGCAGCACTCACGGGGCGTCAGCCGAAGCGGCCGGACACGTAGTCCTCGGTGGCCTTCTCCCTGGGTTGCGAGAAGATCGTCTTGGTCTCGTCCATCTCGACCAGGTGGCCCGGCTTCCCGGTGCCCTCGATGTTGAAGAACCCCGTGAAGTCGCTGACCCGGGCGGCCTGCTGCATGTTGTGCGTGACGATGACGATCGTGTACTCGGTCTTCAGCTCGTTGATCAGGTCCTCGATGGCCAGCGTCGAGATCGGGTCCAGGGCCGAGCAGGGCTCGTCCATCAGCAGCACGTCGGGCTGCACGGCGATGGCCCGCGCGATGCACAGCCGCTGCTGCTGGCCGCCGGACAGGCTGGAGCCCGGCTTGTCGAGCCGGTCCTTGACCTCGTTCCACAGGTTGGCGCCGCGCAGCGACTGCTCCACCAGCGTGTCGGTGGCGTCCTTGCGCATCTTCTTGTTGTTCAGCCGCTGCCCGGCGATCACGTTGTCGTAGATCGACATGGTCGGGAACGGGTTCGGCCGCTGGAACACCATGCCGATCTGGCGGCGCACGCCCACCGGGTCCACCCCGGGGCCGTAGAGGTTCTTGCCGTCGAGCTCGAGCACGCCCTCCACCCGCGCACCCGGGATCACCTCGTGCATCCGGTTGATCGAGCGCAGGTAGGTGGACTTGCCGCAGCCGGACGGGCCGATCAGCGCGGTGACCGACTTCGGCAGGATGTCCATGTTCACGCCCTCGACCGCGAGGAACGACCCGTAGTAGATGTTCAGGTCGCGGGCGGTGATGGCCTTGGTCACGGCGGATCCCTTGTCTCGGGTTTCGGTCAGCGGGTCTTGGGCGCGAACACGCGCGCGATCAGGCGGGCGACGAGGTTGAGCACCAGCACGATGATGATCAGAACCAGGGCAGCGGCCCAGGCCCGGTCCAGGTACGGCTCGCGCGGCACGCCCGGTGCGGCGTAGGAGGTGTAGGCGAACACCGGCAGGGTGGCCATCCGGCCGTCGAACGGGTTGAAGTTCAGTGCCGTGGTGAGGCCGGCGATGATCAGCAGCGGAGCGGTCTCGCCGATCACGCGGGCGATGGCCAGCGTGATGCCCGAGGCGATGCCGGCGATCGAGGTCGGGATGACCACCTTCGTGATCGTGCGCCACTTCGGGGTGCCGAGCGCGTACGCGGCCTCCCGCAGCTCGTTCGGCACGATCTTGAGCATCTCCTCGGTCGCCCGGACCACCACGGGGATCATCAGTACCGAGAGCGCCACGGCGCCGGCGAAGCCCATCCGCACGCCGGGGCCGAAGAACAGCGCGAACAGCGCGAACGCGAACAGCCCGGCCACGATGGACGGGATGCCGGTCATCACGTCCACGAAGAACGTGATCGCCCGGGCCAGCCGGCCCTTGCCGTACTCGACCAGGTAGATCGCGGTGAGCAGGCCGACCGGGATGGACATCAGGGCGGCCAGCGCCGTGATGATCAGCGTGCCCATGATCGCGTGGTAGCCGCCGCCGCCCTCGCCGACCACGCCGCGCATCGAGGAGCTGAAGAACTCGGCGTCGAAGCGGGCCAGCCCGTTGCCGACGACCGTGATGACCACGGACACCAGCGGTGCGAGTGCAATCAGGAAGGCCGTGGTGACCACGATGGTGACCAGCCGGTCGGTCGCCTTCCGGCCGCCCTCGACGAACCGGGACAGCAGGTAGGTGGCCACCGCGAAGAGCACCGCCGCGAGGAACACGAACAGCCCGATGCTGAAGGCGCCGGCGAGCGCGAGCAGCGCCCCCACGACGACCAGCGACCCGCCGAACACCGCGGGCTGCGCCCAGCGCGGCAGTTCGGCCCGGACCAGTGCGCGCGGGCTCGGCTCCGAGCCGACCGCATCGTCGGGGATCAGGTTGGTGTCGACGGACATCAGTTCGCCCCCGAGAACTCGCGACGCCGGTTGATGATGTAGCGGGCCAGCGCGTTGACCAGCAGGGTGATCACGAACAGCACCAGGCCGGACGCGATCAGCGTGTTGACCGCGACGCCGGTGGAGTCGGGGAACTGCAGGGCGATGTTGGCCGCGATGGTCGACGGGTTGCTCGAGCTGATCAGGTTGAAGGTGACCGCGCCGGACACCGAGAGGATGATCGCCACGGCCATCGTCTCGCCCAGCGCCCGGCCCAGACCGAGCATGGCACCGCTGATGATCCCGGAGCGGCCGAACGGCAGCACCGCCATCCGGATCATCTCCCAGCGGGTGGCGCCCAGGGCCAGGGCGGCCTCCTCGTGCAGCTTCGGTGTCTGCAGGAACACCTCGCGGGACACCGCGGTGATGATCGGCAGGATCATCACCGCCAGCGTGATGCCGACGACGAACATGGTGCGCCCGGTGGCCGAGACCGGTCCGGCGAAGAACGGCAGCCAGCCCAGGTAGGTGTTCAACCAGGCGGAGAGGCCCAGCGTGGCCGGGGCCAGCACGGCGACCCCCCACAGGCCGTAGACGATGCTCGGCACCGCGGCCAGCAGGTCGATCAGGTAGCCGAGGCCCTGGGCCAGCCGGCGCGGAGCGAAGTGGGTGATGAACAGGGCCACCGCCACGGCCAGCGGCGTGGCGATGATCAGCGCGATCACCGCGGCCAGCAACGTGCCGAAGACCAGCGGGAAGATGTACGCGACGAGACCGACGCCGCCGGGCAGGGCGGCGGCCGGGGAGACGATGGCCGGCAGCGCCTGCACGATGAGGAAGACGGCAACCCCGGCCAGGACGGCGAGGATGAAGATTCCGGCACCCTGGGCGGCTCCGGCGAAGATCCGGTCGCCGAGTTGGGTCACCGGTTTGGCTCGGGCCGGCGCAGCGGCGGGTGCGGTGGACGTGGTCACGAGGACCCCTTCACTGAGAGGGGCAGGACGCGGCACCGGGGCGGCCGGGTGGTTGTCATGATGACAACCACCCGACCCGCCTGGCTAGGACGGAGATCTCAAGATCCACCGGCTATCGTGCCGATGGCCGGGGTGATCTGCCCGCGCAGCGTGTCGCTGAGCGGGGCGGCGCCCGCGGTGTCCGCGGCGACCTTCTGGCCGTCGGCGCTCGTCACGTAGGTGAAGTAGGCCTTCACCAGGTCGGCCGTGGCGGCATCCGGGTACTTCGTGCAGGCCATCAGGTAGGACACCAGGACGACCGGGTAGGTGCCGGCCTCGGTGGTGTCGCGCGCCAGCTCGTAGGCGAAGACGTTGTCGCCCTGGCCCTCGACCCGGGTCGAGGCCTCCAGTACCGCGGCCGCGGCCTCCGGGGTCGGGCCGACGTAGGCGGCGCCCACCTTGACCTGGACCTGACCGAGATCCTTGGCCTGGCTCTCGTCGGCGTAGCCGATCGAGCCCTGGCCGGCCTGCACCGCGCCGACGACCCCCGAGGTGCCCTGGGCGGCCTCACCGCCCTGGACGGGCCAGGTGTCGCTGACGTCGTAGCTCCACGCGTCCGGCGCGGCGGCCTTGAGGTAGTCGGCGAAGTTCTGCGTGGTGCCGGACTTGTCCGAACGGTTCACCGGGGTGATGGCCAGGTCGGGCAGCGTGGCCCCGGCGTTGTCGGCGGCGATCGCCGGGTCGTTCCAGTTGGTGATCTTCCTGTCGAAGATCTGCGCGATGGTGGCCGGGGCCAGCTTGAGCTCGGTCACGCCCGGCACGTTGTAGATCACCGCGATCGGCGAGACGTAGGCCGGAACCTCGATCACGTCGCCGCCGCAGCGGGTCTTGGCCTGGGTGAGCTCGTCGTCCTTGAGGGCGGCGTCACTGCCGGCGAAGGCCACGCCGCCGCCGAGGAACTGGGTGCGTCCCGCGCCGGAACCGCTCGGATCGTAGGTGATGTTCGCGTCGGGGTTGGCCCCGGTGAACCCGGCGATCCAGGCCTCCTGCGCCGCCTGCTGGGAGCTGGCACCGGCGCCGGCGATGGTGCCGCTCAGCTCGGCCGTGGCGGTCCCGCCGCTGCCGCCCCCGGCCGGCGCCGGCGTGGACTCGTTGGCCGCGCCGCAGCCGGCGAGCAGCAGGGCGCCGGCGGCACCGACGCCGATCGCGGCGATGCGGGCACGGGAGCCGTGCCACAGGGTTGTCACCTGGTTCTCCTCCGTCGTTCGGGGGACGGCTCGGGGTGGCCGTCCGACCGAACGGTAGGAAAGCCCGGTGGACGAGCTCCCGATTCCGGGTGAATGGGAGATGAACACATCGGCTGTGTGATCCATCCGACCTGGCCGGCAGGCGCAACGGGCGCTGCTCTCGGCGGTCGATTACTGTGCGTAACGCGCTGGTGGTTCTGTCTGCCCAATTCAGCGGGGTCGGCGCGGTCAGCGGGAGTACACGATGTCGGCGTGCCAGCGGGTGAAGCCGAGATCGCTGTAGAGCCGCAGCGCCGCGCCGTTGTCGCTCTCGACATACAACATCATCGTGCGCAGCCCGTGCTCGTACAGGTGCTTCAGGCCGGCCAGGGTGAGCGTCCGGCCCAGGCGCAGCCCGCGCGCCTCCGGGTCCACCCCGAGCACGTACACCTCACCGATGCGTTCGTCGGGATGGACCTTCGTCCAGTGGTAGCCGAGCAGCCGGTCCGCGGAGTCCACGGCCAGCAGGAAACCGTCCGGGTCGAACCACTCCTCGCGCTCGCGCAGCTGCACGTCGGCCAGGCTCCAGCCGCCCTGCTCGGGGTGCCAGGAGAAGGCGGCGTTGTTCACCCGGAGGAACTCGGCCTCGTCGGTGCCGACGCGGAACGCGCGGATCCGCACCCCGTCGGGCAGCGGTGGCACCGCGGGCGGCTCGCCCAGCTGCGCCCGCAGCTGCAGCAGCTCGCGGACCCGGCGAAAGCCGAGCCGGGCGGCCAGCGCCGCGGCGCCCGGATGATCACCGTGCGCCCACAGCCGCAGCGGCCGGCCGACCGGCACCCGGGCGCTGACCTCCCGGGCCAGCGCGGTACCGAGCCCGGCACGCCGGTGTTGCGGGTGCACCGTCAGCTCCGCGGAGCCGCCGGCCTCCGGGTCCAGATCCAGGTGGGCCACGCCGACGAGCGTCGCACCGTCCATGGCCAGCAGGTGCGCGGCCGGCGGCTGGTCCTGCGGGCCGAGGTGCAGCAGCACGTGCTCGGACAGCGGCGGGACCTCGTCCTCGGCGGCGGCCGCGGCGGCCAGCTCGCGCACCGCGGCCTGCGCTGCCTCGTCCAGCCCGTCCCGCCACACCAGCTCGCTCACCGGCTGGACCCTACCCGGCTCCGGAGCGGCTCAGGTGTGCGCGACGACTCCGTTGACCCGGGCGCCGGCTCGGTCGCCGTCGTCGCCGTCCTCGTCGCCCTCCTCGTGGGCCGCGCCCGCCGAGACGGCGAGCCCACTGCGGCTGGGCCGGACGAACTTGTAGCCGACGTTGCGCACGGTGCCGATCATCTGCTCGTGCTCGGTGCCGAGCTTGGCCCGCAGCCGTCGGACGTGGACGTCCACCGTGCGGGTGCCGCCGAAGAAGTCGTAGCCCCAGACCTCCTGCAGCAGCTGGGCCCGGGTGAACACCCGGCCGGCGTGCTGGGCGAGGTACTTGAGCAGCTCGAACTCCTTGTAGGTCAGCTCGAGCAGCCGACCGCGCAGCCGGGCGGCGTAGGTGGCCTCGTCGATCACCAGCTCACCCAGCACCAGCGCGCCGCCGTCACGGCCGGTGTCGGCACCGGGCCGCGACTTGAGCAGCCGCAGCCGAGCGTCCACTTCGGCCGGACCGGCGCCGGGCAGCAGGATCTCGTCCACCGCCCACTCGCCGGACACCGCGACCAGGCCGCCCTCGGTGAGGATGGCGATCACCGGCACGTCGATGCCGGTGCTGCGCAGCAGCCGACAGAGGCTGCGCGCGGCCACCAGGTCGGTGCGGGCGTCCACCAGCACCGCGTCGTGCGGACCCGCGTCGAGCAGCACCGCCACCTCGGGCGCGGCCGTGCGCACGCCGTGTGGCAGCAGGGTCAGGGCCGGCAGAGCAGAACTTGGATCGGGGTCGGCCGTCAGCAACAGGAGTTCCATGCGGCACCTCCTCTTCACCGGGGGGTCCGGACTGGACCCGAACGGCAACCGGCAACAGGGACGAACCCCCCGACGCCCCTCGATCACGGCTGACCACGCTGACACACCGTTCACCGCCGCGTGACCCGGTCGGAACTCCGCCACGCGGATCGATGAAGAATAGCCCGGTGGACACCGATCCTACGACCCACGCGGCGCAGGTCACGGCTCCGCGTCACCCGGAGACCATCTCCATCACCGCCGCGGACGGGGTCCGACTGGCCGGATTCCACCTCCGCGACGGCAACAACCGGACGTCGACCGCGCTGGTCCATGTACACGGTTTCACCCACCACACCGGCTACTCGGCCACCCGCCGAGTGCGCCTGGCACTGGCTCGGTATGCCGACGTGCTCGCCTTCGACCTGCGCGGACACGGGCGCTCCGGTGGCCGGAACTCCGTCGGCGACCGGGAGATCCTCGACGTCGACGCGGCGGTCGGCTGGGCCCGCGCCGCCGGCTACCGGCGAGTGGCGGTGATCGGCTTCTCGCTGGGGGCCGCGATCACGTTGCGCCAGGCCGCGCTCGGTGAGCACCGACCGGACGCCGTGGTCGCGGTGAGCGGGCCGGCCCGCTGGTACTCCCGGGAGAGCGCCCCGATGCGTCGCGTGCACTGGGTGTTGGAGCAACCGCACGGGCGGTTGGTCGCCCGGTTGCTCGGTGTCCGGCTGGATCGCCCGTGGGCGCAGGTGCCGCCGTCGCCGGTGGAGGTGGTCGGGGCGATCGCGCCCACGCCGCTGCTCCTCGTGCACTTCGTGGACGACCCCTACTTCGCCGCGACGCACCCCGAAGCGCTGCTCGCCGCCGCCGGCGGGCATGCCCGGCTGCTGCGCGAACCCGGCTCCGGACACGGCGAGACCGGGACCGACGCCGAGCTCGCGGGCCGGATCGCGCGTTGGGCGCTCGCCGCGGTCGATGCCGCCGACGGCGGCGCCGAGCTCGCCTCTACCGTGGATGACCACGTACCGGCCCGATGCCGGGACGCCTGTTCGGAGGTCGGATGAAACGCCTGGTCATCGGGCTGCTGGTGCTCATCGTGGTGCTGGTGGCTGCCGACTTCGGCGCGGCCGCCGTCGCCGAGTCCGCGGTCTCCCGGCAGATGCGTTCGCAGCTCAACCTGGCCGACGACCCGTCGGTGCGGGTCAACGGCTTCCCCTTCCTCACCCAGGCCCTGGCCGGCGAGTACGGGTCGATCGACGTCGAGGCGCAGCGGCTGTCGGTCGGGCAGCTGGACGAGCTGACCGTCCGCGCGCAGCTGCGCAACGTCTCCGCCCCGCTGTCGATGCTGCTCGGCTCCGGCCCCAAGACGATCGCCGTGCAGTCCGCCGAGGGCACCGTGCGGATACCGGCCAACGCGGTGGAGGGCCTGATCCCCGAGGTGCAGAAGCTGCGCATCGAGCCGGTCGACGACTTCGCGCTGCAGCAGGCCATCGACGACGGCGCCGACGTGTCGCTCGGCGACCTCGACCCGGACCTGGCCGTGCGCCTGGTCGGCACCACCCCGCTGCTCGGCCAGAGCACCGAGGTGGCGGTGATCGCGGCGATGGAGCTGGTGGACGGGCGGATCCGGATCGAGCCCCAGGACGTCAAGGCCGACGGCCTGAGCGCCTCGGCCCTCCCGCCCGACACGCGGCGGGAGCTGAAGCAGGTGTTCACCCTGACCCTGGATCCCGGCGCGCTGCCGCTGCAGGTGACACCGACCCGGCTGCAGGCGGTGGACGGCGCGCTGGAGCTCAGCGGCCGGGCCCGCGACCTCGACCTGGGCGGCGTCGCCACGCCCGGTGGTTGAGAGCACGCTCCCGTGAAGCGGAATCCTCGGTTACCCTCGGGCTCGTGAACTGGCCGCTGACCCGTCGCCGCGCAGTGGATCTGTGCCGCGTCGGCAGCTGCCTGTGTCGAACCTCCTGAGTCCGCGTCCCGCGAGAGACCTCTCCAGCCGAGCATCTCAGGAGCTCTGGAATGTCCGCTGCCGCCGCGCCGCGCCGCGCGCGCCCGCACACCAGCACCGCTTTTCCATCCACTCAAGGAGCCACCGTATGAGCCGCCGCCAGGACGTCCTGGTCACCGCCGACTGGGCCGAGAAGAACCTCGGCACCGATGGAATCGTGTTCCTCGAAGTCGACGAGGACACCACCGCCTACGACGGCGGGCACCTGCCGGGGGCAGTGAAGATCAACTGGACCACCGAGCTGCAGGACCAGGTTCGCCGCGACATCGCCGATGCCGAGCAGTTCTCGAAGCTGCTCTCGGCCAAGGGCGTGAGCAACGACGACACCGTCGTGCTCTACGGCGGCAACAACAACTGGTTCGCCGCCTACGCCTACTGGCAGTTCAAGCTCTACGGGCACGCGGACGTCAAGTTGCTCGACGGTGGGCGCAAGAAGTGGGAGCTCGA
>DATMDS010000286.1:0-13293 GCA_035557575.1 Pseudonocardia sp. | reverse complement strand
TCGATCCAGCTCCGACATCGCGGACAAAGCCTAGGCACTTCCCGTCCTACGATCTCCTACGTCTTTCTCCTCATCCGGTCGGAGCAGCAGCGGGCCGGGTCACGGACGCGGCAGGAGGTGACCCGTGACGGTCGGGAACTCGCCGGGCGGGATGCCCACGTCCGTCGTCGCCAGCGTGTTCGACGTCGCGTTCGACGGGCTCGCGGTGCTCGACGAGCGAGGTCGGTACCTGTACGTGAACCCGACCGGTTGCGACATTCTCGGCGCCTCCGCCGACGAGCTCGTCGGGCTGGCGTCCTTCGTGCACGACGCGACGGACCAGGTTCGCGCCACGTCGACCACGGTGACCTGGCCGCGGAGCGGATCACCGCGCGACCGCGAACTCACGTACCGGTGTCTGGAGCTGACGGCGGGCCGGCCCGGCGGTGTCGTGGTGGCGTTCCGGGACATCACCGAGCAGCGCCTGCGCGAACGCCAGCTCGCCGCGTTCGCCCGCGCCGCGGAGAGCGTGGCCTACGCCGGCTCGCTCCGCGGCACCCTCGACATGATCTGCGACGAGATCGTCCAGAGCACCGGACTGGCGGCCGGGCAGATCCTGCTCATCGACGGGACGGACCTGGGCCTGCAGGTGCACGGCGCTGCTCCGGCCGCCGCCTTCCCACCCGACTTCGAGCTCCGGCTCGACGAGGCCCGCCGGCGCGGGGCCCAGCTCAAGTCCCTGATCGCGCTCAGCACCGGCCGTCCGGTCGTCGCGCCGCACCGGAAGCCGGAGATGCTGGCCAGCCGCGAGTGGGAACCGCTGCACGAGCACTTCGACGCGTTCGAGTGGGACTCGTTCGTCTCGGCGCCACTGCGGTCGCACGGGAGCGCCATCGGCGCGCTCAACGTCTACTACCGGCCCGGTCACGATCCCTCGGAGGCCGATGTCGCCTTCGTCGGCTCGATGGCCGACCAGGCCGCCGTCGCCGTGCAGAACGCGCGCCTCATCACCGCCTCGCGGGGTCGCGCGGCGCTCGAGGAGCGCTACCGGCTGGCCCGGGAGCTGCACGACTCCGCCTGTCAGGAGCTCTTCTCGCTGACCCTGGAGCTGCGCGCAGCGCACCGGGCGCTCGACCACGGCCGGCTGTCCGACGCCGCCGGTGTCGGCCGCCGGCTGGCGGTTCTCGAAGAACTGGCCTACGCCGCGCTGCGGGACATGCGCGGCCTCGTCTTCGAGCTGCACCCCACCCTGCTGCACGCCGAGGGCCTGGTCGCGGCCGTCCGTCGGGAGGCGGAATCGCTCGCCGCGCGGGAGACCCTGCACACCACCACGACGCTCCCGCCCGAGCGGCTCACCCTCGATCCCACGGTCGAGCTGGAGCTCTACCGGCTGGTCAAGGAGGCGCTGCACAACTCCGTCAAGCACGCCGACGCGACGACCGTCCACGTCGAGATCCGGCAGGACCCGGCGGAGGGCCGGAGGCTGGTCGTCGAGATCGCCGACGACGGTGTCGGGTTCGATCCGCTCGTGCCGTCCGGCGGGCTGGGACTGGTGTCGATGCGGGAACGGGCCGAGCGGGTCGGCGGGCGGCTCACGCTGGAGAGCGTGCCGGCCGGTGGCACCAGGGTGCGCATCGTGGTGCCGGACATGCTGCTCGCTCCCCCGTCAGGACTGGACGACGCGGTTGCCGGGAACCCGCTGTCATGAGCGGGCCTGCGAGCGAATCATCGGCACAGCGCGGGCAGCAACCGATCCGGGTCATGGTCGTGGACGACCACGAGGTGGTGCGGCGCGGCCTGCGCTCCTACTTCGACGAGTTGGACGACGTGGACCTGGTCGGGGAGGCGTGTGACGGCGTCGCGGCGATGGAACAGGTCAGGATGCTGGCCGATCGCCAGCAGCTGCCCGATGTCGTCCTGATCGATCTCGTGATGCGCAGGATGGACGGCCTGGCCACCATCCGGGCGATCAAGCAGGACCACCCCTCGATCGAGGTCCTCGTGGTCACCAGCTTCAGCGAGACGCAGCGCATCCAGTCCGCGCTCGCGGCGGGAGCCGCGGGCTACGTCCTCAAGGACGCCGACGTCGACGAGATCCACCGGGCCGTCGTGGCCGCCCGGCGCGGCGAGGTCCACCTCGATCCGATGGTGACCCGGAAGCTGTCCCGGTCCCCCGCCGACGCCGGCTCGGGGTTCGTGGCGCTGACGCTGCGGGAACGGGAGATCCTCGTGCTGATCGGGCGCGGGCAGTCCAACCGGCACATCGCGGCGACGCTGGGGGTCGCCGAGCGGACCGTGGCGATGCACGTGACGAACATCTTCACGAAGCTGCACGTGGTGTCCCGGACCCAGGCGGCGCTGTGGGCGGTGCGCGAGGGGCTCGTCCAGGTCGAGGAGGAGTAGCCGGCGACCACGCCAGGGGCTCAGCCGGCGGCGCGCAGAGCGTCCCGGATCGGGCCGGGCAGCGGTCGGGAGCGGCGGGTCGCGACGTCGTAGTTGACGTAGACGACCACCGCCGTCGCCACCCGCTCGCTGCCCCTCTCGGCGAGCGCGAAGGTGAGCGTGAAGCTCGAGTTGCCGACCGCGGTGGCGCGCACCGTGATCTCCAGTTCGGTGTCGAACGTGGCCGCGCGGTGGAAGTCGATCTCGACGTGGACCAGGGAGGGGTCGCAGCCGGCCGCGTTGAGCTCCGGGTAGGGCCAACCGAGCCACCGGAAGAACTCGGTCATCGCGACGTCGACGAACTCCAGGTACCGCGAGTTGAAGACGTGCTGCTGGGCGTCGGTCTCGTGGTAGCGCACGCGATGGCGATGAACGAAGCCGGTGGCCCCTGACATGGACTCACCGTAGCGACCGCTCCGGTCTAGGCTGCCCTGATGGCGCGGGTCAACGATGTCGGTGGCCAGTCGGGCTTCGGGCCGGTCGGCGTCGACCCGGACGAGCCGCCCTTCCATGCGGACTGGGAGGCCCGGGTGTACGCGCTCAACGTCGCGCTGCTGCGCCGCGGGGTGTACAACCTGGACCAGTTCCGGGACGCGATCGAGCGGATGCCGCCTGCGGACTACCTGGCGGCGACGTACTACGAGCGCTGGCTGGTGGCGATCGAGTCGCTGACGTCGTCGCCCGCCGGACCGGCCGATGGCTGAGGCGGCCCGGTTCGCGGTCGGCGACCGGGTGCGCACCCGCGCCGTCGACCCGGCCCACCACACCCGGCTGCCCCGCTACGCCCGCGGCCAGGTCGGCGACGTCGTCGAGGTCCAGGGGACGTGGCCGCTCGCCGACGACCGGGCCCGGGGGCTCGCCGACCCGCGGGTCGAGCCGGTCTACACGGTCCGGTTCCACGCCGGCGACCTCTGGGGTGCGCCGGCCGAGCACTGGGTGCACGTCGAGTTGTGGGAGTCCTACCTGGAGGCGGAGGCATGACGGGTCACCCGACGTCGGAGATCGCGGTGCGGGTCCGCCGGCTCGAGGAGCGTCTGATCGACGCCGGCCTGACCGACGACGCCCAGCTCGACGCGATCATCGGCCAGGTCCTGTCCGGATCACCGGCCAACGGGGCGCGGGTGGTGGCCCGCGCCTGGGTCGACCAGGCGTTCCGTGAGCGGCTGCTCGCCGACGCGAACTCCGCGCTCGACGAGCTGGGCCTCTCGATGAGCACCGGGCCACGCCCGCAGCGGCTGACCGTCGTGCCGAACACCGCGGCCCGGCACAACGTGCTCGTCTGCACGCTGTGCTCCTGCTACCCGATCGGCCTGCTCGGGCCCTCCCCGTCCTGGTACAAGAGCGAGGCGTACCGGTCGCGCATCGTCCGCGAGCCGCGCACGGTGCTGGCCGAGTTCGGGCTGGTCCTCCCTCCGCAGACGGAGATCGTCGTGCATGACACCAGCGCCGAGAGCCGGCACATGGTGCTGCCCCGGCGGCCGGCCGACACCGCGGAGCTGGACGAGGCCGAGCTGGCCGCCCTCGTGACCCGCGAGGGCCTGATCGGCACCGCCGCCGTGTAGCCGGCAGTGCACACCCCAGCTGAGCCGGACTCACCTACCCCGCAGGAACGACACCGCCTCGGCGATCGCGAGATCGGTCAGCAGCGGATCGTGCCGTGGACCGACGTCGCGCATGAACGCGTGCTCCCCGCCCGCGTACACGTGCAGTTCGAGATCGGTCAATCCGGCGGCGTAGAGGGCCGAGAGGATGTGCAACCGCGCGTCCGGCGGCACGTGCGGGTCCTGGCTCCCGAAGACGATCATGAGCCGGCCACCGATGCCGGCCGCGCCGGCGAGTGACCCGGCGTCGGCGTCCGCGCCCAGCGCACCGTTGTGCAGTCCGGTGGGGTAGAAGCACACCGTGGCCGCGATCCGCGGATCCATCGCGGCGCGGAACGCCAGGTGGCCGCCGATGCAGAAGCCCACCGCACACAGCTCGTCGACGTCGTCGCGCCGCTCCAGGAAGTCCAGCACCGCGGTCCGGTCGGCGTCGAACTGCCGGGTGGACGTGGCGGCGGCGCCCGCGAGGCCGGCCTGCTTGCCTGCGTCGTCGAACTCCAGCGCGACACCGGCGAGCTCACCGCGGGGGTAGATCTCGGGCACGCACACCACCAGCCCGGCCGACGCCAGCCGACGTGCCGTCCGCAGGGTCGACTCGGTCAGCTGGAAGATGTCGGTGTAGAGCAGGACGGCCGGGCGTCGGCCCCCCGCCACCGGACTGATCACCACGGAGCGGATCTCACAGTCCTGGCCCGCGACGCGCACGTCCTCTTCGCGCAGTTTCACGCCGGCACCCTAGCCCGCTCGCCGGCCGCGCAGCGCCGTCGACCGGGCCGGTCTTCACTGGAAGCTGCTCGCTGCCCGGACCCCGGATTCACCCGACGAGCGCGACGCCATGGTTGTTCGATCATTTCCGGACGACCGTGATGTCGCGCTCGACGCGTGAATCCGGGTACGGGCTGCGCTGGAGCATCATCGGATCCGGGGTAGCCGGATCGCGATCACCCCGGCGGCGACGGCCTCGGCAACGGGAGTGGGCCGACGGTCCGACCGGGGTAGCCTCGGCTCGTGGGAGAACCGCGGGTCTGGTCCATCGCGCGGCTGGCCGACGGCGACTGCCGGGATGCCGCGGTCGACGTCAACGGCTTCGGGCTGAACTGCACCATCCCGATCGACGACGAACCGGAGCCCGCCGGCGCCACCCCGTTCGGCCTGCTCGCCGCCTCGCTGTCGGCCTGCACCGTGATGTCGGCGCGCACCTTCCTGCAGCGCTGGGAGGTGACGGCGGGCGAGGTCAGCGTCCGGGTGGCGATCCGCCCGGCAGGCGCGGCGCCGGTGCTGGAGCGGCACGTCACGGTGGCCGGAGCCGTCGAGCCCGACCTGCGCCGGCAGCTGATGGCCGAGCTGGACGCGACCCCGGTCACCCGGTTGCTGCGTGACTCGATCCCGATCCGCACGGTGCTCACGACCAGCTGATCGGTGGCACATCGCTCCGGGATGTATCGGATCAATCCGCGCGGGCTCCTCCAGGTAACCGATGGAGGGGGTTCGCGATGGCAGCCAGTACCACGATCCGGATCGCGCTATGTCTCAACGGTGGGGTCAGCCTCGCGGTGTGGATGAGCGGGGTGGTGCACGAGCTCGATCTGATCTGCCGCGCCTCCCGCGACCGGACGATCCGGCCGCCCGCCGGCAACCCGCTGTCCGCGGCGGGCGCCGAGAACGATCACTTCCGGCAGTGGCAGCAGTTCTGCGCGGACCGGAACATCGAGGTCGAGGTGGACATCATCGCCGGGACCAGCGCCGGCGGGCTCAACGGCGCCTTCCTGGCCAAGGCGGTGGCCTGCGGTTCCGAGCTGCCGGATCTGCGCACACTCTGGGCGGACGAGGCCGCGCTCGCGCCGGGCAAGGTGCTGTGGGACGGCGGCGACTCGGCGCTGAAGTCGCTGCTGAACGGGGAACACCTCGCTCAGCTGATCAAGCAGCAGCTGGACGCCGAGTGCCCACAGCCCGTCCAGTCCTCCCCCATGACGCTGTTCCTGACCGCGACCGCGCTCGGTTCGTCGAACCGCCGGTTCACCGACGCGGCCGGCGGGTCCTTCGACGTTCCCGACCACCGGCGCCTGTACCGCTTCCGGGCCGGCCGGCACCTCGCGTTGGAGGGCGCCGCCGACGGCGCTTCGACCACCGGGTTCACCGAGGTCGAGGAGAACGACTTCGCGGAGCACGGCGACCAGCTCGCCCTCGCCGCCCGGGCCTCGGCGGGCTTCCCGGTGGCGTTCACGCCGGTGCCCGCCCCGCCGGAGCTGGCGCAGCGGCTGCACTCGCCGCGTCCGGGGGACGACGATGCCACCACCACCTATCTGATCGACGGCGGCGTGCTGGACAACGCGCCGCTGGGCCCGGTCCTCGACGAGATCGCCACCCGGCGCGCCGACGCCCGCATCAGCCGCAAGCTGATCTACCTCGTGCCGTCCGACGGCGTGCTGACCCGGGCCCCGATGACCACTGGTGATCCGTCGTGGGTGCAGGTGGCCGCGGCCGCGGTCGGGATGCCGCGCGAGGCCGATTTCCGGGGCGACATCGAGCAGCTGCAGGGGGTGCTGCGCAGCTCACGGGCCAGGATGACCGCCGCCACCGCGATGCTCGACGCCGCGCTGGACAACGCCGATCGACGGGCCGAGCTGCTGGCCGGCAGCAAGGCGATGGTCGAGCTGTACCGGGAGGCCCGGATCCGCGGATCGATCCTCGACATCCGGGAGGAGCTTGCCACCCGCGCACACCGGGTCCGCACGCTCGGGTCGAGCACACCGGAGAACGGGCCGGCGGGGCAGGTGGCCCAGTGGGCGATGCCGGGCGGGGACGGCTGGCAGTACGGCATCTCCGGCGCACTGCGCACGGTCCGCACCATGCTGAGCGCGACCCGAACCCTGATCGAGCACGCCGAGAACGACGCCGGGAACCTGGTGGCGCTGTCGTCGGCGCTCAGCGTGGTCAGCGAGAAGATCGCTGCGGTGAACCGGGCCGTCGCCGACGCGCTGTACGAGTCCGGATCGCCGATCATGATGTCCGATCCCGACGACAAGGAGCTGATCGACGAGATCAACCGGGCGTTCGACACGTTGGACGTCCCGATGTTGCTGGACGGCCTCATCGAGGAGGCCATCGCGCGGTACGCCCGCGAGCACCGGCTGCAGCCGGACGTGCTGCGCACCGTCCTCGAGGCCATCGAGGTGGTGACCGGCGCGCTCGCGGCCCGCTCGGAGGACCAGACACCGGCGCCCTTCGGCTTCGTCCGGCTGGGACCGGACGTCGTGCACCCGACGTTCCCGGATTCGCAGTTGCACGACGACAAGCTCTACGGCACCCGGCTGCAGCACTTCGGTGCGTTCGGCGCCCGCAGGTGGCGGCTGTGGGACTGGACCTGGGGCCGGCTCGACGCGACCACCCACATCGCCCGGCTGCTGGACGCGGCCGGAGCCGGCACCGCTGCCACCGCCCCCGAGGAGCTGGACACGCTGGTCGGGACGCTGGAGAAGCAGGTGATCGCGGCCGAGAACAAGACCGTCGACGGTATGAGGGAGGTGCTGGGCGACATCGCCGCGCAGCTGGACCAGAAGCCGGGGAAGAAGGACCTGCCGCTGCTGAACGAGCTGCGGACCGACGAGCGCGACGGCGGCCAAGAGGCCCTGGCCGGGCTGGCCGATTCGATGTTCCGCTTCCTCGCCCAGGACGACGAGACGCTCCCGCGCTGGCTGCGGGCGGCAACGGGCTACGCGCGCGCCGCGTTCGAGCCGAGGTGGCGGCTGCGGATGACCCCCAAGCAGCACCTCGCGCGGTTGGCCCTCACCCGGACCCGCCGGGCCGGCTGGCGCTGGCTCGGTCAGTGACGGCTCCGATCCGGAACGCGGCCGACGCCGGCTGAGCAGGCCGTGGTCCGCGAGCGGTCCGGCCGACGCGTTCGACGATCTAGCGTGTGCTCGTGAGCACTCGCCTCGGCGGCCGGACGGGCCCGTGGCTGCAGCGTGGCGCGATCGCCGTCGTGCAGGTCCTCGGTCTGGCCGTCTGGTTCTCCATGTCGGCGGTGGTGCCCAGCCTGCGCGCCGAGTGGGGCATCAGCGCCGCGGCCGCGGTGTGGCTGACCGGGTCGGTGCAGCTGGGTTTCGTCACCGGAGCCCTCGGCTCGGCCGCGCTGAACCTGGCCGACCGGCTCCGGCCGCACCTGCTGCTCGCCGCCGGCGCCGCGGCCGCCGCCGGGTGCACGCTGCTGCTGGCCCTGCTCGTCGACGGGATGGCCGCCGCGATCCCGCTGCGCTTCCTCACCGGCGTCTGCCTGGCCGCCGTGTACCCCGTCGGGATGAAGCTGATGGCGTCCTGGTCGGACAGCACCGGCCGCGCCCGGGCCCTGGGCATCCTGATCGGGGCACTCACCCTGGGCTCCGCGCTGCCGCACCTGATCGGCGGCCTCGGCGAGCTGCCGTGGCGCGGGGTGTTGGTGGCGGCGTCCGGGACGGGGGTGCTGGGCGCGCTGGTCGCGGTGACGCTGGTGCGCCCGGGCCCGCATCTGCGCGCCGCCGCACCCATCGCGAACCCGCGCTACGCGATCGGCATGTTCCGCGAGCGCGGCCCGCGGCTGGCCAATCTGGGCTACCTCGGCCACATGTGGGAGCTGTACGCACTGTGGACCTGGATCCCGATGTTCCTGCTGGCCGCGCCGGCCGCCGCCGCGCTACCGGCGTCGACCGGGATCGTGGTGTTCCTGGCCATGGGCGTGGCCGGGGCGATCGGCTGCCTGCTCGGCGGCTGGGGCGCCGACCGCTACGGCCGCTCCCCCGCCGCGGTCGCCGCCCTGGTGACCAGCGGGGCGTGCTGCCTGCTCTCGCCGCTGGCGTTCGGTGCCGGGCCGGCCGTGCTCGCCGTGTTCTGCGCGGTCTGGGGCGCGTCGGTGATCGCCGACTCCGGGGTCTTCTCGACCGCCCTGTCCGAGGCCGCCGACCCCCGCTTCGTCGGCACCGCGCTGTCCGCCCAGACCGCGCTCGGGTTCGCCCTGACCGTGGTCAGCATCCAGCTCGTCCCGCTGCTCGCCGACGGCATCGGCTGGCGGTTCGCGTTCCTGCTGCTCGCGCCGGGCCCGGCGCTCGGGGCGATCGCCATGCGCGCACTCGGATCCCGGGCCGGCGTCGCGACCGCGGAGCCGACGGAGCCCTGACCCCGATCGGCGTGCGGTGCCGGTGCGGTCAGGCCGCGGCCAGCCCGCCGTCGACGGCCAGGCAGACCCCGGTGACGTAGGCCGCGGCCTCGCTGGCCAGGAACAACGCGGCCGAGGCGATCTCCCACACCGAGCCCATCCGGCGCAGCGGCACGGCGCGGTTGCGGTCCGCCACCATGTCCGCGACCGAGGCGTGCGCGCCGGACAGCTCCCGGTGGATCAGCCGCGTGTCGATCATTCCCGACCGGCCGCGCGCATCCCCGGCAGGCAGGCGCGGCAGGCAGGAAGGCGCCCGTCAGGTTGGTGTCCAGCACCAGGCGCCAGTCGTCCTCGGTCAGCTCCGGGGGGCTGCCCAGCCGCAGCACGCCGACGTTGTTGTGCAGCACCCCGACCGGGCCGTGGGCGCGCACGACGTCGTCGGCCAGCCTGCGCAGCTGGGCGGCCGAGGAGGCGACCGGGACGGTGGCGCCGTCGACCGGGCGGACTGCACGACCGCCTGGATGATCCCTCGTCACCGGTCAGAGTTGTGGCGATTCCGGAGCCCGGTGCGTGCCCGTCCTCGAAACGCTTTAACAGGTTAGAGTGTGCGGTCGGCCGGAGGACGTGTCAAAGGAAGCAGGGTGGTCGCTCTGACCGCGGGAGAGGCGGCGCGGCGTCCGCGCCTGGAGGACGTCGCCTCCGACGTCGGGGTGTCCCCCGCGACCGTGTCGATGGTGCTCCGTGGTGTCGCGGGTCCCAGCGCCGCCACCCGGGAACGCGTGCTGGCTGCGGCCAGCCGCCTGGGCTATCGCCCGGACCGGGCGGCGAGCGTGCTCGCCAGCCGGCGCAGCCGGTTGATCGGCGTGATGCTGGACATCCGCAACACCTTCCACGCCCAGCTCGTCGAGGACGTGCACGACGCTGCCGAGCGGCACGGCTACGACCTGGTGCTGAGCACCGTCACCCGCGGCCGCGACGAGCAGCAGGCGGTCGAGACGCTGCTCGACTCGCGTTGCGAAGCACTCATGCTGTTCGGCTCGGAGACCTCGGCGGAGCGCCTGGCCGCGCTGGACCGACAGCTCCCGGTGGTGGTGGTCGGTCGGCCGGTCCCCTCGGCCGGGGTCGACGTGATCCGGGCCGCCGACGACGAGGGGGTCGGCCAGGCGGTCGATCACCTGATCGGGCTCGGCCATCGTCACATCGCCTACGTCGACGGGGGGCCCGGCGAGATCGCCGGTCTGCGCAGCCGCGGGTTCCGGGACGCGATGCGGCGCCACGGGCTGGGAGCGGGACTCGTGGTGATCGGCGGTGGCCACACCGAGGAGGCAGGCGCCGCCGCGGCGCAGACCCTCCTCGACTCCGACCAGCGCCCGACCGCCGCGGTCATGTTCAACGACCGTTCCGCCATGGGCCTGGTCGAAACGCTCATCCGCGCGGGCCTCGACATCCCCGGGTCCATCTCGGTCGTCGGCTACGACGACAGTCCGCTGGCCCGACTCGCGCACATCGACCTGACCACGGTCAGCCAGAATCCCGGCCAGCTCACCGAGCACGCGGTCGCCGCGTTGATCGAGCGGCTGGACAACGGCCGCGTCGGCCACCGCGAGGTGGTCGTGCGTCCACGCCTGGTGGTGCGCAGGACCACAGGACCGCCACCGCGCTGACCGGCGACTCCTCCAACGATCATTGGCAATAGCGGACCCGGCGGCCGACGTGTCGTGACTGGTACCACATACGGCAGAACGAATCCGGTGCGTCTGACAGCATGAATTCGGCAGCGCCAGATCGGACTGCTCAATGATCAGGAGAATGTCGAATGAGCACACCGCTCGATTCATTGGTGACGGTCGGCACGCGCAGCCAGGAGGCGGCGACCGCCGCCATGCGCAGCTGGACCGAGGGAGCGCAGGCGCTGGCCGGCGCCCAGAGCGCGATGGCCGACGTGCCCGACCTCTACGCGAGCTACCTCGACGCGGTGCGCAAGGTGCTGGCCGGCCAGCGCCAGCTGGCGGACGCCCTGGTCAGCGCCGCGCAGACCGCGCAGTCGGTGACCAACCAGTTCACCCGGGCCACGGAGACGGCGCTCGATGCCCTGCAGGCCGCGACCACCAGCGTGGCGAGCGTGGCGAAGACGGCGAGCGAGCAGAGCAGCGCGTTGACCCGGGCCGCCACCTCCGCCACCAACTGAACAACCGGGCCGAATTCAACGCATCGGCAACGGATATTCACGTCCCCGTAAATTCACGTGCCGTGCGTGCCGTACGACGCCGGAACGAACGGCACTTTCGCACGAACCTATCGTGCGAAAGTGCCGTTCGTTCACCTGCGGGCACTCGGCACGAGCTGCGCCGACCCGGATGAGCTAGCGCGGTTCCTGCCCGGGCGGGGGGAACAGGTGGGCGACCTCCGGCTCCCCGTCCGCGAAGCGCTCCGCCTCGCTCTCGAAGCGGCGGTCCGCGCCGGTCAACCGGCCCTCGTGTTGCCGCAGGTGCTCGGCCCACGTGGCGACCAGGTAGGACTCGACGAACCGGGTGGGGTCGCCGCCGTCCCGGAACAGCTCCCAACGCAGGGCGCCGGTGCGCCGCCGGGATCGGCCGACGAGCCGCATGGCCTCGGTGAACGCGATGGCGTTGTCCTCGGGCACCCGGTAGGTCAGCGTGACCAGTACCGGCCCGTCCGCGGCGTCCGGGGTGACGGTCAGCTGGGGTGCCGGCCAGTGCGCCGACGAGGTCCGGTCCAGCCGGGTGGTGTCGGGCAGCGGGCTGCGCAGCCCGACCACGGCCCCGATGGCCAGCACCGCGGCAGCCGCCAGCAGCGCCGTGGTCACCGAGGCGCGATCGGCCACCGTGCCCCAGATCACCGCGGCGATGGCCTGCGCCCCCTGGAAGACGACCAGGTAGTAGGCCAGTCCCCGGGCCCGGACCCAGTTCGGCAGGGCCAGCTGCAGCCCGGAGTTGAGGGTCGACATGGTCGCGATCCACGCCGCACCGATCGGGAGCAGCGCCAGGCCGACCAGCAGCTCGTTGCGCACCGTGGCGATCACGACGAGGGCCGCCGCGGTGACGACCATCGCCCCGGTGACCAGCCGGGAGGAGCCGACCCTGGCCCGCAGCCGCGGGATGACCAGCGCCCCGGTCACCGCACCGATCCCCACCATGCCCAGCAGCAGCCCGTAGCCGGTGGACCCGAGGTCCAGGTTCTCCGACGCCACCACCGGCAGCAACGCCCAGACCGCGCTGGCCGCCGGGATGAACAGCACCGCCCGGTAGAGCAGCCGCCGCACGATCAACGCGTTGCGCACGTAGCGGCCACCCGCGAGCAGCGCCTCCACGAGCCGCTCGGGCGGCCCGGTGTTGGCTCGCTCCGGCGCCCGCCAGGCGGCCACCACGACGGCGATGGCGATGAACGACACGGCGTTGAGCGCGAACACCCAGCCCGCGCCGACCGCGGCCACCACGAAGCCGCCGATGGCCGGCCCGACGGCGCGCGCGACGTTCATGTTCAGCCCGTTCAACGCCGCCGCCTGCGGGAGCAGCCCGCGATCGACCAGGTCGGGCTGGATCGCTTGCCACGCCGGGCTGGCCACGGCGTTGCCGCAGCCCAGGGCGAAGGTGAGGGCCAGGATCAACCACGGCGGACCCACCCCGAGGAAGGTCGTGCCGGCCAGCACCGCCGCGGCCACGAACATCGCCACCTGCGCCCCGAGCAGCAGCCGTCGCCGGTCCACCAGATCGGCCCAGGCGCCGGCGGGCAGCGCCAGCAGCATGATCGGCAAGCTGGACGCGGTCTGCACCAGCGACACCAGCAACGGTGACTCGTCGATCAACAGCCACTGCGCACCGACGGTCTGCATCCAGGTGCCGACGTTGGAGGCGAACTGCGCGATCCACAACGCTCGGAAGACCGGGAACAGGCGCAGTGGAGCCCACGCCGAGTCCGGTCGGTTCGTCGCCGTTCTCTGCTCCTCGCCCGACACCATGCCCCTCCGGTCACCCGATGCTCGCGCGAGTCAGGCCCGGGCGGTGACCCTAAACCCGGTGTCGGCTCCCTGCAGCGCCGCCGGGCGGGCATGGGTGCGGCTCGTGCACGAGGTTCGCCTCGTGCAGTGGTTGCCCAACAGGCTCACCCACGCTGCGCTTGACT
>DATMDS010000285.1:0-25778 GCA_035557575.1 Pseudonocardia sp. | reverse complement strand
CCCCGCCGGTTCGCCCGGCCCTGAGTTTCGGGCGCCCGGTCGTCACCGCGGCGACCGGCGGGCAGGATGAGCGCCATGACCTACGTCGCCGATCCGCAGCGCTACGAGACCTTCGGCACCGAGCACAGCCGGTACCGCCGGTGCGGCCGCAGCGGCCTGGACCTGCCGGCCATCTCGCTCGGTCTGTGGCACAACTTCGGCGACGACGTCGCGCTGGATCGGCAGCGCGCGGTGCTGCGGCGCGCCTTCGACCGCGGCATCACCCACTTCGACCTGGCCAACAACTACGGCCCGCCCTACGGCAGCGCCGAGGCCAACTTCGGCACGATCTTCGCCCAGGACTTCCGGCCGTACCGGGACGAGCTGATCCTGTCCACCAAGGCCGGCTACGACATGTGGCCGGGCCCGTACGGCCAGGGCGGCGGATCGCGCAAGTACGTGCTGTCGAGCCTGGACCAGTCGCTGCGCCGGATGGGTGTGGACTACGTCGACATCTTCTACTCGCACCGCTTCGACCCGGAGACCCCGCTCGAGGAGACGATGGGGGCACTGGACACGGCGGTGCGCGCGGGCAAGGCGCTGTACGCCGGAATCTCCTCCTACGGCGCGGAGCGCACCCGGGAGGCGGTGGCCATCCTGCGCGAGCTGGGCACCCCGCTACTGATCCACCAGCCGTCGTACTCGATGCTCAACCGCTGGATCGAGCAGGAGCTGCTGGACGTGCTGGGGGAGACCGGCGTCGGCTGCATCGCCTTCTCTCCGCTCGCGCAGGGCATGCTGACCAGCAAGTACCTGGACGGGATCCCCGAGGGTTCGCGGGCCGCGCAGGACAAGTCGCTCGCACCCGACCTGCTCACCGAGCAGACGCTGAACCACGTGCGGGCCCTCAACGACCTGGCTGCCGAGCGCGGCCAGTCGCTGGCCCAGATGGCGCTGGCCTGGGCGCTGCGGGACCGGCGGGTGACCACGGTGCTGGTCGGTGCGAGCAGCGTGACCCAGCTCGACGACAACCTGGGGGCGCTGGACAACCTCACCTTCAGCCCGGACGAACTGGCCCGCATCGATCAGCACGCGGTCGACGCCGGGATCAACCTGTGGGCCAAGTCGGGGGAGTCCTGACCGCTGCTGCAGCGCGGGCGCGGGGACTCACCGGTCGTCCGCGCCGGCGGTGTGGGCCAGGATCGCCGGCACGACCGCATCCCAGGCCCGACGCGGCAGCTCGTGGCCGACGCCCGGCAATGTGATCAGCCGCGCGTTCGGGATTTCCGCGGCCAGCGCGACCCCGTGCGGCGGCGGGAAGATCGGATCCTCGTCTCCGTGCAGCACCAGCGTCGGCGCGGCGATCTCCCCCAGTCGCTTCCGGTAGCTCTCCCCACCCCCGACGGCGAAGTGGTTGAACATCGACCGGATGCTGGGCGACCGGTCGACGACCCGGGCCATGTCGGCCCGCATCCCGGCCGCGTCGAACGGCTGTGACCGCGCCGCGCACAGCCGCTCCTGCTCGACAAGGTGATCGATCACGGACTCGCGGTCGGCCCAGTCCGGCTCGGGGACCGCCTCGAACTCGGCGACCGTCCGGTCCGACATCGACGGCAGGTCGTCGCCCTCGCCGGGGCCGGCCGGGCTGGTCGCGATCAGGGTGAGCGACGCGACCCGCTCCGGATGCTGCACGGCGGCGACCGGAGCCAGCCCGCCACCCATCGACAGCCCGACCAGGTGGGCTCGGGGGAGCTGCAGCGCATCGAGAACGCCGATGACGTCGTCGACCAGGTCGATCGCCGTGTAGCTCGGGCAGCCGGGCGGGTCGGTCGTGGAGCGCCCGGTGTCGCGGTGGTCGTAGCGGATGACGAACCGCGAGCCGGCCGCGAGCCGCTCGCAGAACTCCTGCTGCCAGTAGAGCATCGAGCTGGCCGCGCCGGCGATCAGCAGGACCGGAGCCGCGGCGGCCGACCCGAACGTCTGCACGCACAGCTCGACGCCGTTGGCGTGCACGATCCTCTCCGGGGACACGGTCACGTGGGTTTCGGGCACGGCCAGCTCCTGACGTCGGCTCTCGGTCGGTCAGCTCCTGTGACGGCCGCCGGAGCGAACTCTCATCGCTGCTCGACCGGCTTTCCGTCGGCGTCCAGCCGCTGCGGCAGTCCGAACAGCGGGAACAGCGCCTCGGTGTCCAGGAACGAGTTGAAGAAGGTGATCTTGCCGCCGGAGAACTCGAGGACCTGCAGGGCCCAGCCGTGGTACCCGTCGCCCTCCAGGTCCGGCCGGTACTGGGCGAACGCCGGCAGCCCGTTGGCCAGCAGCGGGATCAGCTTCGAGCCCTTGCAGTGGCAGCCGGGGCCGACCCACCAGCCCACGATGTCCTCGGTGCCGCGCAGCCACAGCTCGTACGGCGGCATGGACAGCACCGCGTCGTCGTGCAGCAGCGTGACCAGCTCGGCGATGTCGTAGCGCTCGAACGCGGCGGCGTAGCGGTCCAGCAGCTGCCGGTGCTCGTCGTCCAGCTCGTCGACCGGCTCGGCCGGAGTCTCGTTGTTCTCGGCCAGCGTGGCCCGGGCCCGCTGCAGGGCGCTGTTCACCGAGGCGACGCTGGTCTCCAGCAGCTCGGCGACCTCGGCCGCCTTCCACTGCAACACCTCGCGCAGGATGAGCACCGCCCGCTGCCGGGCCGGCAGGTGCTGCAGTGCGGCCACGAACGCCAGCCGCACCGACTCCCGGGACACCGCGAGATCGGCCGGGTCACTGCCGCTGGGCAGGACCATGGCGTCCGGGATCGGGGTGAGCCAGGTGCTCTCCGGCAGCTTCGGGCCGAGCGGATCGGAGGCCGACGACGCCGGGCCGAAGTCCATCGGCCGGGCCCGCCGGTTGCGCCCGTCGAGCATGGTGAGGCAGACGTTGGTGGCGATCCGGTAGAGCCACGAGCGCACCGCGGAGCGACCCTCGAACTTGTCGTAGGAGCGCCAGGCCCGGACCAGGGTGTCCTGTACGGCGTCCTCGGCGTCGGCGGCGGAGCCCAGCATCCGGTAGCAGTAGCCGGTCAGCTCGACCCGGTACTGCTCCCAGCGCGGCTCGTCCTCCCGCTCCCCGCTCGGCGTCTCGCCCCTGGGTGTTGTGTCGTCCGCAGCCGCGACACCGGTCATCTCCGACCCCTTCCACGCTCGGCGGGTGCACGGCTCACTTCACCGTGCCCTCGCGGGCGAGGGTAGGCCGGGGCACCGACAGTTCCTGCGCGTGCCCCCTCAGCGAGTGCTCAGCGGGGCGGCTCGCCCAGTCCGGTCAACTTGTCCGGATTGCCGACCATCCGGATCACCACGATCAGCCCGGTGTCCGGGTCGAGATCGACCAGCGCCGCGGCGGCCGGGCCGGCCGGCATCCAGAGCACCGCGGCCGGACCGCCGTTGACCTCGACGATCCGCATCTCACCGCCGGGCGGAACGGCCTCACCGGAGATCCCGACGAAGAAGCGGGCGATCTTGTCCCGGCCGTGGATCGGGCGCAGCGGGGCCTTGGCCTTGCCGCCGCCGTCGGCCCACAGCGTCGCGTCCGGCGCCAGCAGCCGCAGCAGCCCGGCCAGGTCGCCGTCGAGGCTGGCCCGCAGGAACTTCTCGGTGGCCTCGCGGCGCTTGGCCATGTCCGCCTCGAACCGCGGTCGGCGGGCCTGCACGTGCTCGCGGGCCCGGTGCGCGAGCTGCCGCACGGTCGGCGCGCTGCGCCCGAGGATCTCCGCGATGTCGGCGTACGGGAAGGCGAACGCCTCGTGCAGCACGAACACCGTGCGCTCCAGCGGCGTCAGCGTCTCCAGCACCACCAGCATGGCCATCGACACCGACTCCGCCCGGTCGACGTCCCGCGCCGGATCGGAGGCGCCCGGATCGGTGCCGGTCAGCAGCGGTTCGGGCAGCCACGGCCCGACGTAGGTCTCCCGCCGGGCCTTGATCCGGCGCAACCGGTCGATGGCCAGCCGGGTGACGGTGCGGACCAGGAAACCGGTCGGGTCGGCCACCGTCGCGGTGTCGACCCGCGCCCAGCGCAGCCACGCCTCCTGCACCACGTCCTCGGCGTCGGCGACGCTGCCCAGCATCCGGTAGGCCACCCCGACCAGCAGCCCGCGGTTGCGGGCAAAGGCGGTCATGGCGTCGGTGTCCGAGCTCGTCACGGTGGTCCTCCGTCGCGCCGATGAGTTCCGCTGCCTGTCCTCGTCCCTTCCGACGCGGCCGGGCGCGCTGGTGTGACATCCCCGGCCGGGACGGTGTCACACGCACGGTCCGGGCGGCGTCCCGGACCGAGGGGGAGAGGGGTGTGCGCATGCACAGGATTGCCGCGATCGTCGGGCACGGGACAGGGCGGACCGGCCGGTGAGCGGGATGCGCTCCCGGTGGGGCCCGATCAGCGGCGTGCTGCTGTGCCTGAGCTGGGCGCCGATGGCGCTGGCCGTGCCGCGGCTGCCGGCGCTCGGCTCGGCCGTCGAGGTCGAGACGTTCTGGCGGGCGCACATCGGCCTGATGCAGGCCGTCATCCTGTCGGTCAGCGTGGGCTACCTGTTCCTGCTCGACTTCCTCGGGGCGCTGGCCGCGCGGCTGCATGCCACGCCGGGCGCCGTCACCGCCGGCTGGACCGCGGTCGGCAGCGCCCTCATGTTCATGACCGCGCTGAACGCGGCGATCGGGCTGGATGTCGCCGGTGGGCTGCTGCTGGACGTCGCGCCGGGCGCGACCTACCTGCTGCACACCGCCGGGTTCGTGCTCGCCGCCCCGGCCGCGTTGGCGGGGGTGGCGTTCTTCGTGGCCGTCGCCCGGGTGGCGTTCCGGACCCCGGCGCTGCCCCGCTGGTCGGGCTGGGTGGCCGTGGCCGCGGTGGTGCTCAACGCCGGCGCGCTCTCCCTGGCCGGCCCGCTGAATTCCGGCAACGGCCTGGTCGGCGGCATCGCCGCCCCGCTGGGCGCGTTCGTGGTGTGGATCCTCGGCGTGAGCGTGTGGTGGCTGCGCCGCGGTCGGGATCCGCGTTCCGGTGCCGTCGCTACGCGCGGGCGGGCGGCGGGGTCAGGGTGAGCCGGGCCGGACCGGATCCGACACGCCCTCCGGTCCGGCCGTCGGAGCGTTGATGAGGGGGAGCCGCTCGAGGTGACGGCGGAAGCCCGCCTCGGCGTTCACGACCTGTCCGGTGATCAGCCGGCTGTGCGGGCCGACGAGCCACGACACCAGCTCGGCGATCTCGTCCGGGCTGGTCCAGCGGCCCCGCGGAAAGGCCCGGGCGACCTGCTGGTGGGCCGGGGGCGGCGCGTAGCCGGTGTCGACCGGGCCGGGGTTGAGACAGTTGACGGTGATACCGCGATCGGCGAGCGCGTCGGCCAGGCTGGCGGTGAGCTGGTGCAGCGCACCCTTGGTGGCGATGTAGGGCAGCTCGCCGGGCATCGGCCCGAGATGCTGCCCGCTGGTGAACAGCAGGATGCGGCCGTCGGGCCGGGTGTCGTCGTGACGGGCGGCGTAGGCCTGCGCCAGCAGCAGGGGAGCGCGGGTGTTCACCGCCCAGGCCAGGTCGAGCTCGGCGGCGGTCAGCGCGGCCAGGTCCTGGTCACTGCTGTGCGCGTGGTTGACCACCAGCAGGTCCAGCGCACCGAACCGCTCGATCGTGTGTTCGACCAGGGCGGCGGGGGAGTCCGGTCGGGCCAGGTCGAGCTCGACGTGGTCGAGGTGCGGGCCCGGCCCGCCGAGCCCGTCGAGCACCGCGCCGGGGCCGGCCGGGTCGGCGCCGTGGGGCTGGCCCGCGTCGTGCGGGGACCAGGAGTGCACCAGCACGCGGGCCCCGTCGGCCAACAGCCGGGCGGCCACGGCGGCGCCGATGCCGGCCCGGCGGCTGGCCCCGGTGACCAGCGCGACGCGACCGGCGAGGTCGGGAACGGTCATGACCGCATCCTTGCGGACGGCACCGCCCCCTGTGTCTCTGGTGCACAATCCGGTGCACGTGCGCTCACCGCTGACCTCGTCGGGTTCGGTACAACCGTGTGGAGACCGGAATGGCGTCTGCTGGGCCTGCGGGATCAGGCGGCGCCGAAGGGTCCGATCGGTCGCTGTCGGCGGCAGCCCGCGCGGTCGCCCTGGTGGAGGCGACACGTGACGATCCCGCGGGTCGGCTCGGATTGCTCGGGCGGACCTACCTCGGCCCGTACGGGCGCGCGCCGCAGCACCTGCCGTTCCGGCGGGCAGCGCTGTCGTTCATGGGGTGGCAGATCCGTCGTGGGCTCCTGGAGCCGCCGACGGCCGAGCGCCCGGGCAGTCCGTGGTGGCGGGCGGTGAACGAGCGGCTGCTGCGTGACCAGTGCGAGGCGGTGGCCCGTAGCGGGGGACTGGGCGGCGAGCCGTCCTCTCCGACGATCGAGTTGTGGATGTCCTTCGTCGCGGCGCCGACCGCGGCGAACTGGTATCGGGCCCACAACGCGAGTGTCGTAGCCGGCTACCTCGAGAACCACGATCTCGCTGTCCGGGAGAACGAGGCGGAGCGGTTCTTCCTGAACGTCGTCCTGGTGCGTGTGCTCTACGCGCACGCGTTGGTGGCGGCCCCGCGTCTGGCCCTGGGGCATCTTGCCCCCCTCGGGCGGGTGCTCGGCGACCCGCGTCTTGGCGGGGCCGGGGTCTTCCTCTCCCTGGGCCGGGTCCTCCCCGGTCTTTATCCCGCTCCGCTCGGCGTCGATGCCTACATCAGCGGGGAGAACCGGCTGGGCCGGCTGCTCGACTACGGCGTGATCGTGTCGAGGATGGACCTGCTCTACGAGTGGTCCGCGCTCGAGCTGCATCAGCCCGACGTGTTTCGGCTGATCGAAGACGGGGCTCCGGTCTACGCCTGGCCGTACGCGGCGCGCCACGTCTGGCGCGCCGCGCACCCGTCCGCCGCTGTTCGACTGCTCCGGTACACGACGTCGCCCTGTCACCACCGGGGTCGGCGCCACTGACACCCTGTCAGAACCCGATGACGCTGGGGCGCTGCTCCGAACTGGCGATACACGTCGTGTATCTGGCGTCTGCGGCTGCGCCTCCTTGGCAGCAGCGACCTTTCAGAAGCGAGCGCACGGAGGAGCAGGTAGATGACTCAGACGATCAGCGGCGATCTCGAGGCCCTGCGCGCGGCGATGGGCGGGCCCGTCTTCGGTCCGGAGGACGAGGGCTACGACGACGCCCGGAAGGTGTGGAACGCCGACATCGACCGGCGTCCTGCGGTGATCGCCCGCTGCACGTCGACCGCCGACGTGCAAGCCGCGATCGCCTTCGCGCAGGAGGCCGGTCTGGAGATCACCGTGCGCGGCGGGGCCCACAACGCGGCCGGCGCTGCGGTCTGCGACGACGGGCTCATGGTCGACCTGAGCCTGCTGAACCAGGTGGCGGTGGATCCCGAGGCCCGGCGGGCTCGCGTCGGTGGCGGGGCGTTGCTGCGGGACGTCGACGCCGCAACGCAGGCCCACGGGCTGGCCGTTCCGGCCGGGCTGATCGGCCACACGGGGATCGGCGGCATCGCACTGGGCGGCGGGATGGGGTGGCTGACCCGCAAGTTCGGCCTCACCGCGGACAACCTGGTGTCCGCGGAGATGGTGATGGCCGACGGGCGGGTGCTGCGGGCGGCGAGCGACGAACACCCCGATCTGTTCTGGGCCCTCCGCGGTGGTGGCGGAAACTTCGGCGTGGTCACCCAGTTCGAGTTCCAGCTGCACGAGGTCGACCCGACGGTCGAGTTCGGCCTGTTCTTCTGGGGGCTGGAGCAAGGGCCCGAGATGCTGCGCCTGGCCCGCGAGATCATCGCCGGGATGTCGACCGACAGCAACGTGGTGGTGGGTGCGGTCAACGCCCCGCCGGCCCCGTTCGTGCCCGAGCAGCATCAGCTGGTACCCGGCTACGTGATGCTGGTGGTCGGGTTCGACGGCACGCCCGAGCACGCCCGGCTGGTCGCGCGGATCCGCGCCGAGCTGCCGCCGTTGTTCGACGTGGTCACCCCCATGCCCTACACCGAGCTCCAGCAGCTGCTCGACGAGGGGAACGCCTGGGGCAACTACTGCTACACAAAGCCGGCCTACGTCGAGGACCTGTCCGACGGGGTGATCGAGGTGCTGGCCGAGCACGTTCCCCGGAAGCTTTCCCCGATGTCGCTGGTGCTGTTCTACCGGCTGGACGAGGCGTTCAGCCGGGTCGCCGAGGACGACACCGCATTCGCCGGTGGGCGATCCCCGCGCTTCGGGACGTTCTCCGTCGGTTTCGCGCCCGACCAGAGCATGCTGGTCGCGGACCGGACCTGGGTCCGGGAGATGTGGGAGGCGCTGCGCCCGCACGCCATCGGCGGTGAGGGCTACCTCAACGAGTACATGGAACTCGAGGACGACCTCCTGCGCCGGGCCTTCGGCTCGGCGAAGTACGACCGGCTGGCCCGGATCAAGGGCGAGTACGACCCCGGCAACGTGTTCCACCACAACGCGAACATCAAGCCCATGTGAGTCGTCCGGGGGAGGGGCCCGGCCCTTCCCTCCAGAACCGAACTGTCATAACGTCGATTATCGGCTCAATGTGCACCGCGAGGCACGGCGCGACGATCTGCGTGTTGCCGGTGGCTCAGGTCCCGCGGCCGGTGCGCTCCTGCAGCTCGTCGATGCGCTTGGACGCCTCCGCCTTCGACAGGTCATCGGGCGGTGCCTGCTCGCCGGCCTGCTGCGCCAGCGTCTGGAGATACGAGCGCTGCGGCCCGGTCATCGGCTCGTCGCCGGTCGTCCAGTCGTCCGGGTTCTTCTCCGGGCTTCCCACGGGATCGGTCATGGCTCGAACATATCTTCGATGCCCCGGCTCCGCTTCTCGGGGTACCCGGCCCCTCGTTATGACAGCAGTTCGGCAGCGACCGGTCCCATCACCCACGACGGAACGCGGTGCTGGAGGCCGAGACTGGGACGCTGTTCCACTCAGCCCGGTGTCGGCGGCTGGTCGACCAGCTGGGCCAGGTAGAGCGGTTCCCCGAGCTTGTCGATCAGGTCCAGGTTCGTCTCGATGTAGTCGATGTGGTGTTCCTCGTCGGCGAGGATCTCCTCGAACAGGTTCGCCGTCGTCATGTCGCCCTTGCTCCGGCACATCGCGATCCCCGGGCGCAGCCGCTCGACGACCTCCAGCTCGATCTTGAGGTCGGACTGCAGCTGCTCGCGCACGGTCTGCCCGATGCGCAGCGTGGACAGCCGCTGGTAGTTCGGCAGGCCCTCCAGGAACAGGATCCGGTCGGTGATCTTCTCCGCGTGCCGCATCTCGTCGAGCGACTCGGCCCTTGTGTAGGCGGCCAGCTTTGTCAATCCCCAGTTCTGTTGCATCTTTGCGTGCAGGAAGTACTGGTTGATGGCCGTCAGCTCGCTGGTCAGCTGCTCGTTGAGCAGCGCAATGATCTCCGGATCTCCCTGCATGGACGAAAGGTAGCGCCGATCGGGAGCGGGCGACGAGTCAGGCTGACCTCAGGCGGAGAAAGGCAGCCCTGCGAGATCCGACTGCGCGTGTGCGGCGGTCAGGAAGACGTCGATGTGATCGTGACAGGAGCCGCACCCGGTGCCGGCGCCGCAGGCGTCGCCGACCTCCTCGACGGTGCGGGCGCCGCGGGCGATACAGGAGCGGACCTCGACGTCCGGTACCCCGGCACAGATGCACACGTACACAGGCACTCCTCCGTAGAAGTAAGGCTATGCTGACACCGGCGGGCGGGGCGTGGCAAGCCCTAACCTGACGCCGTGCCGCTCGACGAGTACCGCCGCAAGCGCGATGCGCGGCGCACACCCGAGCCCATCCCGGACACCGATCCGGACCCCGGCCCCGGCGACCGCTTCGTCATCCAGGAGCACCACGCCCGCCGGCTGCACTGGGACGTGCGGCTGGAGCGCGACGGCGTGCTGGCCTCCTGGGCGGTGCCCAAGGGCCTGCCGACCGATCCGGACACGGTCCGGCTCGCGGTCCGCACCGAGGACCATCCCCTGGAGTACCTGGATTTCTCCGGTGAGATCCCGGCCGGCGAGTACGGCGGCGGCCGGATGACGATCTGGGACGCCGGCACCTACGAGACCGAGAAGTGGAACTCCCGCGAGGTCATCGTCGCGATGCGCGGCGAGCGGGCCCGCGGCCGCTTCGTGTTCATCCACACCGGGCGCGAGGGCGGCAAGGACAACTGGCTGCTGCGCCGCTCCGACCCGGCCCCCGACCGGGACCCGTTGCCACCCGACGCGCTGCCCGCGTGCGCCGAGCCCGGCCCGCTCCCCCGTGGCCAAGGCTGGTGGTTGCAGGTCGGCTTCGGCGGCCGGCCGGTCGTCGTCCGGGTGGAGGGCGGCCGGGCCCGGGTCACCGGAACCGACGGCGAGGAGCTGCCGGCGCCGACGCTGCGCGAGCTGGGGCCGTCGCTGAGCGCCACCCAGGTGCTGCTCGAGGGCGAGCTGACCGAGCGCGGCGAGCTGTGGATCGGCGACCTGCTGCACCTGGACGGGCACGACACCCGAGCGCTGCCGTTCCGCGAGCGCCGGGCCCTGCTGGACCGGCTGCCACTGCACGGCTCGCACTGGCGGCTGGCGCCGGCCTTCCCCGACGCCGGGACCGAGGTGCTGGACGCGGTGGCCGCGCAGGGGCTGCCCGCGGTGATCGCCAAGCGGGACGGGTCGCCGTACCGGGTCGAACCGGGCGCGGACTGGGTGCGGGTCGCCACCTCGGCAGCTCCGCCCCCGCAGGAGGATCCGCCCCCGCGGGAGGATCCGCCGCCGGCGGTGGACCGCGGCACCGCGACCGAGCGCCGCTCCCCCGGGTTCGGGCGGGCCGGCCTGAGCAACCCCGGCAAGGTGCTCTACCCGCTCACCGGCACCACCAAGTCCGACGTGCTGGCCCACTACCTGGCCGTCGCCGACGTCATGCTGCCGCACCTGCGGGATCGGCCGGTGACCATGGTGCGCTGGCCGGACGGGGTCGAGAAGCCCTCGTTCTTCGAGAAGGACGTCTCCCGACACGCGCCGCGGTGGATCCGCACCGCGCGGGTCGGCACCCCGGGCGGGCGCTCGGAGTCCGCCGACTTCCCGGTGATCGACGACCCGGAGGGGCTGGCCTGGGCGGCCAACCTGGCGGCCCTGGAGCTGCACGTCCCGCAGTGGCGGCTGGGGCCGCGGGACGGCCGGCAGCTGCCCGACCTGGTGGTGTTCGACCTGGACCCGGGCGAGGGCACCACCGTGGTGGACTGCGCCCGGGTCGCCTTGCGGCTGGCCGACCTGCTCGCGGAGGACGGCCTGACCGCGTACCCGCGCACCAGCGGGGGCAAGGGGATGCAGCTGTACCTGCCGGTGACGGTGTCCCGCGCGGAACGCACGTCCGAGTTCGCCAAGTCGATGGCCGAGCGCCTGGCCCGGGAGACCCCGCAGCAGGTCACGGCGGTGATGGCCAAGGCCAGGCGGCGCGGCAAGGTGTTCGTGGACTGGAGCCAGAACAACCCGCACAAGACCACCATCGGCAGCTACTCGCTGCGCGGCCGGGCCCGCCCGACGGTGGCCACGCCGGTCACCTGGGCGGAGGTACGGGCCTGCCGGCGGCCCGACGACCTGGTGTTCACCGCGGCCGACCTGCCCGCCCGGATCGCCGAACACGGCGACCTGATGGCTCCGCTGCTCGGGGCGTCGCAACGGCTGCCGCGTCTGCCAGGCTGACCGGGTGCCACCGCACCCCTATCTCGACGGGCCCTACCCGCGGGCCTACGCCCACCGTGGGTGGCACCTCGACGAACTCGCCGGCTGCGAGAACACCATGGCCGCGTTCCGCCGCGCGGTCGCCGAGGGCTTCGAGTACCTGGAGCTGGACGTGCACACCACCCGCGACCGGGTGCCGATCGTGCACCACGATCCGTTCCTGGACCGCACCACCGACGGCACCGGACTGATCGCCACCCGCAGCGCGGCCGAGCTCTCCGCGGTGCGGGTCCGCGGGCGGGAGCCGCTGCCCCGGCTGGAGCAGGTGCTGCGCGAGCTGCCGTCGGCCCGGATCACCGTCGAGCTCAAGACCGGCTCCGCGGTGCAGCCGGTGCTGGAGCTGCTGGAGGAGACCGACAGCTGGGAGCGGGTGTGCCTGGGCAGCTTCCACGACGGCTGGCTGAACCGGGCGCGGACGTCGGCCGGGCCGCGGCTGTGCACGTCGCTCGGCCAGTCCTCGGCCTTCGGGCTGCGCAGCCGGGCCTGGCTGGACGCGCTGCCCTGGCCCGGCCCGCGGCTGCCCGCGCCGCCGGTGATCGGCGACCTGGCCCAGCTGCCGCACCGCTTCGGCCGGCTGACCGTGGTGGACGCGGCGCTGCTGCGCACCGCGCGCGCCTCCGGGCGCGAGGTGCACGTGTGGACGATCAACGCTCCGGCCCAGATGGCCCAGCTGCTCGACCTCGGCGTGGACGGGCTGCTGTCCGACCGGCCCGACCTGCTGCGCGAGCAGCTGGCGGCCCGCGGTTGCTGGTCACGATGACGATGGTGAACCGATGATGGTGAAGGCCGCCGGCCTGCCGGCCGCGACGGCCGCTCCCGTCCGCCGGGTGCCGGTGCTCGCCTGGGGACTGTGGGACTGGGGCTCCTCGGCGTTCAACGCGGTGATCGGGACGTTCGTGTTCACGGTGTACCTGACCGGCACCGTCGGCGACGACCTGCCCGGATCGGTGAGTGCCAACAGCTGGCTGGGCTACGCGCTGGGCGCGGCCGGCTTCGTGGTCGCCCTGCTGGCGCCGGTGATCGGCCAGCGCGCGGACGCCACCGGCCGGCGGAAGATGTCGGTGGCGGTGTGGACGGCGCTGATCGTCGCCTGCACCGCCGCGATGGTCGCCGTTCGGGACGACAGCCGGTACTTCGCGCTCGGGCTGCTGTTGCTCGCCGCCGGTTCGATCTGCTTCGAGCTGGCCTCGGTGTCCTACAACGCGTTGCTGGTCGGGGTGAGCACCCCGCAGACCGTCGGGCGGGTGTCCGGCTTCGGCTGGGCCATGGGTTACCTCGGCGGCATCGTGCTGCTGCTGGGCGTCTACCTGGGCTTCATCGCCGGCGACGGCGGTCTGTGGGCGCTGCCCACGGCCGACGGGTTCAACATCCGGATGGTCGCGCTGGTCGCGGCCGGCTGGTTCGCGCTGTTCGCGCTGCCGCTGCTGGTGTGGGTGCCCGAACCGGCCCCCGCAGCGGCGCCATCGGCGCGAGCGGGGCTGCTCGAGCGCTACCGGCAGCTGGGCCGGGACCTGCGCGCGCTCTACCGGCGAGCCCCGCACACGGTCTACTTCCTGGGGGCCAGCGCGCTGTTCCGGGACGGCCTGGCCGCGGTCTTCGCCTTCGGCGCGGTGCTCGCGGTGACCGTCTACGAGCTCGACCCGGCCGACGTGCTGATCTTCGGCATCGCGGCCAACGTGACGGCGGCGGCCGGGGCCCTGCTCGCCGGGCGGATCGACGACCGGGTCGGGCCGAAGGCGGTGATCGTCGGATCGCTGGTCGGGATGCTGGTGGCCGGCTCCGTGCTGCTGGCGGTGTCCGGCCCGGTGTTGTTCTGGATCTTCGGCTTGCTGCTGACGCTGTTCGTCGGCCCGGCCCAGTCCTCGTCGCGCACCTACCTGGCGCGGCTCGCCCCACCCGGCCACGAAGGCCAGCTGTTCGGCCTGTACGCGACCACCGGCCGCGCGGTGTCGTTCCTGGCCCCGACCCTGGTCGGGCTGTGCACGCAGCTGTCCGGGTCGGACCGGGCCGGCATCCTCGGCATCCTTCTCGTGCTGGCCCTCGGACTTGTCGCCCTCTGGCCGGTGCAGCCACCGGAGCTACGCCACTCGCCTGCTACCGGAGATCCGGGTAACGATCAACCGGCTGGTGCGTAAACACCCGCTGATACAGCAGTGATATAAGTCACAGTTGGCTGACAGGTCACAACGAGGTGTGTAATCGCCCGCTGTAGGGAACACTCTCTGATCGGGGGCGGCAACCGTCCAGTGTCTGTCGCGTCGCGAAGACACCTGGGCGCGGCCCGTTCCCACGACGGGAACAGGCGACTGCATCGCAGACGTTACACCCGATGGTGTCGACCGAGGGAGGCTCCCTCGGTCTACGGACGAGAGGAAAACGCATGGCCGACCGCGTGCTCCGTGGCAGCCGGCTCGGGGCTGTCAGCTACGAGACCGACCGCAACCACGACCTCGCGCCGCGGCAGTCGATGCGCTACGCATGCCCGCGTGGGCACGACTTCGAGGTGCCCTTCGCGAACGATGCCGAGGCACCGGCCACCTGGGAATGCCGGCTGCACGGCAGCATCTCGCGGCTGGTCGACGGGGTCGAGCCCGAGCAGAAGAAGGCCAAGCCGCCTCGTACCCACTGGGACATGCTGCTCGAGCGCCGCTCGATGGCCGACCTCGAGGTGCTGCTCACCGAGCGGCTCGAGCTGCTGGCCGAGCGTCGCGCCGACATCGCCTGACGCAGGTCCCGACGAAGCCGGGTCACCCTCGGGGTGGCCCGGCTTCTTGTCGCGCGCGTCCGATGCGGGGGCCGCGGCGCAGCAACCGCTCGGCACCCCAGCGGGTCACCCGCCACAGCGCCTCGGCGACGATCGCCCGGCTCATCTTCGAGTTGCCCCGCTCGCGCTCGACGAAGGTGATCGGGACCTCGTGCACCCGGAACCCGGCCTGCACCGCTCGCCAGGCCATGTCCACCTGGAAGCAGTAGCCCTGCGAGGCGACGTCGGCCGGCGACAGCTCCTCCAGCACCTGGCGGCGGAACACCCGGTAGCCACCCGTGATGTCCTTGATCGGCACGCCCAGGGCCAGCCGCGAGTACAGGTTGCCCCCCTTGGACAGCCACTCCCGGTGCGCAGGCCAGTTGACGACCCGGCCGCCGGGGACGTAGCGCGAGCCGATCACCAGGTCGGCGTCGGCCATCGCCACCAGTAGTGCCGGCAGGTCCTCCGGAGCGTGCGAGCCATCGGCATCCATCTCGACCACGAGCCGGTAGTCGCCGGCCAGCGCGGTGCGGAAGCCGTCCAGATAGGCCGCGCCGAGGCCGGCCTTGCCGGCTCGATGCAGCACGCGCACCCGGGTGTCCGCCGCGGCCAGCTTGTCGGCCAGCTCCCCGGTCCCGTCGGGACTCGCGTCGTCGACGACGAGCACGTCCGCGTCGGGCACGGCCTGGTGCAGGCGAGTCAGGATCGGTTCGAGGTTGTCCCGCTCGTTGTAGGTCGGGATGACCACCAGCACCGGCTCCGTCGGCTCAGCCATTCTCGTCCCTTCCCGCTGCCCTGTCCGACCGGTGGCGCGAGCGGACCCCGATGGCCACCGCGATCACGCCTAAGGCGGCCAGTACCCATTCGGGTACGTCACGCAGCCGAGTGGCCAGCGTAGTGGTGTCCCGCAGCTCGGTCCGATCGACCAGTACGTCGGGAGTGAACTGCCGGGAACTGCTGGTCACAGCGCCCTCCCGGGTGATCGTCGCGCTGACCCCGCTCGTGGTCGCGATGATCACCGGTCGGTCGTGCTCGACGGCGCGCACCCGGGACATCGCCAGCTGCTGGTACGTCATCTCCGACAGGCCGAAGGTGGCGTTGTTGCTGGGCACCGCGAGCACCTGCGCGCCGGCGTCGACGCTGTCGGCCACCAGGTCGTCGAAGGCGATCTCCCAGCAGATCGTGACGCCGACCCGCACCCCGGCCATGTCCACCGCACCGGGCCCCGGCCCGGGGACGAAGTAACCGGCCCGGTCGGCGTAGGCGGAGAACAGCCGGAAGAACGAACGCATCGGCAGGTACTCGCCGAAGGGCTGCACGCGGCGCTTGTCGTTGCGCTCGACGGGGCCGACGCCGGCCTGCCAGACCAGCGCCGAGTTGCTGGTGGTCAGCCCGTCCGGGTTCGACAGCACCGCCCCGACCAGGATCGGCGCCTGGATCGCCCGGGCCGCCCGGTCGATCTGCGCCGCGGCGTCGGCGTTGCGCAGCGGGTCGATGTCGCTGGAGTTCTCCGGCCAGATCACCAGGTCGGGACGGGGTCGAAGGCCGGCCGCGACGTCAGCGGCGAGCCGCTCGGTTTCCCGCACGTGGTTGTCGAGTACCGCCCGGCGCTGGGCGTTGAAGTCCAGCCCGAGCCGCGGCACGTTGCCCTGCACGGCCGCGATGGTCACCGTGCGCTGCGGGGCCGCGGCGCCCGCGGGCGGCAGCAGCGCGGCCAGCGGGCCGGCCGCCAGCGCGAGCACCGCGAGCAGCGCCGGAAATGCCCACCGGCGGACCGACCTCCCGCGCCCGACCACCGCACGGCGCAGCAGCTCGCCCAGGGCCAGCCCGGCCAGCACCGTGCAGAACGACAGCAGCGGCTCGCCGCCGATCGCGGCCACCGGGAGCAGCGGACCGTCCGGCTGGCCGAAACCCACCCGGCCCCACGGCAGCCCGCCGAACGGGACCCGGCCGCGCAGCGCCTCCCCCGCCACCCACACCGCGGCCAGCAGCAGCGGGGCCGCCGGCAGCCGTCCGGCCACTGCCATCCCGGCCCCGGTCAACCCGACGAACAAGGCCTCCGCCACGCACAGCGCCAGCCACGGCGCCACGCCGACCAGGCTGCCGATCCAGACCAGCAGCGGCAGCACGAAGGCGAGCCCGAACACGAAGCCCCAACCGAAGCCGGCCCGGCCGGAGCGGCCGTGCAGCACGACCGCGAGCAGGGCGAAGGCCGGCAGCGCCAGCCACCACAGGGTGCGCGGCGGGAAGCTCAGGTAGAGCAGCAGGCCACCCCCGGCGGCACCGGCGAACCGGGCCGCGAACCCGGCCCGGCGGCCCGGCCGGAACCCGATCGCAGGTCGCGGCTCGGGGGCAACGGCATCGGCGGTCGGGGCGGCCACCGGCCCGACTCTACTGGTGCGGCCGGCCGGCGACCCCGACCCGGCTCGCTCCGGTCGGGCCGCGGCTCGCCGCCCTCACGACGCGACACCGGCGGCCAGACCGCCGGCCACCAGGTGCGCGTTGCCCAGAGCGTCCAGCACCCCGGGACCGGGGTCGGTGCGGCGGAACCACTCGAAGCCGTAGGCGCCGACGAACCCGTCGGCGGGCACGTCCTCGGGCGCGATCTGGCTGCCGTGCGCGGTCATCGCGGCCCGCTTGATCCGCAGGTGCTCGGCGGTCCCGGTGACCGCCAGGCTGATCTCGACCGTGGCCCGGCCGAACCCGACGGCCGCCGCCCTGGCGGCCCCGTGCACCAGGTGGGCGTCGCGGGCCGACAGGTGCAGGTGCTCCCGGTCGACGGTCATCTGGTAGCCGGTGGCGCCGGTCAGCCGGGCGGCGGTGGCCCCGATCCGGTACGTGGCGCGGTGGTCGGGGTGGCCGTAGATGCCCTGCTCGTCGTCGTGGACGAGGGTGCCGGCGCCCTCGGCGGCGGCGATCCGGCTCACCCGGCGGGCCAGCCGCAGCGGGTCGGCGGCGGCCAGCGCGTGCCGGTGGCCGCCGCTGGACCAGCCGGGCAGTCCGGAGTCGCGGCGTCCGAGCAGCACCAGCCGGGACACGCCGAGCAGCTCGGCGGAGCGTTCGAGCTCGGCGATCCGGCGCTGACGCACCGTCTCCCCCGTCCGCAGCGGGACCCGCGAGCTGCCCAGCTCGCCCGCGGTGGCGATGACCAGGACGACGCGCGCGCCGGCGTCGGCGAGCCGCCGCAGCGTGATGCCGGTGAAGATCGCCTCGTCGTCCGGGTGGGCGTGCAGCGCGAGCACGGTGTGCCCGCGCAGATCGGGGGTGGAAAGACCAGCAGTGGGGATCACGGCGATTCGCAGACGTGCGGGGCCGCAGGCGAGCGGCCGGACGGATCGGGGGCTGGGTCAGCTGCAGCAGCAGCGACAACAACAGCCCGGACAGCGACGAGCCACGCTCGCCGCGCCCGTCCGATCCGTCACGGCCGGTATCGTGCCAGACCGCCTCGCGGCGGTCCAGCGGGTGGTGCTCAGTAGGCGCGGGAGTCGCGCTGGTTGGGCATGAGGATCCACAGGATGGCGTAGACGATCACCTGGGATCCGGGCAGCACCAGTGACAGCAGGAACAGCAACCGCACCACGGTCACGCTCCAGCCGAACCGCTGGGCGAGGCCCGCGCAGACGCCGGCGATGATCCGGCCTTCGCGGGGGCGGGTGAGGGTCGAGGCCACCTGGGGCTCCTTTCGGTGCGGCGGATCTCGCCGCTGGGTCCATGGTCGCGCCGCCGGTGGGCCGGCGCACTACGTGAACGCCCGGAGCCGACCCTGAGGTTCCCCGCAGACCCGCCTGCGGGCGGCGTCCGTCCACAGCGGGCGGATTCGGGGTCGAGTTGTCCACAGGCCGGCGAGCGGCCTTGGGCCGCCGCCAGGGGGCGCCCTAGCGTCCGGCCTCGTGATCGCACACGTTCCTCGCCTGCGGGTGCTGCTCGCCCTGGTCGTGCTGTTGGTCTGCGGGCCCGCCGTCGGCGCGCCCGCGGCGGCCGCGGACCCGCGGCCGACCGCGGTGGTCGCGCTGGGCGACAGCGCCGCGGCCGGCGAGGGCGCGGGCGACTACCGGGCCGGCACCCGGGGCGAGGCGGGCAACTGGTGTCACCGCTCACCCCACGCCTACGTGCACCGGACCGGCCTCGCCGGGACGGCGGTGAACCTGGCCTGTTCCGGCGCCCGGTCCGGCGACGTCGGGTTCGGGCCGGGCACCCACCACACCGAGGGTTCGCAGGCCGCGCGGCTGGTCCAGGTGGCGCAGCGGTACCGGGTGGACACCGTCGTCGTGCAGGCCGGGGCGAACGACGACGTGGCGCTGCGGGACACCGGCGTCGCCTGCATCCTCGCCCTTCTCGAGCCGCCGCGGCGTCCCTGTCGGGACTCGCTGGGCCCGCTGCTGGACGGTCGGCTGCACGCCACCGCCGCAAAGGTGCGGGCGGCGCTGCGGGACGTGCGGGAGGCCATGCGCCGGGCCGGCTACGCCGACGCCGACTACCGGCTGGTGCTGGCCTCGTACGCTGCGCCGGTCACCGAGCGGATGGTGCCGCTGGCCGCGGCCGGCGGCTGCCCGTACCGCGTCGCGGACGCCGGCTGGGCCCGCACCGTGCTGTTCCCCCGGCTGTCCGAGGCGCTGCGCGGGGTGGCCGCGGACGTCGGGGCCCGGTTCCTCGACCTGACCCGCGGCACCGAGGGGCGGGAGGCCTGCAGCCGCCCGTGGCCCGGGCAGGAGTGGCAGCGACGCCTCACCGTCGACCCCGGGGCCTTCGTGCACGGGGGGCCGACCGGAGTCGGCTACCACCTGGCCCAGGAGTCGTTCCACCCGAAGGCGGCCGCGCACCGGCAGGTCGGGCGCTGCCTGGGCGAGTTCGTCCGCTCCGGCGAGGCGGGCGCGGCCTGCGTGCCGGGTGCCGACGGCCGGCTGCACCTCGAGCGCACCCGACGCGCCGAGGCCCCGGCGTGACCGGGCCGGTCTACGGCAGGACGACCAGGTCCCGGGGGCGGTTGTTGAGGCGCTCGCAGCCGTCGGCCGTGACCACCACGATGTCCTCGATGCGGGCGCCCCACTCGCCGTCGAGATAGACCCCGGGTTCCACGCTGAAGGCCATCCCGGGCTCCAGCGGCAGGTCGTTACCGGCCACGATGTACGGCTCCTCGTGCACCTCCAGCCCGATGCCGTGCCCGGTCCGGTGCAGGAACCTCTCCCCCAGCCCGGCGTCGGTGATCGGCTCCCGGGCCGCGGCGTCCACCTGCTCGCCGGTCACGCCCGGCCGCACCGCCGCCACGGCGCGCTCCTGCGCGGCCTGCAGCACCGCGTACGCCTCCCGAACGGCGCCGACCGGCTCGGTGCCCAGCGCGTAGGTGCGGGTGGTGTCGGAGAAGTAGCCGCTGGGCAGCGGGCCCCCGATGTCGATCACCACCAGGTCGCCGCTCTCGATCACGCGTGCGGACAGGTCGTGGTGCGGGCTGGCGCCGTTCGGCCCGGACCCGACGATCACGAACGCGGCGCTCAGGTGACCCTCCTCGACGATCGCTGCCCCGATGTCCGCCCCGACCTGCTCCTCGGTCCGGCCGGGCTTGAGGAATTCACCCACCCGGGCCTGCACCCGGTCGATGGCCGCGCCGGCCGCGCGCAGCTCCGCGACCTCGGCGGCGTCCTTGCGCATCCGCAGCTCCCTGGTCACCGGCCCGGCCAGGAACTGGGCCGCCTCCGGTAGCGCCTCCCGGATCCCGAACACGTGGACGGCCGGCATCGAGTCGACCACCGCGATCCGGGTCGGCCCGCCGGCCAGGTCGCTGATCAGCAGGTACGGGTCCTCGTCGTCGGCCCAGGTGACGACGTCGACGCCGAGCTCCGGCAGGCCGAGCGCGGCCAGCCCGGGCGCCTCCAGGCGCGGCACCACGATCGCCGGCGGGGCGCGGTGCCCGGTGGCCGGCAGCAGCAGGCAGGTGAGCCGCTCGTGGCTGGCCCCGGTGGCGCCGAGAAGGTAGCGCAGGTCCGCGCCCGGGGTGACGAGCAACAGTTCTACGTCGTGCTGAGCCGCCACGTCGCCGGCCCGGCGGATGCGGTCGGCGAGCAGCGTGGTCGGGACGGCCGGTGTCATGCGCGTCAGGATATTCCGGCAAGCTTGCTGATTTGTGACCACACCCGAGCCGTCGCTGATGTTGTTGGACGCCGCGAGCCTGTACTTCCGGGCGTTCTACGGCGTGCCGGAGTCCATCACGGCCCCGGACGGGACCCCGGTCAACGCGATCCGGGGCTTCACCGACATGGTGGCGCGGCTGGTCACCGACCGGCGCCCGTCCCGCCTCGTCGCCTGCCTGGATCTGGACTGGCGGCCGGCGTTCCGGGTGGCCGCGCTGCCGTCGTACAAGACGCACCGGGTGCCCGGCAAGCCGGACACCGCGGCCGCCGGCACTCCCGAGGTGGTGCCCGACGCGCTGGCCCCGCAGGTTCCGGTGCTGCTGGAGCTGCTGGCCGCCGCGGGCATCGCCACCGCGGGCGCCGAGGGCTACGAGGCCGACGACGTGATCGGGACCCTGGCCGCGGCCGAGCGCACCGATCCGGTGCTCGTGGTCAGCGGGGACCGCGACCTGATGCAGGTCGTCCGGGACGAGCCGGTGCCGGCCCGGTTGCTGTACATCGGGCGCGGGCTGGCCCGGGCGGAGCTGATGGGGCCGGCCGAGGTCGCGGCGAAGTACGGCCTGCCGGCGGCGCGGGCCGGCGCGGCGTACGCCGAGATGGCGATGCTGCGCGGGGACCCTTCGGACGGGCTGCCCGGGGTGCCGGGCATCGGCGCGAAGACCGCGGCCACGCTCGTCGGGCGGTTCGACTCGTGGGTCGACCTGTGCGCGGCCGTGCTGGATCGCAGCGACCGGCGGCTGGCCCCGCCGGTGCGGGCCAAGCTGGCCGCCGCGGCCGGCTACCTGGCGGTGGTCGAGCCGGTGGTCCGGGTGGCGCGCGACGCCCCGGTGCGGCTGGACCGGCCGGACCCGCTGCCGGCCGGCTTCGCCGACCCGGACCGGGTGGCGGCGCTGGTCGAGCGCTGGGGCCTGAGCGGTTCCGTCGACCGGCTCGCGGTCGCGCTGTCGCGTCGGCGGTGAGGGCGTGGCCGGGCTCGGACCCGGCCACGCACCCGGTGGGTGCGCTCAGCCCGTGTTGGGCCGGGCCACCTCGTAGTCACCGGACTCGCTGGTGATCGTGACGGGCACCGCCACCTGCTCGCCGGCCACGGTGGCCTGGCACTCGAACGTGGAGCCCACGACGACGCGGTTGCCGTCGCTGCAGGTCACTCCCTCCACGTTGGTCAACCCGTAGTCGTTGGCCAGCACCTTCTGCACGCCGGTCTGCACCGCGGTCGGATCGAGCACCCTGACCAGGAAGAACCCCGGCTTGACGAACCCGAGGAAGCCGACGATGCCGGCCACCAGTAGGAGGATCAGCAGCGCCAGGATCAGCCCCTGCTTGAACCGCCGCGGCGGCTGGTCCGGCTCCGGCAGCGACGGGTAGGGCGGGATGGAGTGCCCGGTGTCGGACAGCTCCCAGGAGCGCGCCGGCGGTTCGTGCTGCGCGCCCTCCTGCCCGGACGGCGCCCACCCCGGTGCGCCCTCACTCCACTGCTGCGTCGGCTGGCCCTCGGCCGACTCCTGCTCTCCGGAGCCGCGCTTGACCAGCGACGGGGCGCCGCCCGCTGGCCCGAATCCACCCGCCGGTGGTGCTCCCTGCGGTGGCGCACCGTGCAGGGCCGCGCCGTGCGGCGCGGCACCCTCCGGTGGGGCGCCCTGCGGCGGGGGGCCGTACGGGGCCGGGCCGGAGGGTGGCGCGCCGTTGGGTGGCGGTCCGTAGGGTCCGCCGAACTGTTGCGGACCGGGCCCGCCGGGCGGCGGGCCGTACTGCGGCCCCTGCGGGCCCGGGCCGTGCGGACCGGGACCTTGCGGACCCGGGCCGTACGGGCCCTGCGGGGCAGCGCCGGGAGGTGGGCCGCCGAACGGTGGCCGACCGTAGGGCTCACCCGGCGGCGGCCCGCCCGGCGGCCAGCCCTGGGCCGGGAACCCGGGGGGCGGTCCCTGCGGACCACCGGGCATCGGGACGTTGGGCATCGGGCCGTTCGGCATCGGGGCACCGGGGGGCGGGCCGCCCTGCGGTACCCATCCCGGTGGCGGACCGGCCGGCGGGCCGCCGGTCGGCGGGGGGCCCTGCGGCCACCCGGGCGGCGGACCGGGGTACTGCCGGCCCTGTGGGCCACCGGGCGGTGGCCCCCCGTACGGCGGCGGCCCGCCGGGGCCGGGGTATCCGCCCGGCGGCGGACCGGGCTGGCGGGCACCCGGCGGCGGCGCCCCGAACGGTTGGCCCGGGAGCTGCGGGCCGCCAGGGGGCCGGCCGTGCTGCGGCCCGGCGCCTCGAGGCGGCTGGCCGTGCTGTGCATCGGGTTGATCCTCATCGGCCGGCCGTTCGGCGTCCTCGCCGTGCCGGCCCTCCTGCTCCGAGCGTCCCCAGCCGGTCGCCGGCGGGCGGCTCCAGCCTGGCTCCTCTGCCGGCTGGTCCGTCGGGTCGTGCGTGGGGTGCGGGGGGTTACTCATCGCAGACCTTCCTCGTTCTGCCGGCTTCGGCGATCCAAGCACAGCCGCCGATCGGCACGTATGGCCGTCCACCGCCAGCGGCCGCAGGTATGCCCGATGACACCTCGCCCGACGTGTCGCACCGCCCTTTCACCGCCCTTGACCTGTACTTTTGAGAAGCACCGCCGAAGCATCGCCGGTGACCACCCTCCGGCACCAGACCCAAACGGGCGCCGGTGCCCAGCACCGCCCGATCGAATGAGACCGCCCGCGCTCCGGTCACGCTGTGCCAGCGGCGACCACGCCGCGGCGGATCGCGGTCACCGCTTCGGCGGCCGCCCGCCCGACGCCGCTGCCGCGCCCGGACACGCCGGCGATCTGGTCCAGCAGGTCGAGGACCTGCCGGCACCAGCGGACGAAATCGCCCGCGGACAGCTCGGCACCGTTCTGCTCGGCGGCGGTCAGTACGGCGGACAGCGACTCGCCGCGGGCCCAGCGGTGCACCGGCCACGCGAACCCGAGGTCGGGCTCCCGGGTCCGGTCGACCCGGTGCCGGCGCTCGTCGGCGTCCAGCCCGGCCCAGATCCGGACGGTCGCGGCCAGCGCGTCCGACACCCGCCCGGCCGGGACCCGCGGCACCGGCACGTTCTCCCGGCGCGACTCGTAGACCAGCGCGGAGACCACCGCCGCCAGCTCGGCCGGGTCCAGGCCCTCCCACACGCCGTGCCGCAGACATTCGGCGCCCAGCAGGTCGGACTCACCCCACAGCCGGGCCAGCCGTGCCCCGTCCGCGGTGACCCGCTCGCCGTCGAGGTAGCCGCGCTCGCCCAGCAGCGCCCGGATCCGGTCGAAGGCCCGCGCCAGCGAGTGCGTGGTCGCCCGCACCTTCTGCCTGAGCTGCTCGGTCTCCCGCTCCAGCCGGGCGTGCCGGTCCGCCCAGCGGGCGTGCGCCTCCCGGTCGTCGCAGCCGTGGCAGGGGTGCGCACGCAGCGCCCGCCGCAGCGTGCCCAGCTCCGCGTCGTCGTCGGCCGCCGCTCCGCCGCGGCCGCGACGGGGCGGATCCGGCGCCTGGATACCGGTGCTGCGCAGCCCGGACGCGAGGTCCCGGCGTACCCGCGGCGCCCGGTGATCGACCCGCTTCGGCAGCCGCATCCGCCCCAGCGCCTGCACCGGGGCCGGGAAGTCCGCGGTGGACAGCCGGCCGGCCCAGCGGTCCTCGCTGAGCACCAGCGGGCGTGGGTCGTCGTCCGCATCCCCGCTCGCTGCCAGCCCGGGATCGAGCACCACCGCCAGCCCGGCGCGCCGCCCGCCCGGCACCGCGATCACGTCGCCGGGCCGCAGCGCGCGCAGCGAGTCGGCGGCGGCCGCCCGGCGGGCCGCGGTGCCCTCCCGGGACAGCGCCTTCTCCCGCTCCCCCATCCGTCGCCGCAGCGCCGCGTATTCCGCGAAGTCGCCCAGGTGACAGTGCATCGACGAGGCGTAGCCGGCCAGCGCCTCGGAGTTGCGCTCGATGCGCCGGGCCAGGCCGACCACCGAGCGGTCGGCCTGGAACTGCCCGAAGGACTGCTCCAGCAGATCTCGACCGGCGTCGATGCCCAGCCGCTCGACCAGGTTGACCGTCATGTTGTAGCCGGGGCGGAAGGAACTGCGCAGCGGGTAGGTGCGGGTCGAGGCCAGCCCGGCGACCTGCTCCGGGTCCACGCCCGGTTGCCAGACCACGACGGCGTGTCCCTCCACGTCGATGCCGCGCCGCCCGGCCCGCCCCGTGAGCTGCGTGTACTCCCCGGGGGTGAGCTCCGCGTGCGCCTCACCGTTGAACTTGACCAGCCGCTCCAGCACCACGGTGCGGGCCGGCATGTTGATCCCCAGGGCCAGCGTCTCGGTGGCGAACACGGCCCGGACCAGCCCGCGCACGAACAGTTCCTCGACGGTCTCCTTGAACGCGGGCAGCAGGCCAGCGTGGTGCGCGGCGATGCCGCGCTCGAGGGCCTCCCGCCATTCCCAGTAGCCCAGCACGGCCAGGTCGGCCTGCGGCAGCTCCGCGGTGCGCCGGTCCACCGTGCGCCGGATCTGGACGACCTCCTCCTCGGTGGTCAGCCGCAGCCCGGATCGGACGCACTGCCCGACCGCGGCGTCGCAGCCGGCCCGGCTGAACACGAAGGTGATCGCGGGCAGCAGGCCCGCGCGGTCCAACCGGTCGAGCACGGTGACCCGCGACGGCGGCCGGAAGCGGGTCCCGCCCCGGCCGTTCGGGCCGCGGTCACCGCGGCCGCGACCCCGGCCGCGGTCCCAGGTCACGGTCTGCCGGTCCAGGTCGCGGGTGTGTCGCACCAGCTCCGGGTCGACGTGCAGCTCGCCAGCCGCGCTCTCGCCGGCGAACAGGTCGAGCAGCCGGTTGCCCACCATCATGTGCTGCCACAGCGGCACCGGCCGGTGCTCGTCGACGACCACGGTGGTGTCCCCGCGCACGGTGACCAGCCAGTCGCCGAACTCCTCGGCGTTGCTCACCGTCGCCGACAGGCTGACCAGCGCGACGTGCTCGGGCAGCTGGAGGATGACCTCCTCCCACACCGCGCCGCGGAACCGGTCGGCCAGGTAGTGGACCTCGTCCATCACCACGTAGCCGAGGTGGTCGAGCTGGCGCGCGCCCCGCGCGCTCCCACCGCCCGCGTCCTCCGCGTAGATCATGTTCCGCAGCACCTCGGTGGTCATCACGACCACCTGGGCGCCCGGGTTGACCGAGGTGTCGCCGGTCAGCAGCCCGACGGCGGACTCGCCGTGGC
>DATMDS010000284.1:0-12984 GCA_035557575.1 Pseudonocardia sp. | reverse complement strand
CGGGGAGCCCTCTTCCCCGGAACCGCGATCTTCGTCTGCCACCGCCCGGCGGGCTGAGGCCGGACCGTCACAGCAGGGCGTCGAGCCTCGCCATCGCCTCCGCCGCCGGCGCGGCGACCTGCACCCCACGGCCGTGCCGGATCTGCGGCTCGCGCACGTTGATCCGGATCAGTGCTCCGGTCGCCGCCGCGGCCACCTCGGCCTGCCCAGCGGCGCAGCACCGCGAAGCCGGCGTGCGGCGTGGTGCAGCGGTAGAGCGCCAGCCGATGGCCGTAGAAACCCCAGGCCAGCTCGGGGTCGTCGACGAAGTGCACGGGGTCGGCGAGATCGGTGAACCCGAGCCCGAGGCGGCGGTAGGGCGGGTAGGCCCGCCAGAAACCCTCCGGGCCGCGGAAGTCGGGCAGGCCGGAGTCGACCCCCATGCCGGCTCCGGCACAGATCAGCAGCGCGCCGGCGCCCCGCACCAGCCGGGCGGCCCGCTCCAGCTCGGTCGCGGGCTCGCTCACCCGGTGAGCCGGTCGACGAAGCACCACCGCCACTTCTCTCCCGGTTCGGCCGAACGCATCACCGGGTGCCCGGAGCGCTCGAAGTGCGCGTTGGCGTGCCGCTGCGGCGAGGAGTCGCAGCAGCTCACGGCTCCGCAGGTCAGGCACAGTCGCAGGTGCACCCACGCGGTGCCCTCGCGGACGCAGTCGGCGCACTCGCCGGGCGTCTGCGGCGGCGCTGCCGGCTTGTGCTGGGCCTCCAGGTGCGCGCACTCCGCGTCGGCGTCCTGGCCCATCAGCAGTGGCCCGCCGCGCAGCCGGGACCGCTCCCGCTGGCTGTAGTCCAGCATCGACTCCTCGACGTCGAGCATGGTCAGCACCTGGGCGACCACCTCGTGCGGCACCGTGCCGGTGCTGCGGGCCTCCAACACGCGGGCCCGCTCGACGTCGATCAGCGCCCGGCGCCGGCGGGCGTAGCTCTCGGTCGGGGTCTCGGCCTCACCCGTCCCGAGCTGCTCCCAGGCCGCGAAGTCGCGGCGTTCCATGCGGGCACGGATCTGCCCGGCCACGTCGTGCGGGTCGTCCTCCGGCATGTCCTCCAGCGCGGCCAGCCCGGCCTGCGTGGCCTGGTTGAGCAGGGTCGCCCTGGCCAGCGCGTCGGCCGCCGGATCCGGCGAGGGCACCCGCAGCCAACGGGCCAGCCACGGCAGCGAGAAGCCCTGCAGGAACAGCGTGCCCGCGGTCACGGTGAACGCGATCAGCAGCAGCACGTCGCGGTGCGGGGTGTCGGGCGGGATCACGAACGCCGCGGCCAGCGTGACCACCCCGCGCATCCCGGCCCAGCCGACGATGAACGTGTAGGAGTACGGCGTCTGCAGCCCGCGCAGCAGCAGGAACCGCACCGCGAACGTCCAGACCATGCGCAGCACGATCACCCCGGCCAGCACCGCCGCGCAGATGCCCAGCACCCGGCCCAGCGACAGCTCGCCGCCGACGACCCCGGCGATGATCCAGCGCGCCTGCAGCCCGATCAGCAGGAACACCGTGCTCTCCAGCAGGAACGCGATGCTCGACCAGTTCATCCGCTCCGCGATCCGGGACTGCGCGGTCTGCAGGATCGGCGCCTTGTGCCCGAGCAGCAGCCCGGCGACCACGACCGCGATCACCCCGCTGGCGTGGATCTCCTCGGCCGCGACGTAGGCGGCGAACGGGGTGACGAACGACAGCCCGCTGTCCAGCAACGGGTCGGTCAGCCGGCGGCGCACCTTCGCCACCACGAACGTCACGGCCAGGCCGACGAGCAGTCCGCCGCCGGCGGCGATGAGGAAGTCCAGCGCGACCGCGGCGACCGACACCGTCGCGGCGATCGCCGTGCGCAGCGCGACCAGCGCGGTCGCGTCGTTGAGCAGCGACTCGCCCTCGAGCACGGTCACGATGCGCCGCGGGAGCCCGATCCGGCGCCCGATCGCGGTCGCGGCGACGGCGTCCGGGGGCGCCACCACCGCGCCGATGGCCATGGCCGCCCACCAGGGCAGCGTGGGCAGCAGCAGGTGGACCAGCGCTCCGATGCCGAGCGTGGTGAACACGACCAGCCCGACCGAGAGCAGCAGGATCGGGCGCCGGTTGGCGTTGAAGTCCACCAGCGACGTGTTCAGGGCGGCCGAGTACAGCAACGGCGGCAGCAGCCCGATCAGCACCACCTCGGCCGACAGCTGGACCTCCGGCACGAACGGCAGGTAGGACGCGATGATCCCCACCGCGATCAGCACCAGCGGTGTGGCCAGGTTGAGACGTCGGCACACGGCGGTCACCGCGATGACCGCGGTAACCAGCGCGACCAACCCGAGTGCGACCTCCACCCGACCATCTTCACCCACGGCTCCCCCGAGCCCCGCCGTGGATTCGTCGGTGCTCGGCTCTCCGGTCCCCGGCCGGATGCGGATCGTCGCCACCTAAACTCGGCGAGTGCCGATCGAACCCGCGCAGCTGCCCGCCCTGAGCACCGTCGAGCAGCTGACCGGACGGATGGGCATCGAGCTGGTGACGCTCAGCCTGACCGAGGTGGTGGGCACGATGCCGGTCGCGGGCAACCGGCAGCCCTTCGGCCTGCTGCACGGCGGCGCGAACGCGGTGCTGGCCGAGACGCTCGGCTCCACGCTGTCCGCCCTGCACGCCCTGCCCGACCGCTTCCCGGTCGGCCTCGAGCTGACCTGCACCCACCACCGGGCGGCCACCGACGGGCTGGTCACCGGCGTGGCCCGGCCGATCCACATCGGACGCAGCACCTCGACCACGGAGATCGTGCTCACCGACGCGGCCGGTCGGCGCACGTGCACGGCGAAGCTCACCTGCCTGCACCGCGACACCCGCCCCTGACCCGGTCAGGAACGTCGGCACCGGGTCGCCGGGCCTAGGCTGAACCCGTGGTTCGCGCCCAGCATCTCGGCGCCGTGTGCGTCACCGTCGGCCTGGCCCTGGCCGGGTGTGCCCCCGCCGCCCCGCCCGCCTCGGCTCCCGCTCCGGTGAACTACCCGCTCGCGCCGCGGCCGGTCCGCAAGGGTGAGGTGCCGCTCGACCCCGCCCCGGTCACCGAGGGCGACACCGTGTTCGAGCTGATCGGACTCAGCACCGGCCTGCCCTCGGTGATCGGCAGCCATGCCGAGTGGCCGGCCAAGGGCCGCTTCGTCCGGGTCCGGCTGGTGATCAGCAACGCCGGTCGCAACAGCGTCCCCTTCGACGCCAACCGGCAGCTGCTGCGCACCACCGACGGCGTCGAGCACAGCCCGGACCCCCAGGCCATGCTGATCAAGCGGCAACCCGGGAAGTTCGACCTCGGACCGACCGACCGGCTCGAGTTCGACCTCTACTACGACATCCCGCCCGCCGCGATCCCGGCCGCGCTGCACGCCTTCGGCGGCCCCTCGTTGACCGACTTCAGCGACGCCACCGGGACGCTCGCCGCGATCACACCGGCCCGGTGAGCATGCCCGGCGCGGCCTGCTCGGTCCAGGCCGTTCCGGCCACGGCATCCTGAGCGAGCGGCGCCCGCCGCGGCGACCGCTACGAGGCGCCCTCGACGTCGAGGTCGCCGCCCAGGTAGGCGGCCCGCACCTGCGGGTCGTCCAGCAACAGCGAGGCCTCGGCCGTCTTGACCACCCGCCCGGTCTCCAGCACGTAGGCCCGGTGCGCCAGCTGCAGCGCCTGCTGCGCGTTCTGCTCGACCAGCAGCACCGTCGTCCCGCGATTGTTTATCTCGGCGATGATGTCGAAGATCTGCTGCACCAGGATCGGCGCCAGCCCCATCGAGGGCTCGTCGAGCAGCAGTACCCGCGGGTTGGTCATCAACGCCCGGCCGATGGCGATCATCTGCTGCTCGCCGCCGGACATGGTCCCGCCGAACTGGGACTTCCGCTCGGCCAGCCGCGGGAACAGCTCGTAGACCTCGTCCAGCTCCTTGGTCACGTTCCCCTTGCGGGTGTAGCAGCCCATCAGCAGGTTCTCCTGCACCGTCATGCCCGGGAACACCCCGCGGCCCTCCGGTGCCTGACCGATCCCGGCGGTGACCCGCTTGTGCCCGGGAATCCGGCTGATGTCCTGGCCCTCGAACACGATCCGGCCGGCGGACAGCGGGCGCAGGCCGGAGATCGTCTTCAGGGTGGTGGTCTTGCCGGCGCCGTTCGCACCGATCAGGGCCACGATCTCGCCCTCGTCGACGGACAGCGTGACGTCCTTCAGCGCCGCGATCTTGCCGTAGTGGACCGCGATCCCCTCGACCTCAAGTAGCACTGGGGGCCCCCAGGTAGGCCTCGATGACCTTCGGGTTGCGCTGCACCTCGCGGGGCAGCCCGTCGGCGATCAGCTCCCCGAAGTCGAGCACCGCGATCCGGTCGCTGATGTCCATCACCAGACCCATGTCGTGTTCGATCAGCAGCACCGTCCGCCCGCTGTCCCGGATCTTGCGGATGAGCTGCTGCAGGGACTGCTTCTCGGCCGGGTTCATCCCGGCGGCCGGCTCGTCCAGCAGCAGCAGCCGCGGGTCGGTGGCCAGCGCGCGGGCGATCTCCAGCCGGCGCTGATCACCGTAGGGCAGGTTCTTCGCGGCCTCCCCCATCCGCTCCGCGATACCGACGAACTCCAGCAGCTCGCGGGCCTGCTCCCGGCCCTCGCGCTCCTCCCGGCGGTGCCAGCCCAGGCCCAGCGCCGCACCGACCGCACCGGTCCGGTGGTGCGCGTCCGCCCCGACCATGACGTTCTCCAGCGCGGTCATGTTGTGGAACAGCCGGATGTTCTGGAAGGTGCGGGCCACTCCCGCCTTGGTCACCTTGAACCGCTTCATCCCGTCGATGCGGGTGCCGTCGAACAGGACCTGGCCCTCGGTCGGCCGGAACACCCCGGTGACCACGTTGAACACCGTGGTCTTGCCGGCGCCGTTCGGCCCGATCAGCGCGAAGATCTCACCGGCCCGGACGTCGAGGCTGGCCTCCCGCAGCGCGACGACACCCCCGAAACGCATGGTGACGTTCTCCAGCGCCAGCATCACCCGGTCCGGCCGGGCCGGTTCGTCGTGCGGTTCGAGCACGCCCTTGCCGTACGTACTCATCGCACTCCCTCGCTGCGCTCAGTCGGCGCTTCGCGCAGGCACTGCGTCGATGATTCGCTCGCCAGCTCGCTCATCGGCCCGCCTCCACCGGCTCGTCCTCGCCGGGCACCGGGGCGGTGGCCGTCGGCACCGCCGCCGCGAGCCCCGATGTGCCCGAGCTCTTCAGCTCCGCGCTGCGCTGCCGGGAGGGCAGCAGACCCTGCGGCCGCAGCGCCATGGTCAGCACGAGCGCCGCCCCGAAGACCAGGATCCGGTAGTCGGCGAAGCCGCGGAAGCGCTCCGGCAGCCAGGCGATCAGGAACGCCCCGAGGATCACCCCGGGCAGATTGCCGGCCCCGCCGAGCAGCACCGCGGCCAGGATGGTGGCCGAGAGGATGAACGGGAAGTTGGTCGGGGCGATGAAGATGACCTTGCTGGCGAACACGGTGCCGGCCAGGCCACCGATCATCGCGCCGATCGCGAACGCGAGCAGCTTGAACTTGAAGGTCGGCACGCCCATCAGCTCGGCGGCGTCCTCGTCCTCCCGGATCGCGGTCCAGGCCCGTCCCACCCGGCTGCGCTGCAGCCGCAGCGAGAACACGATGGTCAGCACGATCACGAACAGGATGAAGTAGTAGTACGGCAGCGGGTCGAGCTTGAACTCGACGCCCAGGAAGGGCGGCGGGTGCGGAATCGGGGTGATCCCGCGGGCGCCGCCGATCTCGTTGGTGTTGATCGCGGTGATCCGGACGATCTCACCGAACCCGAGGGTGACGATGGCCAGGTAGTCGCCGCGCAGCCGGAGCGTCGGTGCGCCGAGGATGACCCCGGACACCATGGCCAGGAACACGCCGAGGATCAGCGTCGGCCAGAACGGCCAACCCTGTTCGGTGCCCAGGTAGGCCAGTGTGTAGGCGCCGATCGCGTAGAAGGCCACGAACCCCAGGTCGAGCAGCCCGGCGTGGCCGACCACGATGTTCAACCCGATGGCCAGCAGCACGAACGTGCCGATCGGGTTGAACAGCAGCGAGGTCCAGTCGGTGTAGGGCGACATGAACGAGGCGATGAAATCGGCCGGCGCGATGATCGCCACCAGCAGGGCCAGCCCGTAGACCGACCAACGCTGCCAGCCCGGGGCGTCGGCCCACCAGTCGCGGACCCGATCGGGGAAGCCGGCGACCGCCGTGCGGGACCGGCTCAGCGAGCTCTCGGTGCTTTCCGTGGTGCTCATGCGCGTGCCTTCTGCAGGGATTCGCCGAGGATGCCGGTCGGCCGGAACAACAGCACGACCACCAGGATGACGAAGGCGATCACATCCTTCCATTGGGACCCGAAGAAGATGGCGCCCCAGTTCTCCACCAGGCCGAGCGCCACCCCGCCGAGCAGCGCCCCACGGATGTTGCCGATGCCGCCCAGCACGGCCGCGGTGAACGCCTTGATGCCGAGGATGAACCCGATGTTGAACCGGATGTTCTCGAACTCCATCGCGTAGAGCACGCCGGCCACCCCGGCCATGGCCCCGCCGAGCAGGAAGGTCAGCCGCACGATGGTGTCGATGTTGACCCCCATCAGCACGGCGGCCTCCGGGTCCTGGGCGGTGGCCCGGATGCCGCGGCCGATCCGGGTGCGGGCGACCAGCTGGTCCAGCAGCACCATCACGATCACCGCCGCCACCAGCACGATCACCTGGTCGGTGCGCACGTCCGCGTTGCCGATCCGGAACAGCACGTCGCGGTCGACGATGCGCGGCACCGCGGTGTCGATGCGGCCGGGCCGCCCGAAGACACCGGGGATGACGAACAGCGCGAACAGCTCCTGCAGGAACAGCGACGCGCCGATCGCGGAGATCAGGGCGGCCAGCCGGGGCGCCCCGCGCCGGCGCAGCGGCCGGTACGCGATGACCTCCAGCAGCATCGCCGCGCCACCGGAGAACGCCGCGGCCACCAGGATCAGCAGCAACAGCATGCCGAGCAGGGCGACGCCGGTCAGCGGAGCGCTCACCCCGACCGTGATCACCACCAGCAGCGAGGCGTAGCACCCGATCATGAAGATCTCGGAGTGCGCGAAGTTGATCAGGCGCAGGACGCCATAGACCATGGTGTAGCCCAGCGCGACCAGCGCGTAGATCGCGCCGATGGCCAGGCCGCCGACGGTGCTCGGCAGGAACTGCTGGGTGAAGTCGTCGATCACGGCCCATCAGCCTTCTCGGGGGAAGCCGAAATACCTGGAACGCGAGTCGGGGAGCGGGCCGACGTGCCTGCCCGCTCCCCGACTACGTCTTCGTGTGTCAGCCCAGGGTGGCCTCGGTCGACTGGCCGAGCAGGCCCAGCGTGCCGTTCTTCACCTGGTAGATGAAGATCGAGTTGACGTCCGGCTCACCGTTCGGCTTGAAGGCGATCTTCTTGGACACCCCGTCCAGGGTGGCGGTCGAGATGGCCGTGTTGATCGCGTCCGGGGTGGTCGCGCCGCCCTTGATCGCGTTGATGAACAGGGTCGCGGAGTCGTAGCCCTCGGTCGCGTAGATGGCCGGGTCGGTGTTGAACGCGGCCTTGTACCGGGTCGTGAAATCGGCCAGCGGACCCGTGGTGGCGCCGTAGGGGATGTTGCACGGGCAGGCGAGGACCGCACCCTCGGCGGCCGGCGCCCCGGCGCCCTGGATGAGCTGCGGGTCGAGCGAGCCGTCGCCGGAGGCGAAGGTCGCGGTCACGCCGGCGTCGCGCAGCTGCTTGAGCAGCCGGCCGGCCTGCGCGTAGTAGCCGCCGTAGACGACCACGTCCGGCTGGAAGGCGCTGACCTTGGCCACGGTCGACGAGTAGTCGGATGCGGTCTGCGCGAACTGGTCACGCTCGACCGCGACGCCCTTGGCCTGGAAGTCGGCGAACATGGCGTCCGCCAGGCCGACGCTGTACTCCTGGTCGTCGCTGATCACGTAGGCCTTCGTCGGACTCTTGGCCCGGGTCAGGAAGTCCGCGATGGCCGGCCCCTGGTCGGAGTCGTTGGCCACCACGCGGTGCCAGAACTTCCAGCCGTTCTGGGCCAGGCCGGGGTTCGTGGCCGACGCGGAGATGCTCGGGATCCCGCCCTGCTCGAGCACCGGGCCGACGGCCTTGGACTCACCGGAGAACGCCGGCCCGATCAGCGCGACGATCTTGTCCTGCTGGATGGCCTGGGTCGCCAGCGGTACCGCCTGGTCGGCGCTGCCCTGGCTGTCGTACTCGACCATCTCCAGCTTCTGGGCCGGGTTCGTGGCGTTGTACTCGTCGATCGCCAGCTTCGCACCGTTGCGCGGCGGGATGACGATGCCGGAGTTCTCCCCGGTCAGGTCACCCATGAAGCCGATCTTCAGCGTGTCGCCACCGCCCTCTTCCCCACCCGCGGGGGCCGAGGAGCTCCCGCCGCCGCCACATGCCGTGAGCACGAGTGCTCCGGCCAGCACTGCGGCGGTGGCGACCATCCGCTTCCGACTCATCCTGAAGTCCTTCCGTACCGCTGGATCCACGGGCAGGCCCACGGGCCGCCGCCGCTGATGACAAAGTCACGAGGCCGCGAACCTAAGGGACACCAGGGCGGATGGCACTATCCGACATGGCTCCTTTATCGGACCGCAACCCGGTCGTGTGCAATCCGACCGGCGGGGTTGCGGTCAGGACGCGGGTGTGGCCAGGCCGCCGACGACGGCCTCGGCCACCGCCTTCATCGTGGTGCGCCGGTCCATCGCGGTGCGCTGGATCCAGCGGAAGGCCTCCGGCTCGGTCATGTTCTGCTGGGTCATCAGCAGGCCCTTGGCCCGGTCGACGATCTTGCGCGTCTCCAGCCGGTCGTTCAGGGAGGCGACCTCGCCCTCCAGCGCCCGCACCTCGGCGAACCGGGACACCGCCAGCTCGATGGCCGGCACCAGCTCGTGCCGGGCGAACGGCTTGACCAGGTACGCCATCGCGCCGGCGTCGCGGGCCTGCTCGATGAGGTCGCGCTGGCTGAACGCGGTGAGCATGACCACCGGGGCGATCCGCTCGTCAACGATCTCCCCCGCGGCCGCGATGCCGTCGACCTTCGGCATCTTGATGTCCATGATGACCAGGTCCGGGCGCAGTTCGCGGGCCAGCGCCACGGCCTGCTCGCCGTCGCCGGCCTCGCCGGCCACCACGTAGCCCTCCTCGGTCAGCATCTCTGCGAGGTCCAGGCGGATGAGGGCCTCGTCCTCCACCACGAGCACGCGCAGACCGGTGGCGGAGGTGGCCGGGCTGCTGGTGCTTTCTGCTGGCACCTGGGTCACAGGGGACTCCCCTTCGCTGGACGGACCCGTTCGGGATGGATTCAGAATACCGGGTGGATGCCGGGTGGCGCGCTGTGATGTAGCTCCGGGTGCACCCGCTATCGTGGAGCCGTCTCGCCCCCGTAGCCCAACGGCAGAGGCCGCGCTCTCAAACAGCGTCCAGTGTGGGTTCGAGTCCCACCGGGGGCACTCTGCGGTCCGATTCTGTCGGTGCCCGTCGCCATTCTGGGACCGTGTACTCCACGCAAACGGTGGATCGGGTGCTGCAGCTGTGCGTGGCGAACAGGACCACGCGTGAGGTCTCCCGGCTCACCTCGATCCCGGAGTCGACCATTGCGCACTGGCGCCGTGGTGATCGGCGAACCGGACGCCGGGCCGCGTGCCCGCGCTGTTCGTCCACCGGCCTGCCCGACTCGTACTCGTATCTGCTCGGCTCCTACCTCGGTGACGGTCACATCACGACCGGCCGCCGCGGCGTTCATGCCCTCTCCATCTCCTGTGCGGACGCCTGGCCCGGCGTGATGAACGAGGTCGAGGCGGCGATGCGGGAGGCGCTGGGGCGCGCGGTGTGCCACGTGCAACGACACGGCTGCGTGGATGTGAAGAGCTATTCCCGACATTGGACCTGCCTGTTCCCCCAGCACGGCCCCGGGCCGAAACACTCCCGCCCGATCAGGCTGAGTGGATGGCAGCAGGAGGCCGTGGCTCGGCACCAGGGGCGGTTCCTCCGAGGCCTTTTCCATTCCGACGGCTGCCGGATCAGCAACTGGACCCGACGGCGTGTCGCTGGTGAGTGGAAACGTTACGAGTATCCGCGCTACGTCTTCACGAACACGTCGCAGGACATCCTCGGACTGTGCGCCGCCGCCCTCGACCAACTGGGCATCGCGTATACGCGTCCCCGCGCCGACACGATCTCTGTGGCCCGGCGGGCCGCTGTCGCCGCGTTGGACGTCCACGTCGGGCCGAAATCGTGACCGGGTCGGCGCGGAACGAGGCCGGTCGCAACGGCGGTCGTGCCTGTGTCACCGTGGTTCATGGCCGCACGGGATCGGGACCCCAGCGGGCGCCCCCGCAACGCCCGCCCCCGGGACGCCAGCGGACGCCCGCTTCCGCACGGGACGGCGGGCGTCGAGCGGGTGCCCGAGGACCTGGTACTGACCTCCGACGAGGCGGTCACGGAGGCGCAGCGGCTGCTCGACGCCGATCTCCCGTTCGCCGCGCACGAGGTGCTGGAGGGCGCGTGGAAGGCGGCACCCGCGGCCGAGCGTGAGCTCTGGCGAGGGCTGGCCCAGCTCGCGGTGGGGCTCACGCACGCCCAGCGGGGCAACGCCCGCGGGGCGGTGGCGCTGCTGAGCCGCGCGGCCGATCGGATCGGAAGCTGGAGCGAGCGGGTGCCGGCCGGGCTGGACCCGAGCGGCCTGGCCGCGTGGGCCGCGGCGTTGGCCGATCGGATCGAGCGGGCCGAAGCTCTGGACCTCGACGCCACCGATCTGCGGCCGTCCCTCCGCGCGGCAGCGCCGCCCGACCGCGGTCGGATTCCCGCAGCTGACGGCGGGTAGCCGGGCGGGCGACCCGGAACGCGGCGGGCACTCCCACCGGCTCTGCGAGACTGCGGACATGGCGACCACGGCGGCAAAGAGCCTGCTCACCTGGCCGGCATTGACCCCGGTTGTCGCCATCCTTGCGCTCGCCGGCACCTGGGCACGGGAGCCGGGGCCGCTGTTGGTGGTGGTGGTCGCCCTGATTCTCGGTGCCGCGGTGCTGGCCGCGGTGCACCACGCCGAGGTGGTGGCGCACCGGGTCGGGGAGCCGTACGGCTCGCTGGTGCTGGCGGTGGCGGTCACCGTGATCGAGGTCGCGCTGATCGTGACGCTGATGATCTCCGGCGGGCCCGGCACCGAGGCGCTGGCCCGGGACACCGTGTTCGCCGCCGTAATGATCACCACCAACGGCATCGTGGGGCTGGCCCTGCTGGTCGGGGCGATCCGGCACGGACTGGTCTCGTTCAACGCCGAGGGCACCGGCGCGGCGCTGGCCACCGTGACGTCGCTGGCCACGCTGAGTCTGGTGCTGCCCAACTTCACCGCGAGCGAGCCCGGCCCGGTCTTCTCCGCCGGTCAGCTGATCTTCGCCGCGATCGCCTCGCTCGCGCTCTACGGCATGTTCGTGCTCACCCAGACCGTGCGGCACCGGGACTTCTTCCTCCCGGTCACCGCCGAGGGCGCGGTCGTCGAGGAGGACGGCGAGCACGCCGAGCCGCCGAGCAACCGCACCGCGCTGACCAGCCTCGGGTTGCTGGTGCTGGCCCTCGTCGCGGTGGTCGGGCTGGCCAAGGTCGAGTCGCCGGCCATCGAGGCCGGGGTGCGCGCGGTCGGTTTCCCGCAGTCGTTCGTCGGCGTCGTCATCGCGCTGCTGGTGTTGCTGCCGGAGACGCTGGCCGCGGTGCGCGCCGCCCGCCGGGACCGGATCCAGACCAGCCTCAACCTGGCCCTGGGATCGGCCATGGCCAGCATCGGGCTGACCATCCCGGCGATCGCGGTGGCGTCGATCTGGCTGGAGGGTCCGCTGACCCTCGGGCTGGGCTCCACCCAGATGATCCTGCTCACGCTGACCGTGCTGGTCAGCGTGCTCACCGTGGTGCCGGGTCGGGCCACCCGGCTGCAGGGCGGCGTGCACCTGGTGCTGCTGGCGGCGTTCCTGTTCCTGTCGATCAACCCGTAGGCGCTGCGCGCTCGTGAGTGCTGAGCCGTGTTCTAGCACGGCTCAGCACTCACGGGCGCCGTCAGGCGCCGCCCGGGTTGAGGGTCACCTCGGTCGGCTGGTAGTCGCTGCCGGTCACGTCCACGTTCTTGGCCTTGAGCAGCTCGATGGCCCGGGTGACGTAGTCGTTGCTGTAGGCCTCGGGATCCGGGTCCTTGGTCAGCACGGTCTGGCCGTCGGCGTTCACCGCGGTGCGCGCCACCTGCACGGTGCGGTCCCACGCCGCCTGGTCGATGGTTCCGGCACCGGCCGCCGGCGACGGCCAGATCAGCTTGTTCACCTCGTTGATCTGCCACAGCTGGTGGCTGGCACCCAGCTTGGAGCCGGCCTTGACCACGATGTCGCGACACGATTCGACGTTGTCCCGGCAGTACGCCCAGCCCTGCAGCGAGGCGGCGATGAACTTGACCGTGGTGTCCTGGTAGGCCGGGTCGGACAGCCGCTCGGTGTTGGCCCAGATCGCGTCCTGCAGCATCGCGGTGCCCACGTCGTTCCAGCTGATCACCGACAGGTCCTCGGGCGTGTACAGCTGGCCGGTCGCCGGGTTCTGCGCCTCCAGCACCTGCGCGTACTCGTTGTAGGACATCGCCTGCGCGGCGTCGATCTCGCCCGCCAGCAGCGCCTGCATGTCGAACTGCTGCTGCACGAGCGTGATGTCGGTGGCCGGGGTGAGCCCCGCCCCGGTCATCCCGGCGAACAGCTCGAACTCGTTGCCGTAGCCCCAGTTGCCGACCGTGGTGCCCTCGAGGTCGGCGGCGGTCGAGATGTCCTTGTCCGCGAACGAGACCTGGAGCGTTCCCGACTTCTGGAAGATCTGCGCGACGTCGGTGATCCCGGCGCCCTGCTCCCGCGACGCCAGCGCCTTGGGCACCCACGCGATCGCG
>DATMDS010000283.1:0-30231 GCA_035557575.1 Pseudonocardia sp. | reverse complement strand
GAACCGGCTGCCCTGCATCTACCTGGTCGACTCCGGCGGTGCCTATCTGCCCGAGCAGGACAACGTCTTCCCGGACCGGGAGCATTTCGGGCGGATCTTCTACAACCAGGCGCGGATGTCCGCGGCCGGGATCTCGCAGATCGCGGCGGTGCTGGGCTCGTGCACCGCGGGCGGCGCGTACGTGCCGGCGATGAGCGACGAGGCGGTGATCGTCCGCAACCAGGGGACGATCTTCCTCGGCGGGCCGCCGCTGGTGAAAGCGGCCACCGGCGAGGTGGTGACGGCCGAGGAGCTGGGCGGCGGTGACCTGCACGCGCGCGTCTCGGGCGTCACCGACCACCTGGCCGACGACGACGCGCACGCGCTGCGCATCGTGCGGTCGATCGTCGGCACCCTGGGCCCGCGGGTGCCGCGACCGTGGGAGGTGCGTCCCACCGACGCGCCGCTGGCCGACCCGGACGAGCTCTACGACGTGGTGCCCACCGATGCGCGCACCACCTACGACGTCCGTGAGGTGATCACCAGGATCGTCGACGGCTCCCGGTTCCACGAGTTCAAGTCCGAGTACGGGACGACGCTGGTGACCGGGTTCGCCCGGCTGCACGGGCACCCGGTCGGGATCGTGGCCAACAACGGGATCCTGTTCTCCGAGTCCGCGCTCAAGGGTGCGCACTTCATCGAGCTGTGCGATCAGCGCGGGGTGCCGCTGGTGTTCCTGCAGAACATCACCGGGTTCATGGTCGGCAGGGAGTACGAGGCCGGCGGCATCGCCAAGAACGGCGCCAAGATGGTCACCGCCGTGGCGTCCACCCGGGTGCCCAAGTTCACGGTGATCATCGGTGGCTCGTTCGGGGCCGGGAACTACTCGATGTGCGGGCGGGCCTACTCCCCGCGGCTGCTGTTCCTGTGGCCGAACGCGCGGATCTCGGTGATGGGCGGCGAGCAGGCGGCCACCGTGCTCTCGGCGGTGCGCAGCCCCGCCGACCCGGAGCCCGAGGAGCAGTTCACCCGGCGCATCCGCGACCAGTACGAGACCCAGGGCCACCCGTACTACTCCACCGCCCGGCTCTGGGACGACGGCGTGATCGACCCGCGGGACACCCGCATGGTCCTCGGCTTCGCCCTGTCCGCCGCCGCCAACGCGCCCCTGCCGCCCCGCGGCTTCGGCGTCTTCCGGATGTGACCGGCGTGCGCCGCCGACCCGCCGAGCTTCGCCGTCCCGCCGAGCTTCGCCGACCCGCCGTGCTTCGCCGTCCCGCCGAACGAACGGCACCGTCGTACGAACCTATCGAGCGAAAGTGCCGTTCGTGCGGTGGGCAGAGGAGGTGCAGGCGTGTTTGACACGGTGCTGGTGGCCAACCGGGGCGAGATCGCGGTGCGGGTGCTGCGCACCCTGCGCCGGCTCGGGGTGCGCTCGATCGCGGTGTACTCCGACGCGGACGCCGGCGCCCCGCACGTCGCGGCGGCCGACGTGGCGGTGCGTATCGGGCCGGCCGCGGCGACCCGGAGCTACCTGTCCATCCCGGCCGTGATCGAGGCCGCGCGGGCCACCGGGGCGCAGGCCATCCACCCCGGCTACGGGTTCCTCTCGGAGAACACCGCGTTCGCCGCGGCCTGCGCCGACGCCGGGATCACCTTCGTCGGCCCGCCGGCCGCGGCCATCGACGCCATGGGCGACAAGATCCGGGCCAAGCAGACGGTGGCCAAGGCCGGTGTGCCCGTGGTGCCCGGTTCCGACGGCGCCGGGCTGGACGACGTGGCGCTCGCGCTGGCCGTCGAGCAGGTCGGCTACCCGGTGCTGCTCAAACCGAGCGCCGGCGGTGGCGGCAAGGGCATGCGCGAGGTGCACGCGCCCGACGAGCTGGCCGCGGCCATCGCGTCCGCCCGCCGGGAGGCCCGCGGCTCGTTCGGCGACGACACGCTGCTGGTCGAGCGGCTGATCGCCACCCCGCGACACATCGAGATCCAGGTCATGGCCGACCAGCACGGCAGCGTGATCCATCTCGGCGAGCGCGAGTGCAGCCTGCAGCGGCGCCACCAGAAGATCGTCGAGGAGGCGCCGTCGGCGCTGCTCACCCCGGCGCAGCGGGTGGCCATGGGCGAGGCGGCCTGCGAGGCCGCCCGGGCCGTCGGCTACACCGGGGCCGGCACCGTCGAGTTCATCGTGGGTGCCGACCGTCCCGACGAGTACTTCTTCATGGAGATGAACACCCGGCTGCAGGTCGAGCACCCGGTCACCGAGATGGTCACCGGGCTGGACCTGGTCGAGCTGCAGCTGCGGGTGGCGGCCGGGGAGCCGCTGCCGATCACCCAGGACGACGTGCGGCTGGACGGGCACGCGGTCGAGGTCCGGGTCTACGCCGAGGACCCCGCCGCCGGGTTCCTGCCCACCGGTGGCCGCATCCTCGGGCTGCACGAGCCGTCGGGCGACGGGATCCGGGTCGACTCCGGGATCGTCGAGGGCGGTGTCGTGGGCAGCGACTACGACCCGATGCTGGCCAAGATCATCGCCCACGGCACCGACCGGGCCGAGGCGCTGCGCCGCCTCGACGCCGCGCTGCGCGACACCGTGCTGCTCGGCATCGGCACCAACATCGGCTTCCTGCGCGCGCTGCTGGCCGACGCCGACGTGCGCGCGGCCCGGCTGGACACCGGGCTGGTCGGGCGCCGGGTCGGCGACTGGGCCACCACGGCGCTGCCCGCCGACGTGCTGCCCGCGGCGGCCGCGCACGCCCTGCTGGAGCTGGAGCCGGCCGCGGGCGCGGCGCTGGTCGACCCGTTCGACCTGCCCGGCGGCTGGCGGGTCGGCGAGCCGGCCTGGGCCAGCTGGCGGATGTCGGTCGCCGGGCACGATCCGGTCGTGGTGCGCATCCGCGGGCGGGGTGCGGCGGCTGAGGTCATGGTCGGGGACGCGCCTGCGGCGCCTGTGAGTGCTGCGCCGTGTTCTAACACGGCGCAGCACTCACGGCTGTCGGTGACCCTGGACGGCGTCACCCGGCACTACGCGTGCGCGCTCGAGCCGGGCGGCACGCTGTGGCTGTCCCGCGACGGGCACGCCTGGGGCATCCGCGAGCAGGCCCCGCTGGAGCAGCGGCTGGCCGCAAATGCGGCCGGTGGCGGGCCGGTGCGCTCGCCGATGCCGGGCACCGTCACCGTCGTCGAGGTCGCCGAGGGCCAGCGGGTCGCGGCCGGCGACCGGCTGGTGGTCGTCGAAGCCATGAAGATGGAGCACGTGCTCACCGCCCCGGTCGACGGGGTGGTGCGCGAGCTGCGCGCCGCCGCCGGCGCGGCCGTGGCCCGCGACGCCGTGCTGCTCACCGTCGATCCGGAAGAGCAGAGCCCGGAGGAGAAGAGCTGAGCATGGATCTGAACCTGAGCGAGGAGCACGAGGCGCTGCGGGCCACCGTCGAGGACTTCGCGCGCAAGCAGGTCGCGCCGGTCATCGGTGATCTCTACGAGCGCGCGGAGTTCCCCTACGAGATCGTCCGCAAGATGGGCGGGATGGGGCTGTTCGGACTGCCCATCGCCGAGGAGTACGGCGGCATGGGCGGCGACTACTTCGCGCTCTGCCTGGCGCTGGAGGAGCTGGCCCGGGTCGACTCCTCGGTGGCCATCACCCTGGAGGCCGGGGTGTCGCTGGGCGCGATGCCGATCTACCGGTTCGGCACCGAGGAGCAGAAGCAGCAGTGGCTGCCGGCGCTGACGGCGGGGGAGAAGCTCGGCGCGTTCGGCCTCACCGAGCCCGGTGGCGGCTCGGACGCCGGGGCCACCCGGACCACCGCCCGGCTCGACGGCGACGAGTGGGTGATCAACGGGTCCAAGGCGTTCATCACCAACTCGGGCACCGAGATAACCTCGCTGATCACCGTCACCGCGATCACCGGTGGGCGTGACGTGGCCGGCCGCCGGGAGATCTCCGCGATCATCATTCCGGCCGGCACGGCAGGCCTCCGGGTGTCCAAGAAGTACTCCAAGGTGGGCTGGTCGGCGTCCGACACCCGCGAGCTGTTCTTTGACGACGTCCGGGTGCCGGTGTCCAACCTGGTCGGTGAGCGTGGCCGCGGGTACGCCCAGTTCCTGTCCATTTTGGACGAAGGCCGGGTGGCCATCGCGGCGCTGTCGGTCGGGCTGGCCCAGGGTTGCGTGGACGAGTCGGTGCGCTACGCGCACGAGCGCGAGGCGTTCGGTCACAAGATCGGTCACTACCAGGCCATCCAGTTCAAGATCGCGGACATGGAGGCCCGCGCGCACACCGCGCGGCTGGCCTACTACGCGGCCGCGGCGAAGATGCTGGCCGGCCGGCCGTTCAAGAAGGAGGCGGCGATCGCCAAGCTGGTCTCGTCGAACGCGGCCATGGACAACGCCCGCGACGCCACCCAGATCTTCGGCGGCTACGGGTTCATGAACGAGTACCCGGTGGGCCGGTTCTACCGGGACGCGAAGATCCTGGAGATCGGCGAGGGCACCAGCGAGGTGCAGCGGATGCTGATCGCCCGCGAGCTCGGGGTCTAGGGAGTGTCTGGTGGATCTTCGATCGCGGTCTCCGGGCCCAGATCGGCCCTGGCGGCGTTGCCGGCCATCCCGAGTACGCCCGGTACGAGGGCCGGCCGGCGCCTTGCCAGGCCCGATCTGGATCCCGAAGCCCATCGATCAAGATCCACCAGACACTCCCTAGGGGGACCCCGGCCCGTGCACGCGCTCAAGGAGTGGTCGGCCGCGGTGCGGGGCCTGCTCGGCGGGCGGCAGGCGCTGCTGCTGCGCAAGGGCGGCATCCACGAGAAGCGCTTCGCCGTGCCGGAGCCGGCCGCCGACACCGCGCCGTTCCTGCTGTTCCCGACGCTGTCGCACGCGCACGCCGAGCGGGTGCGGCCCGAGCACCGGGACCTGCTCGCCCCCGGGGCCGCGGACGTCGCCGACGACTCGATCGTCGTGCGGTCGGCGGCGCGGCTGGTCGCGGCGGTCGAGGTGCGGCGACCGGAGCGGGTCGAGGCCCTCGAACCGTGGCACATCTGGACCACCGCCTCGGTGCGGGCCGACCGGCTGGACTTCCGGCCCCGGCACCGGCTGGCCGTGCTCGTCGTGCAGGCCCTCCCGCTGGCCGAGCCGGTCCGGCTGCCCCGGCTCCCCGGGTACGCCGGCTGCCGCAGCTGGGTCGAGCTGCCCGCTCCGGAGGCCCTCGGCCCCGCAGTCGTCCCCGACGCCGCGCTGCAGGAGATCGCCCGCCGGACCGCGGAGATCGTCGGCTGACCTCAGTCCGCGGCCAGCCCGATGGCCAGCAGCTGGGCGAACAGCCGGGCCATGTCCAGGTCGTCCTCGGTGAGGTCGCCCGGGCGCAGCGAGTCCACGGTGAGGATGCCGAACACCCGCCGGCCGGCGAAGACGGCGGCGCAGATGAAGGTCTTGTACTCCGAGGCGCCCGGGGACCAGCCGCCCAGGTCGGCCTCGTCCACGTTCTCGACCAGCCGGGCGTCCCGGGCGGCGATGATGTCCATCACCAGCGCGCCGCGCGGCGACTGTTCGGCGAACGACCGGCGCGGGACCTTGTGCCGGCCGTGCCAGTTCTTGAGGTCGACGTGCCGCCGCGGGGCCGAACCGCCCAGCTGGTAGTAGCAGGCCCGGCTGCGCTCCGGCCCGACGTTCTCGGCCGCGAAGGCCACCGCCATCTGCCGCAGGGCCTGCTGGACGTCGTGCCGCTCCGCGGCCCGGTGCGCGCCCACCGCGTCCCCGACCGTCAGCGACAGCGGGATCAGCATGTCGTGCACCTTGACCTTGTAGGTGGCCACCGCCTCCGAGGCCAGCTGCTCGGCCGCGTCGCGGGAGCGCCGCGCGGCCGCCAGCTGCCGGGTCGGCAGCGCAAAGGCCAGCACCGCGGACAGCGTGCCGGCCACCAGCAGCACGGCCCGGCCCCACCCGGGAAGATCCTCGCTGACCAGGACCTGGATCAGCCAGGCGGCGCCGGTCAGCCCGGTCGGCAGGGCGATCGGCCACCACCACGCCCGCCGCACCGACGGCCCCGACCCGCCACCCATGGCGGGGTACCGTACGCGCGGTGATCGGCCGGGTTCGGACGGGTCGCACCGGGCTAGACTGAGCTGTCCGAACCCGGGGGAGGCCGCATGACCAGCAGCGCCGTCAGCCCGCGCCGGAGCGCCTACGAGGAGGCCAGCCGGTCGGCGGCCGACGCGGTCCGCAACTCCGCGGAGTACCTGAGCCGGAAGCGGGCCTTGCGGCAGCGGGAGGCGGTCGCCCAGGTCCGGGCCGAGCTCGGGCGCCGGGCGCCGACGGTCGCACGGGGCCTCGCCGACCGCGGGCTGCTGCTCTGCGCGATGATCGCGCTGGTGTTCGCGGCGCTGGCCCTGATCGTGTCGGCGGTGGCCCTGTTCGCCTGATCAGCCCGCGGCGGCGGCCGACCGGGACTGCTCGACCGCCAGCCGGTCCACCAGGTCGTTCATCGGGTCCCCGGAGTGCCCCTTGACCCAACGGAACGTGACGTCGCCGCGCTCGCCCACCAGGGCCACCAGCGGCTCCCAGAGGTCCCGGTTGGCCACCGGCTTCTTCGCCGAGTTCACCCAGCCGCGGGCCAACCAGCCCCGCCACCAGCCGTCCCGGAAGCAGTTGACGACGTAGGTGGAGTCGCTGACCACCTCCAGCGGGCCGGGCAGCGCGCGCACCGCCTCCAGCGCGGCCTGGATCTCCATCCGCTGGTTGGTGGTCACCGCGGCGCCACCCGAGTCCTGCCGGCCGTCGGGCACCGCCCACGCCCAGCCACCCGGACCGGGGTTGCCCGAGCACGCTCCGTCGGTCCAGACCTCGGTGGTGCCCGCGGGCACCGACGCGACCTCGGCGGCCGGGACGACGAGCGGCTGCCCGGCGCCCGCGCACCGCTCGTGGACCCACGTGGTGCGCCCGCCGGCCGGCACGCTGCTGATCTGCTCACCTTCGGCCACGGCACCCCCGCACGCGGTGCACGTGCTGGGGTAGCGGGCGGTGATCGTCCTGGGCATCGGCGTCGATGGTGCCATGCGGGCCCGGGCCGCCGCCGACCCGGCCGCTCCGGTCCGCCCGACCGCCGGCGATCCGGCCACCGGCGGTCGGGCGGCCCACGCCCGGCAGGATGGCCGTCGTGCATGCCGTGTTCGCCCGCATCGTGGTGCTCGTCAGCGGGGCGGCGATCCTGGTGGTGGAAACGTTGGCCACCCGGCTCGTCGCGCCCTACGTCGGGCTGACGCTCGAGTCGACCACGGCGGTGATCGGGGTGGCGCTGGCCGGGATCGCGGCCGGGGCGGCGCTCGGCGGGCACTGGGCCGACCGGCTCCCGCCGCGGCGGGTGGTGACCGGTGCGCTGCTGGCCGGCGGGCTCGGGGTGCTGGCGGTGCGCCCGCTGGTGCGGCTGCTGGGCCCGGCGCTCGGGCCCGGGCCGATCGCGGCGGTGCTGCTGGTGGCCGCCTCGACGCTGGTCGCGGTGACCACCCTGGCCATGGTCACCCCGGCCGTCATCCGGGCCCGGCTGCGGAGCGTCGACGGCTCCGGCGCGGTGGTCGGTGGGCTGTCGGCCGCCGGCACCATCGGCTCGCTGGTCGGCACGTTCGTCACCGGGTTCGTGCTGGTCACGCTGCTGCCGGTGGCCGCGATCCTGGTCGTCACCGCGGCCGGGTGCCTGCTGCTGGCGCTGCTGACCGCCACCGAGCGGCGCTGGGCCGCGATCGGCCGGGTCGGGGCGGCCGCCCTGGTGCTCGGCGCGGCGACGGTCGCGGTGCCGGGCCGCTGCGACGTCGACACCGTGTACTACTGCGCCCGCGTGGAGACCGATGCGCAGCGGCCCACCGCCCGCGTGCTGGTGCTCGACGACCTGCGGCACTCCGCGGTCGACCTGGCCGACCCGACCCGGCTGCAGTTCGCCTACACGCGGCGGATGGCCGACGCGATCGACACCGCGTTCCCACCGGGCCGGGCGCTGGCGGCGGTGCACCTGGGCGGCGGCGGGTTCACGGTGCCGCGCTGGCTGGCCGCGACCCGCCCGGGCAGCGCCTCGACGGTGCTGGAGGTCGACCCCGGCGTGGTCGAGCTGGGCCGCCGCGAGCTCGGCGTGGACGCCGTCCCCGATCTCGACGTGCGGATCGGCGACGCCCGGACCGGGCTGGCCGCGCTGCCCGACACCGCGGCCGACGTGATCGTCGGTGACGCCTTCGGGGCCCGCTCGGTGCCCTGGCACCTGGCCACCGCCGAGTTCGTCACCGATGTGCGCCGGGTGCTGCGCCCCAGCGGGATCTACGTGCTGAACGTGATCGACCGCGACCCGCTGCGACTGCTCGCGGCCGAGACCGCCACCCTGGCCGGCCAGTTCCGGTACGTGCAGCTGATGGTCCGCCCGGACCAGCTGGCCGCGGGTGGCGGCGGCAACGCGGTGCTCGTCGCGTCCGACCGGCCGCTCGACGTGCCCGGCCTGGCGGCGCGGGCGGCGGCCCGCGAGGAGCCCGGCTCGGTGCTCGACGACGCCGCAGCCCGCCGGTTCGCCGGCGACGCCGCGGTGCTGACCGATGACCGGGCACCGGTGGAGCAGCTGCTGGGCTGACCGCGGTACGGTCCGGCGCGGCCCTCATGCGGGGGCGGGCGGAAGGTAGGTGGCGGGTGGCCAGCTGGGACGATCTGCTGTCCTTCGTGCGGATGCGCTACGAGATCATGCGCCAGGTCGGTGGCGACCTCTGGTTCAACCTGCCGACCACGGGCGACCGCACCCAGATCGTCGCGGTGCGGCAGGTGACCGGCGAGGACGGCCACCCGTGGGTGGAGATCACCTCACCGGTGGGCAAGGCCGCGGATATCGACCTCGGGCGGCTGCTCGTCATGGCCGGGGAGGCGGAGGCCGGCGGCGTCATCGCCACCGACGGCGTCGTGCTGTTCCGGCACTCCGTCCCGCTCGACGACATCGCGCTCGACGACACCGCGCTCGACGGCTTCGACCGGCCGTTGACCCTGGTCGTGACCGTCGCGGACCGGTTGGAGCACGAGCTCACCGGGGCCGACGAGCACTGAGCGGGCTCAGCCGGCGCGGCGGGCGACGTCACCCAGCCCGTCGAGCACGCCAGGTCGTTCGCGCACCGACTGCAGCTCGGTGAGCGTCGGGTGCCCTTCGGCCAGCAGCGCGGTGTCGGTGCCCGGCTCCGGCGGCGTGGACAGCTCCCGCACCTCCGAGTGCAGCGCGCCGGTCGGGCCGTCACCGACGCGGTGGTCCACCCGGACCTGCACGCCGCCGAACGCGGCCAGCCGGGCCTCCCGCAGCTCGCGCAGCTCCGGCACCGGCCGATCCGGCACGTTCAGCGACAGCACGGCGCCCTCGTCCGCGGCCAGCAGCAGGTCGAACACCTGCGGCAGCACGTGCTGCACCGACTCCCAGTGCGGCCGCTCGGGCGGGTGCCAGCCGGAGTCCAGGGACACCGCGAGCCCCCGCCAGCCGTGCAGCGACGCGGTGAGCGCCGCCCCGACCGTCCCGGAGTGCAGGATCGCCCGGCCCACGTTGGAGCCGAGGTTGATCCCGGAGAGCACCACGTCCGGCCCCGGGTCCAGCCAGCCGCGGCCGGCCGCGTGCACGATGAACGCCGGGTGCCCCTCGACCGCGAACGTCGGAACGCCCGACAGCTGCTCCAACTCGCGGGCGTGCACCCTGGTCCCGCCGTCCTCGCGGACCGCGAGCACCGACGCCCCGACCCCGCTGGAGTCCACGTGCGGCGCCGCGACGGTGACGTCGAACCCGGCGTCCCGAGCGGCCGTGGCCAGGGCCCACAGGCCCGGGGAGTCGATGCCGTCGTCGTTGGTGATCAGCGCGCGCAGTGGGCGGGAGGAGGTCACCAGCCCAACCTAGGTGAGGGTGGCCGCTGCGACCGTGCGGGTGATCGGCACCACCCCGTCGTGATCCGGTGTCGCTACCCTTCCGGGGTGGTCACACCGGAACCGATGCCCCTGACCGGCGAGCAGTTCGAGATCGTCGCCGGCCCTGCCCGCGCGGTCGTCACGGAGGTCGGGGCCGGGCTGCGGGCCTTCGAGGTCGACGGGCTGGCGTACGTCGAGACCTTCGCGACCGACGAGCGACCGCCCAAGGGCGCGGGCACCGTGCTGGTGCCGTGGCCGAACCGCACCGCGGCCGGGCTCTGGAGCTTCGACGGCCGCCCGCAGCAGCTCGCGCTGACCGAACCGGCCGCCGGCAACGCGATCCACGGGCTGCTGCGCTTCACCTGCTACCGGCCGGGCGAGCGGACCGCGGACGCGATCACGCTGCACGCGCTCGTCGCACCGCAGCCGGGCTGGCCGGTGCCACTGGCCACCACCGTCCGCTACGCCGTCGGCCCGGACGGGCTGACCGTGACGCACACGGTGTGCAACGTGGGCGCCGAGGCGGTGCCCTTCGGCGTCGGCGCGCACCCGTACCTGCGGGCCGGCCGTGGCCCCGTCGACGACTGGACGCTCACGCTGGCCGCCACCACCTCGCTGCCGCTGCAGGGCGGGTTGCCCACCGGTCCGCCCCGGGCCGATGCCGATCTCGACTTCCGCGGGGGCCGGCCGCTGCGCGGGCTGGATCTCGATCACGCCTTCGGCGGGTGCGCCCCGGACGAGGGCCGGGTGCGACACCGCTTGACCGGCCCGGACGCCGGGGTCGAGCTGTGGGCCGACCCGGACTTCGGCTGGGTGCAGGTCTTCACCCCACCCGACCTGGGTGGACGGGGACGAGCGGTGGCCGTCGAAGCGATGACCTGCCCGCCGGACGCGCTGAACTCCGGCATCGGGCTGCTCACCGTGGTCCCCGGCGAGTTGTGGTCCGGCAGCTGGGGCCTGCGCCCGCTGTAGGGCCGTACCGCGCGGTTGCCGCGCGCTCAGTTCAGGTGCGCGCGCAACCCGCGGGCGGCCGCCTTCAGCCGGCCGGCCCGCGCCTGGTCGGATCCGGACAGCTGCTGCTCCAGCAGCCCGGCGGCCGCGGACCAGTTGGCCTGGGCACCCATGGCCTGGGCCAGCTCCAGCAGGTCGTCGTCCCCGGTGCCGGGCAGGGCCAGCCGCATCCGCAGCACCCACTCCAGGTCGGCCGGCCGCCGCCGCGACCGGAAGATCATTCGCAGGTTCTCCAGCATCCGGACCAGGATCGCGGTCGTGGACGCGGTGGGCAGCAGGTGCGGCCCGAACGGGACCTGCGGTCCGGCCCCGGACACCGCGCGGAAGCGGGCCTCGCACTCGGTCGGGCTCAGCGTGACCCCACCGGCGAACACGTCGAGGTACCGGTCCGTGCCCGGGGTCCGGACCAGGAAGTGACCCGGCATCCCCACCCCCTCCAGCTTGATCCCGGCCCGCCGCCCGACCTCGATGGTCACCACGGCCAGCGTGATCGGGATCCCCAGCCGGCGGTTCAGCACGTGGTGCAGCAGGGAGTTGCGCGGGTCCTGGTAGTCGTGCGTGTTCCCGGCGAAGCCCTCCCGCACGAACAGCCGGTGCACCAGCTCCGGCAGCGAGCCGACCCCGGCGGCCAGCCCGTCCAGATGGCTCAGCCACGGCTCCGGGTCCAGCTTCGGGTCGGCCCCGGCGGCCAGGGCCAGCGCGGCGCGGTCCAGCGGCGGGTCGGGCTGCCCGACCAGCTCGGCGAACCGCGCCACAGCGTCCACGCCGGACATCGTCCTCTCCGGCCGGCCTGCGTGCCGGGCCGGAACGGAAACGGTGCTCAATCGTGCTGGCCGCTCCAGCTCAGCCGGATGGTCGTGCCGTCACGGTCGGCCCAGACCTCCATCACGTCGCTGAGCTCGCGGGCCAGCCACAGGCCCCGGCCGCGCGGGCTGCCCGGCTCGGGGTGGACCAGGCCGGGGAAGGGGTCGGTGAGCCGCCCGCCGTCGGACACCTCGGCACGCAGCCCGTCGCCGGCCCACAGCCGCAACCGGCCGGTGCCCGCTCCGTGCTCGTATGTGTTGGAGGCGAGCTCGTTCACCGCCAGCACCGCGTCCGCCGCCCGGTCCGGACCCATGCCCGCCCGTTCGGCCAGGGTCGAGGTGAGCCGGCGCACCGCACCCAGGCCGGTGCGGAAGACGAGCTCGGCGGTGGGCTCCCCGAGATCCTCCCGCGGCGGTTCCGGCTGCCCGCGCAGCACCTCCGCCGGCGGCCGGTAGGCCGGGTTGGGGTGGCAGCCGTTCGTGGTGGCCAGTACCGGGTGCGTCCCCTCGACCCGCGACCGTTCGGCGGGTGTGTCGCGGTGCGGACACAGCACGGAGACCGGCAGCCCGGCCATCGTTACCTCCAGGCCGGCGCACAGCCGCACCCAGTAGTCCGGCCCGCAGCCCGGCATGTCCAGCAGCTGCTGCCCGACGATCCACGTCCGGGCTCCGGGGGTGCTGAGCTCCCGCCCGCTACGGGCCCAGCGCGCGGCCGTGGTGAAGCCGGGCACGGCGTGCACCGTGCGCGGGTCCGGGAACTGCACCCCGTCCGCCGCGCTGCCCAGGCTCTCCCGCAGCTGCTGGCCCGCCGCGTCGTCCAGCACGGCGATGACCCGGTCGCCGTCCATGATCCGATCGGCGAAGCCCAGGGCCAGGGTGTGGCCGAGATCGGTGGGTGAGGTGTAGGGCAGGGCTGCGTGCCATGGTCCGGTGGGGCGGTCCGCGGGCACGCCGAACGGCGTGGTCTCCGGTGCGGTGCCCATCGCGTGTCTCTCCCCGGTCGCGTGTGATCCGACGATAGTGCGGAAGACCGAACGGAGCAGCGCGGAGGAAACCTGCTGGTGTGGCAGGGTGAATCACCACCAACGGAGCCTCGGAGGGACGAACATGCGCGTTTTCTCGGACGCCGACGAGCTGCGGGCGGCGGCGGGATCGTCCATCGGGACGAGCGACTGGGTGACGATCGACCAGGGCCGCATCGACCTGTTCGCCGACGCCACCGATGATCATCAGTGGATCCACGTCGACGCGGCCAGGGCCGCGGACGGGCCGTTCGGCGCCACGATCGCGCACGGGTTCCTCTCGCTCTCGCTGCTGTCCGCGCTGATCGCCCAGGTCTACGAGATCGACGGCGGGAAGATGGGCATCAACTACGGCCTGAACCGGGTGCGCTTCACCGCACCGGTACCGGTCGGCAGCCGGGTGCGCGGCCACGTCGAGCTGCTGGACGTGTCCGACTTCGACGGTGGGGTGCAGCTGACGACGAAGGTCACGGTGGAGATCGAGGGCGCGCAGCGCCCGGCGCTGGTCGCGGAGTGGCTGACCCGCCGCTACTTCTGATCCGGTTCGCTGTCGTCGCTCGATCGGGTGGTCCGCCGACCACGGCCGGGTGGTCTGCTGTGACGGTTGTTACCGCTGCGGGTGGCGCACCGACAACCCCTTGGGACGTTCACGAGGGGAGCGGTCACATGCCGAAGATCGAGGAGCTGGTGCTCGCCGGCCGGTACCGCGCGGTGCTGCGCGCCGCGGCCGCCGGCCGCTGCCGCATCGGCGTGGGCTATGCGCCGGTGCTGTGGGTCGACGAGATGGTCTGCGCCGATTCGTCGGCCGGCCACCGGTTGCTGGCTGCCGGTCTGATCCATCCCGCGGACCCGGCACGGCCGCGGGATGTGGTGACGCTGACCGACGCCGGTCAGGACGCGCTGCGCGGGTGACGCGGCCCGCCATCGCCGGTGTGACGTGGCTCGACTTGCCCACCCAACCGATCTGAGAGATGCTTGCGCCTATCAACTTGTTGTGTGTCGCACGCACATGCGGGACGGGTCGAGGAGGTCGCCATGCCCTCGGAGCGGGAGTTGGCCATCGCCGACGGCGTGGGGAGTGAGCTCATCCGGCTCGTTCGGCTGATCGAGCGCAAGCGCGACCGCTACCACGCCGAGCACCCGCAGGCGATCGAGCGCGCCACCTACCACCTGCTCGTGCACCTGGTGAAGGGCGGGCCGCAACGCGCCGGCACGCTGGCCGAGGCGGTGCACTCGGACCCGTCGACGATCAGCCGGCAGATCGCGGCGCTGGTCAAGCTGGGCTACGTCGAGCGCACGGCCGACCCCGAGGACGGCCGGGCGACGCTGCTCGCCGCCACCGACGAGGGTCGGCGGGTGTTCGAGGAGAACCGGCGGATCCGCAACGAGAACCTGGCCGAGCTGCTGGCCACCTGGTCCGACGCCGATCGGCGGGCGCTGCGCGAGCTGCTCGGTCGCTTCGCCACCGACCTGGAGAACCTCGAGAAGACGCGACCCGCTCCGGTCGGGGCGCGCGCCCACACCGAATCGGTACCGGTTCGGTCCTGAGGGGAGCTGGATGTCCGTGCCCGCAGCCGGTGGACCCACCACCGGCGCCGAACCAGGCCTGCTCACCCACCGGCAGATCCTGACCATCTTCGCCGGCCTGATGATCGGCATGTTCCTGGCCGCGCTGGACCAGACCATCGTGGCCACCTCGATCCGGACGATCGCCGACGACCTCAACGGGCTGAGCCTGCAGGCCTGGGCGACCACCGCCTACCTGATCACGGCGACCATCACGACCCCGCTCTACGGGAAGCTGTCGGACCTCTACGGCCGCAAGCCGCTGTTCCTCACCGCCATCTCGATCTTCGTGCTGGGCTCGGTGGCGTGCACCTTCGCCACCTCGATGTACCAGCTCGCGGCGTTCCGCGGGGTGCAGGGACTGGGCGCGGGCGGGCTGTTCTCGCTGGCCCTGACGATCGTCGGGGACATCGTGGCACCGCGGGAGCGGGCCCGCTACCAGGGCTACTTCGTCGCGGTCTTCGGCACGTCCAGCGTGCTCGGACCGGTGGCCGGCGGGTTCCTCGCCGGACAGTCCGAGCTGCTCGGGATCACCGGCTGGCGCTGGGTGTTCCTGATCAACGTGCCGCTCGGCATCCTGGCGCTGATCGTGGTCACCAAGGTGCTCAACGTGCCGCACCGGCGCCGCGAGCACCGCATCGACTGGCCGGGGGCGCTCGCCCTGGCCTGCTGCCTGGTGCCGCTGCTGATCGTGGCCGAGCAGGGTCGCAGCTGGGGCTGGGACTCGGCGCGGGCCCTGTCCTGCTACGCCATCGGCGTCGTCGGGCTGGTGGCGTTCCTGCTGCTGGAGCGGCGGATCGGCGACGACGCGCTGCTGCCGCTGCGGTTCTTCCGCAGCGACGTGTTCCGCTGGGGCTCGGTGGCCGGGTTCATCGCCGGCATGGGCATGTTCGGCGCGCTGGCCCTGCTGCCGCTGTACCTGCAGATCGTCAAGGGTGCGACGCCGACCGAGGCCGGTCTGCAGTCGCTGCCGCTGGTGCTCGGCATCATGAGCATGTCGATCTGCTCCGGGCGGTTCATCGCGCGCACCGGCCGCTACAAGATCTGGCCGGTGCTGGGCCTGTCGCTGATGGTCCTCGGGATCGGCGCGCTGTCCCGGATCGGCGTCGACACGCCGTACTGGCAGACCGCCCTGATCATGGTCGTGGTCGGCTGGGGCCTGGGCGGCAACATGCAGCCGCTCACGCTGGCCGTGCAGAACGCGCTGCCGCCCCAGGACATGGGGGTGGCCACCGCCTCGTCCACCTTCTTCCGACAGATGGGCGGCACCCTGGGCACGGCGGTGTTCCTGTCGGTGCTGTTCGGGACGCTGGGCCCGCGGGTGGCCGAGAACACCCGCGTGGCGGCGGGCACCCCGCAGTTCCAGGCCGCGGTGTCCGACCCGGCGGTGCTGGCCGACCCGGCCAACGCGCCGATCCTGGCGGCCCTGCGCGGTGGCGCACCGGTGTCGTTGGACGACTCGTCGTTCCTCGCCACCGCCAGCCCGGTGCTCACCCGGCCGATCCTGGACGCGTTCGCCGGGTCGATGAGCGTGGTCTTCCTCGGCGCGGCCGCGGTGCTCGTGCTCGGACTGGTGGCGGTGCTGCGGATGACCGAGGTGCCGCTGCGCACCATGTCGGGCGTGGACGCCCAGCGGGCCGCCGAGGCCGCGGCCCCGGAGTCCGCCCCGGCCCCCGGCACCGTCCCCGCCGCGATCCCAGCCCCCGCCCCCGACGCCCCCGGCCGCTGAGCAACGTCGCACACCGATGTGCGGTCTCGCACATGCCACGACATGTGCCGTGCCGCGATCAGGTGTGCGACGTCAACGTGCGGCTGGGTCAGTGGTGCTCGTCGGATTCGGCGGCGTCCTCGGCACGCTTCCAGGAGTTCTTGATCTCCCGCTCGGCGTCGGCGCGACCCACCCAGGTGGCGCCCTCCACGCTCTTGCCCGGCTCCAGCGTCTTGTAGATCTCGAAGAAGTGCTGGATCTCGGCCCGGTCGAACTCGGGCAGGTGGTGGATGTCGCGCAGGTGCTCCTGCCGCGGGTCGTCGCTGGGCACGCAGAGGACCTTGTCGTCGCCGCCCTTCTCGTCCTTCATCCGGAACATCCCGATGGCGCGGGCCCTGATCAGGCAGCCCGGGAAGGTCGGCTCCTGTACCAGCACCAGCGCGTCCAACGGGTCGCCGTCCTCGCCGAGGCTGTTCTCGACGAACCCGTAGTCGGCGGGGTACTGGGTGGCGGTGAACAAGGTGCGGTCCAGCCGGATCCGGCCCGTGGCGTGGTCCAGCTCGTACTTGTTGCGCCCGCCCTTGGGAATCTCGATGGTGACGTCGAAGTCCACTTCTCGGCTCCTGCTCTGGGCTGTCGGTGTTCGATCTGTCTGGGCTGGTGCGGGTCCGGGCTCGCAGATCGGCGCCGCTGCCGGTCGCACGACCGGCCCCGGAACCGGCCTCTAGTGTGGGGGACCGCCTCGGCACCGCACACGACCGACCGAGGGGATTATGTCCGACGCGGTGGTGCGCACGATCCATAGAGGGGAGGCGCGGGTGGGCTTCGGGGCGCGGATCGGTCGCACGTTGCGCCTCTCCCGGCGCCGGTTGCGGCGGATGATCACGGTCCTGGTCGTGCTCGCGGTGGCCGCCGCGACCGGGGTGACGGTGGCGCTGACCGCCCCCGCGCTGCTGGTGAGCCTGGGCTTCGCCGAGCCGCAGGTGATCACCGCGGTGCCGCCGCCCGCCCAGCGGGAGCTGCGCGCGCTGCCCGGCACCGCCCCCCGCCCCACCGCCGAGGGCATCGCCGACTCCCTGGACGCCGAGGGCGACGCGATGCCGGGCCAGTTCACCGGCATCGTGCTGGACGCCGCAGGCGGTGATCCGCTCTGGGCCCGCACCGCGGACCGGGCCCTGGTCCCCGGGTCCACCGGCAAGCTGCTCACGGCGGCCGCCGCCCTGCTCACGCTCGCGCCCACCGACACCCTCGTGACCCGCGCCGTCGCCGGAACCGCGCCCGGCACCGTGGTGCTCGTCGGGGGCGGTGACCCCACACTGACCGCGTTGCCGGCGGGCCGCGCCGGCGTCTACCCCGACGCGCCCCGGCTGGCCGACCTGGCCGCGCAGGTGCAGCGGGCGGCGCCGGGACCGATCACCGCTGTGACGGTGGACACCGGCCGCTACACCGGGGCCACGCTGGCGCCGGGCTGGGACGCCGCCGACATCCCCGGCGGCTACATCGCCCCGATCGAGTCGCTGATGGTCGACGGCGGCCGGATCGACGCCACGCTGCAGGACGGCCCCCGGGTGCAGGACCCGGCCGAGACGGCCGGCCGGGCCTTCGCCGGCATGCTGGGTGTCGACCCGGACACGGTCGCGATCGGTGCGGCGCCGGCGAACGCCGCCCAGCTCGGATCGGTGTCCTCGGCCCCGGTGACCGAGCTCGTCGAGCACCTGCTGCGCAGCTCGGACAACGTGCTGGCGGAGGTGTTGGGCCGCGAGGTGGCGCTGTCGCGTGGTGGCGAGCCCTCCTTCGGCGGCGCCGCGCAGCAGGTGCTGACCGTGCTCGGGCAGGCCGGGATCGATCCGGCCGGCGCCAAGATGGTCGACGGCAGCGGGCTGTCCACGCAGGACCGGGTACCGGCCAGGGTGCTGGGTTCGGTGCTGGCCGCGGCGGCGGCGCCCGCGCCTGCGCCGCCCACCGCCGAGCTGCTCCGACCGCTGGTCAGCGGCCTGCCGGTGGCCGGCGGCGACGGCACGCTCGACGACCGGTTCGCCCGCGCGGACGCCTCGGCCGCGGGCCGCGGCGTGGTGCGGGCCAAGACCGGGACCCTGAACGGCGTCAGCAGCCTGGCCGGCGTGGTGACCGACGTCGACGGCCGTTTGTTGATCTTTGCCCTGATGTCGAACGGGCCCAGCCCGGCGATCAGCCGACCGCTGCTGGACGAGATGGCCGCGCAGCTGAGCCGCTGCGGCTGCCGATGACCGGCCCGCGGTGGGTGCCGGCACGCGGGGTGCGCACCTCGGCGTACCCGCGAAAGGGGGCGTTGCGCCCTTCGGGTGCGTAGCGTGAGTCGGGTGCCGAGCGCGATCGACGACACCGAGCCCGACCGGACCGGGTCGACCCAGCGCGGCCTGCCGGTCGACTGGGCCCTGGCCAGCCGCACCGCCGCCCGCCTGATGAGCCCGGGACCGGACGCCACCCGCGCCGAGGCCACCGAGCTGGTCGGCCGGCTGCGGTCCGACGCCGCGGTCGCGGAGGGCCACGTGCGCGCCGTCACCGGGCTGGGTGCCGGGCTGCCGCTGCTGCCGGCGGACGTCGTGGACCGGCCGGCGTGGGCCGCGGCGGCGGTGCACGGGATGCAGGTGCTCACCGATGGCGCCGAGCTGCCCGCGGTGTCCCGGGTGGCCCGCATGGTGACGGCGCGGACCGCGGGGGTGCAGCTCGGCGGCGTGGTCGCCTACCTGGGTGGGCGGGTACTGGGCCAGTACGACCCGTTCGGTGGAGCCACCGGCGAGGGCCGGCTGCTGCTGGTCGCGCCCAACGTGCATGCGGCGCAGCAGGCGCTCGACGTGCCGGCCGTCGACTTCGGGCTCTGGGTCTGCCTGCACGAGGCCACCCACCGGCTGCAGTTCACCGCGGTGCCGTGGCTGCGCTCCTACTTCGCCGCGGAGGTCGGCCGGTTCCTGTCGCTGGCCCAGGTCGCCTCCGCTTCCGGTGAGCAGCGCTCGGCGCTGCTGGAGCGGCTGCCGGACGTGCTGCGCCAGATCCGCTCCTCCGGCGCCGACTCGCTGGCCGTCGTCGAGCTGCTGCAGGGCCCGGAGCAGCGCGCCGTGCTCGACCGGCTGCTCGCGCTGACCACGCTGCTCGAGGGGCACGCCGACCACGTGATGGACGCGGCCGGCCCGGAGGTGGTGCCGAGCGTGGCCACCATCCGGGCCAAGTTCACCATGCGCCGCCGCGGCGGTGGCCTGATCGACCGGATCCTGCGCGCGCTGCTCGGGGTCGAGGCGAAGGTGCGCCAGTACGCGGTCGGTTCGGCCTTCACCTCCCACGTGGTGCTGGCCGCCGGCATGGACGGGTTCAACCGGGTCTGGGACCGCCCCGAGAACCTGCCCAGCCGGGCCGAGCTGGCCGAGCCCGGAGCCTGGCTGCGCCGAGTCGAACCGTGACCGCGACAGTCCCTCGCACGTACCGCCGACCCCTCGCACCCGGCGGACACGCTGGCTGCGAGCTATCGAAGGCGGATGTCGGGGCGCCTGCGCTCGTCGAACGTGGGTTCCACCGCGGCGGTGGGGGTACGACCGGTCGCGGCGGTCCGCGCCGTGAGTGATCCGGGCACCGTCGCCCGCGACCCGGCGGTGGCCGAGATCCGGCGGGCGGTGCGCGCGGCGCTGGCCGGGCTGCCCGCCGCACACCGGGCCGCGCCACCGCTGGTCGCCTGCTCCGGCGGGGCCGACTCGCTGGCCCTCGCCGCGGCGGTCGCCGAGATCGTCACCGGCCCGGTCCACGCCGCCGTCGTCGACCACGGCCTGCAGGACGGTTCCGCGGAACGCACCGCGGCCTGCGTCGCACTCCTCGCCGGGTGGGGTGTTCGCGCCGCCGGTCACCGGGTCGAGGTGGACGGGCCCGGCGGGCTGGAGGCCGCGGCCCGCCGCGCCCGCTACGGCGCGCTGAGCGCCGCCCGCCCGCACCCGGACTCGCCGGTGCTGGTCGCGCACACCCTGGACGACCAGGCCGAGACCGTGCTGTTGGGCCTCGGCCGCGGCTCCGGTCCGCGCTCGCTGGCCGGCATGCGCGGGTGGGACCCGCCCTGGCTGCGGCCGCTGCTCGGGGTGCGGCGCGCGGTCACCAGGGCCGCCTGCGCCGCTCGCGGCCTGCCGGTATGGGACGACCCGCACAACACCGACCCCCGGTTCACCCGGGCCCGGCTGCGGCACGAGGCACTGCCGCTGCTGGAGGAGGTGCTCGGTGGCGGGGTGGCGGCCGCGCTGGCCCGCACCGCCGCCCAGCTGCGCGACGACTGCGAGGTGCTCGACGGCCTCGCCGCCGAGCTGCTGGCCACCGCCCGAGACGGGGCGGCGTTGGAGCTGGCGCCGCTGGCCGGCGTGCCCGCGGCACTGCGGCGCCGGGTGCTGCGCAGTTGGCTGCACACCGAAGGGGTGCGCGCGGTCACCGACTCCCAGCTCAGGGCGTCCGACGTCCTCGCAGTTGAGGGTCCCGACCGCGGGGGAGTCGCGCTACCGGGCGGCTTGGAGCTGGTGCGCGGGCATGGCAGGCTCACGCTGCGCCCGCTCCAGTGGTCCCGCGCCTCGTCGCCCCTGCCCCGGAAGGACGGCCACCGTGTACGACGGTGACATCGCCTCGACACTCGTCACCGAGAGCGCGATCCGCGAGAAGATCGACGAGCTGGCCGAGCAGATCGGCAAGGACTACGAGCCGCTGTGCGGCGCCGGCTCCGACCTGCTGCTGATCGGGGTCCTCAAGGGGGCCGTGATGTTCATGACCGACCTGGCGCGGGCGCTGCCGCTCCCGGTGCAGCTGGAGTTCATGGCGGTCAGCTCCTACGGGTCGGCAACCACCTCCTCGGGCGTGGTGCGCATCCTCAAGGACCTCGACCGCGACATCGCCGGCCGGCACGTGCTGATCGTCGAGGACATCATCGACTCCGGGCTGACGCTGTCCTGGCTGTTGAAGAACCTGGAGTCGCGCGGCCCCGCGTCGCTGTCGGTGTGTGCGCTGCTGCGCAAGCCGGAGGCGGCCAGGAGCAAGGTCGACGTGCGCTACGTCGGCTTCGACATCCCCAACGAGTTCGTCGTCGGTTACGGTCTGGATTACGCCGAGCGCTACCGCGACCTACCCTTCATCGGCACCCTCGACCCCGCGGTGTACGCCTGAGAAACGGCCGCGGAACACAGACCCCGGCCCGCTCGTTGGATCGGTGCGTGTCCGCGCCGGTGGCATCCTGATCGGGACCATGACGCGGGTCGGTCGTCGGACCGCTATCCTGGCGGTCTCGGAGCCGTCAGCCCGCTCGCCGGGTCGCCGCCGGAGAACTCGTCAGAGAGGGTGAAGGCCGCCACAGGCCGAAGCTGAATGGACCGCAAGCGCCTGCTCCGCAACCCACTGATCTGGATCCTTGTCGCGGTCCTGGTCTACCTGACGTTCAGCATGCTCCTGGACGACACCCGCGGCTACACCCAGGTGCCGACCTCGGTGGCGATCTCCCAGATCGACGGCGGCAACGTGCGCGACGCGCTGGTCGAGGACCGGGAGCAGCGGCTGCGGCTGACCCTCTCGCAGCCGCTGAACGGCAGCACCAAGGTCATCACGCAGTACCCGGCGCTGCTCGGGGACACCCTCGTCGAGAAGCTCGAGGCCGCCGACAACAAGCCGACCTTCAACACGGCGGTGCGTCAGGAGTCGTTCCTGACCACCATGCTGATCTACCTGATCCCGCTCGGCCTGGTGCTGCTCATCCTGTTCTGGATGATGAACAACGCCCAGGGCGGCGGCAACCGGGTGATGTCGTTCGGCAAGTCCAAGGCCAAGCAGTTGTCCAAGGACCACCCGAAGACGACGTTCGCCGACGTGGCCGGGGCCGACGAGGCCGTCGAGGAACTGCACGAGATCAAGGACTTCCTGCAGAACCCGCAGCGCTACCAGGCCCTCGGCGCCAAGATCCCGAAGGGCGTGCTGCTCTACGGCCCGCCCGGAACCGGCAAGACGCTGCTGGCCCGCGCGGTCGCGGGCGAGGCGGGCGTGCCGTTCTACACGATCTCCGGCTCGGACTTCGTGGAGATGTTCGTCGGCGTCGGCGCGTCCCGGGTGCGCGACCTGTTCGAGCAGGCCAAGCAGAACTCGCCGTGCATCATCTTCGTCGACGAGATCGACGCGGTCGGCCGCCAGCGCGGCGCCGGCCTGGGCGGCGGCCACGACGAGCGCGAGCAGACGCTGAACCAGCTGCTGGTCGAGATGGACGGCTTCGACGCCCGCGGCGGCATCATCCTGATCGCGGCGACCAACCGGCCGGACATCCTGGACCCGGCGCTGCTGCGGCCCGGCCGCTTCGACCGGCAGATCCCGGTCGGCGCACCGGACCTCGCCGGTCGGCGCGCGATCCTGGCCGTGCACTCCAAGGGCAAGCCGTTCGCCCCGGACATCGAGTTCGAGGGGCTGGCCAAGCGCACGGTCGGGATGTCCGGTGCCGACCTGGCCAATGTGATCAACGAAGCCGCGCTGCTCACCGCGCGCGAGCACGGAACGCTGATCACGAACGCGGCGCTGGAGGAGTCGGTCGACCGGGTGGTCGGCGGGCCGCGCCGGAAGGGCAAGATCATCTCCGAGCAGGAGAAGAAGATCACCGCCTATCACGAGGGCGGGCACGCGCTAGCCGCGTGGGCGATGCCCGACCTGGAGCCGGTGTACAAGCTCACGATCCTGCCGCGCGGGCGCACCGGCGGGCACGCGCTGGTCGTCCCCGAGGACGACAAGGGCCTGATGACGCGCTCGGAGATGATCGGCCGGCTGGTGTTCGCGATGGGCGGGCGCTCGGCCGAGGAGCTGGTCTTCCACGAGCCGACCACCGGCGCGTCCTCCGACATCGACCAGGCCACCAAGATCGCCCGGGCGATGGTCACCGAGTACGGCATGAGCGCCCGCCTCGGTGCGGTGCGCTACGGCCGCGAGCAGGGCGACCCGTTCCTCGGCCGCTCGATGGGCAACCAGCCCGACTACTCGCTCGAGGTGGCCCACGAGATCGACGAGGAGGTGCGCGCGCTCATCGAGGCCGCGCACACCGAGGCGTGGGAGATCCTGAACACCTACCGGGACGTGCTGGACGAGCTGGTCTTCGAGCTGCTGCAGAAGGAGACGCTGACCCGCAAGGACCTGGAGCGGATCTTCGACCGGGTGCAGAAGCGGCCCCGGATCACCGCATTCAACGACTTCGGCGGGCGCACGCCCTCGGACAAGCCGCCGATCCAGACCCCGGCCGAGCGCGCCCGGGAGCGCGGGGAGCCGTGGCCGCCGCACGTCGAGCCGGCGCGCGAGCCCACCCCGGTCGGCTCCTACCCGGGCGGCGTGAACGGAGTTCCGCAGCCCGGACCCGGGCCGAACGGCGTGCCCACGCCCGGCCCGCCCGGTGGCGGCTACCCCGGCCAGCCCCCGTTCCCGCCGACCGGCTACCACCACCCGACCGGGCACGTTCCGGTCGGCCCGCCGCAGCCGTGGCCCGGTCCGCAGGGCAGTGGCCAACCCAGCTCGGTGCCGCACAACTACGGTGCCCCGCCGGACTGGCGTCCGGCCACCACCCCGACCGGGCAGTCCTGGCCGCCGGACGGCCAGGCCTGGGGTCCGCCGCAGGCGATGCCCCCCCAGCCGTGGCAGCAGCCGTCCGGGAACGGGCCCGGCCCGGCCGGCAACGGGCACGTCGAGCGGCCCGGCTCCGAGCCGAGCTGGGACGAGCGGCGCGACGACCAGACCGAGGACGGGCCACGCTGAGCAGCCGCACCACGAGCGGTGGCACAGCGGCGACCGCCGCACCGGTGGACGGCGCTGCATCGGACGGCGCTGCATCGGACGGCGTGCCGGCCCGGCGCGGCGTCGACCACGCCAGGGCCGCGGCCGCCGTGCGCGAACTGCTGATCGCGATCGGTGAGGACCCGGACCGGGAGGGTCTGCGGGACACCCCGGCCCGGGTGGCCCGGGCCTACGAGGAGATCTTCGCCGGGCTCTACGCCGACCCGGACCAGGCGCTGGAGAAGACGTTCGACGAGCAGCACCAGGAGTTGATCCTGATCAGGGACATCCCGATCTTCTCCACCTGCGAGCACCACCTGGTGCCCTTCCACGGCGTGGCCCACATCGGCTACATCCCCTCGACCACGGGCCGGGTCACCGGTCTGAGCAAGATCGCTCGGGTCGCCGACCTCTACGCCCGGCGTCCGCAGGTGCAGGAGCGGCTCACCGGCCAGATCGCCGATGCCCTGGTCCGCAAGCTCGACCCGCGCGGGGTGATCGTGGTGATCGAGGCCGAGCACCTGTGCATGGGCATGCGCGGGATCCGCAAGCCGGGGTCGCGGACCACGACCTCGGCGGTGCGCGGGCTGCTGCAGTCCTCGTCGCGGTCCCGGGCGGAGGCCATCTCGCTGATCCGGGGCGGGTGATCGGCGTGCCGACCGGCGGCCGGCTGCCGCACCCCGGGCGCTGCGCGGTGCTGGGCATCCTCAACGTCACCCCGGACTCGTTCTCCGACGGGGGCCGCTTCCTGGACCGCGACGACGCGGTGGCGCAGGGGGTGGCCATGCGCGCGGCCGGGGCGGACCTGGTGGACGTGGGCGGGGAGTCCACCCGGCCCGGTGCCGAGCGGATCGACGCCGAGGTGGAGAAGCAGCGGGTGCTGCCGGTGATCACCGAGCTGGTGGCCGAGGGGGTGCCGGTGAGCATCGACACCACCCGGGCCGGTGTGGCCGAGGCCGCGGTCGAGGCGGGCGCGGTCGTGGTGAACGACGTCTCCGGCGGGCTGGCCGACCCGCGGATGGCCGCGACGGTGGCGGCCGCCGGGGTGCCCTGGATCCTGATGCACTGGCGCGGACCCAGCTCCCGGATGCACGAGCTGGCCGGCTACGAGGACGTGATCGGCGAGGTGCGGGCCGAGCTCGTGGCCCGGGTGGACGCCGCGGTGCTGGCCGGGGTCGACCCGACGCGCCTGGTGTTGGACCCCGGGCTCGGGTTCGCCAAGAACGCGGCGCACAACTGGGCCCTGCTCCGCCGGCTCGACGTGCTGGTCGCGCTGGGCTTCCCGGTGCTGGTCGGTGCCTCCCGCAAGCGCTTCCTGGGCCAGCTGCTGGCCGCCGCCGACGGCACCGAGCGCGCCGTGCCCGGCCGCGACGGCGCCTCGGCGGCGGTCTGCGCGCTGGCCGCGGCCGCCGGGGCCTGGGGGGTCCGGGTGCACGACGTCGGATCCACCATGGACGCGATCGCGGTGGCGGCGGCATGGCAGCTCGGCGCTTCACCGGCCCGCATCGGCGGCCCAGGGCCGCGATGAGCGACCTTGCCGGCGCCGACCGCATCGAGCTGCGCGGGCTCACGGTCCGCGGCCACCACGGCGTGTTCGACCACGAGCGCCGCGACGGGCAGGACTTCGTGGTCGATCTGACCGTGTGGCTGGATCTGGCCGCCGCCGCGGCCTCCGACGCGCTGGCCGACACCCTCGACTACGGCGCCCTCGCCGAGCGGGCGGCCGCGATCGTGGCCGGCGAGCCGTGCGACCTGATCGAGACCGTGGCCGGGCGGATCGCCGACGACGTGCTGACCGATCCCCGGGTGCGCCGGGTCCGGGTGGCGCTGCACAAGCCGCGGGCCCCGATCCCGCTGCAGTTCGCCGACGTCGCCGTGGTGATCACCCGGGAGCCGGAGCGGTCGCGGCGATGACGCGCGCGGTGCTCTCCCTGGGGTCGAACCTGGGTGACCGGTTCGGGTGCCTGCGGGCCGCGGTGGCCGGGTTCGCGGCCGAGCTGGTGCTGGCCTCCCCGGTGTACGAGACCGCGCCATGGGGTGGCGTCGAGCAACCCGACTTCCTCAACGCGGTGATCGTCGTCGCCGACACCGGCACCGACGCGTGGGGCTGGCTGCGCCGCGGGCAGCGGCTGGAGGACGCGGCCGGTCGGGTCCGCGACGTGCGCTGGGGCCCCCGCACCCTGGACGTCGACGTGGTCACCGTCGACGGTGTGACCAGTGACGATCCCGAGCTGCTGCTGCCGCACCCGGGCACCGCCGAGCGGGCCACGGTGCTGCGGCCCTGGCTGGACGTCGAACCCGACGCGGTGCTGCCGGGCCGGGGGCCGGTGGCGGCGCTGCTGGCCGCGCTCGGCCCGGACGCGGAGGCCGGCCTCCGCCGCCGCGACGACCTGACCCTCGTCCCATGACCCCGCACCCCCTCCCGACAACCGCGCGAACGGCACTTTCGCACGATAGGTTCGTGCGAGAGTGCCGTTCGCGCGGACGTCGTCGCGCTCCGAGGAGGGCATGGTGACCGCCACCCGGGCCCGTGACCTGCTGGCCGCCGGGCTGGTGGCGGCGCTGCTGGTGAACCTGGCCGTGCGGCTGAGCTACGGGTCGCTACCCGGACTGCCGTTGCCGGCCGGGGCCACCCTCGCCGTGTTGGGGATCGCCGAGGCGCTGGCCGGCAACGGGCTGCGCGCCCGCATCGAGCGCCGCCCGGGGGCGCGCCCGGTGCAGCCGCTGGTCGCGGCCCGGGCGGTGCTGGTGGCCAAGGCCTCCGCGCTCGGCGGCGCGATCATGGCCGGCGCCTGGGTGGGACTGCTGCTGCACGTGCTGCCGCGCAGCGGCGAGGTCACCGCGGCCGCCTCCGACTCGCTGGCCGGGACGGTCGGGCTGGTCTGCGCGCTGGTGCTGGTCGCGGGGGCCCTGTGGCTGGAACGCTGCTGCCGCACGCCCGACGACCGCACCCCCGCCGACCGGCCCGGACAGCCCACCGAGTGACGTCCGGCAGCGGCATGTCGGCTACCCGTACGCTGCAGGGCATGACGCAGGCGACCTGGGAGGGTCCGATTCCCACGTCGGGCCGTCAGCGGCGGGGCGTGCTCGCTCCGGTGCTCGGGCTGATCGGCCTGGGCATCTGCGGCCTGATCGTGCTCGGGCTGGTGGCGAGCAGCGTGGGCGTCGGCGGTGTCGTCGTCGGCGCGCTGTGCGCGCTGCTCCCGGTCGGCCCGGTGGTCGCGTGCTTCCTGTGGATCGACCGCTGGGAGCCGGAGCCGCCGCGGTTGCTGTTGCTGGCCTTCCTCTGGGGTGCCTGCTTCGCCGCGCTGTCCGCGATGGTCATCAACTCGAGCGCCGCGCTGGTCGCCGACGAGGTGCTCGGGCGCGGCAGCGGCGACGTCGTGGGCGCGGTGGCGGTCGCTCCCGTCGTCGAGGAGGCGGTCAAGGGCGCCTTCCTGGTCGGCCTGCTGATCTTCCGCCGGCGGGAGTTCGACGGGATCGTCGACGGCATCGTCTACGCCGGGCTGGTGGCGGCCGGGTTCGCCTTCACCGAGAACATCCTCTACATCGGGCGTGCGCTCACCGAGGAGGGGCCGGTCGGCGCGGTGGGCGGGGTGTTCACCGTGCTGGTGCTGCGCGGGCTGCTCTCGCCGTTCGCCCACCCGCTGTTCACAGCGATGATCGGGATCGGCGCCGGCATCGCCTCGAACAGCCGGAACCCGGTGGTGCGGGTGGTCGCGGTGCTGATCGGCTACGCGCTCGCCGTCACCCTGCACGCGCTGTGGAACGGCTCGGCGTCGCTGCTGGACGGCTCCGCCTTCTTCCTGGTGTACGCCTTCATCATGGTGCCGCTGTTCATGGCCATGATCGCCGTGGTGGTCTGGCAGCGGCGCCGGGAGCAGCGCATCGTCATCGACCAGCTGCCCGGCTTCGCGCAGGCCGGATGGATCGCCCCGAGCGAGATCACGCTGCTGTCCAGCCTGGCCGGGCGCCGCGGCTGGCGGTCCGCGGTCCGGCGGCGCTCGGGCAAGAAGGTGGCCAGGGCCGTCACCGACTACCAGGCCGCGGTCACCGACCTGGCGTTCCTGCGGTCCCGGATGGCCCGCGGATCGGTCGGGGAGACCGGGCGGTTCTGGCACGACGAGGCGCTCGCCGAGCTGATCAAGGCCCGGGGCCGGGCGGTGGGGCATCCCGAGGCCCTGACCACGGCGGTGCGGCTGCACGGCCCGTCGACCTGGACCCCGCCGCCGCCCGGCCCGCCGCCCGCGGTCGCTCCCGGTCAGCCGCACTACCCGACGCCCGGACCGCGCTTCGCCGGCCGTCCCGACCAGTCCTGGTCCCCGGGGCCACCGCCGACGTGGGGGCGGCCGCAGCCGGGCCCCGACCTGCGCGCGCCCGGCGCCCCCGGCTCGCCGCCGCCCGCCGCCGGGCCGCGCCCCCCGGCGTACGAGGAGGAGCCGACCCGGCGGCTGGTCCGGCCGACCATCCCCGAACCCGCGCCCGACACCGACCAGCAATCCGGCAGGCACACCGGCCGTGACGACTCCCCGACCCACCGCATCTGACGCCGACCCCCGCGATCCGGCGGCCCGGTCCGGCGCCGGGTCACGGTCGTGAGCACCTCCCGGCCGGCGCGGCTGAGCGTCGGCGTCGTCTCCGCGGGTCGGGTCGGGGCGGTCGTCGGGGCGGCCTGGGCCGCGGCCGGTCACCACGTCGTGGCCGCCTCCGGGGTGTCCAGGGAGTCGGTCAGGCGGGCCGCCGCGCTGCTGCCGGACGTGCCGCTGCGCGCTCCTGACGAGGTGGTCCGCGGGGTCGACCTCGGGCTGTTGGCCGTGCCGGACGACGTGCTGCCCGGCCTGGTCCGCGGGCTGGCGGCGGCCGGCTGCTTCCGGCCAGGCCAGATCGTGGTGCACACCTGCGGGGCGCACGGGGTGGGCGTGCTCGCCCCGGCGACCGAGCACGGCGTGCTGCCGCTGGCCCTGCATCCGGTGATGACGTTCACGGGTCGGGTCGAGGACGTGGCCCGGCTGGCCGGGGCCAGTGTCAGCGTCACCGCCGCGGCGCCGGACGAGGCGGCCTGGAGCGTCGGCGAGGCGCTGGTGCTCGAGATGGGCGCTGAGCCGGTCCGGGTCGCCGAGGCGGTCCGCCCGCTCTACCACGCCGCGCTCGCGCACGGGGCCAACCACCTCGTCACCCTGGTCCGGGACTGCGTGCAGACCCTGGAGGCGGCCGGCATCCACCCGGCCGACCGGCTGGTCGCTCCGCTGCTGTCGGCGGCGCTGGACAACGCGCTGCGCCACGGCGACCGCGGCCTGACCGGCCCGGTCGCCCGCGGTGACATCGAGACCGTGCGCAGCCATCTGCGGGTGCTCACCGCGGAGGACCCGGGGCTGGCCCGCACCTACCGCGCGCTGGCCACGCGCACGGCCGGCCGCGCGGCCGCCGCCGGCATGCTGCCGGAGTCCGTCGCCGCCGATATCGAGGCGCTGCTGGCGGAGCCACCGTGAGCCGAGCCGGCGTGTGGTACATCTGCGGTCGATCAGGCCCGTCGCCGGCGCGCAGCGGCGCGGTCGACGGCACCGCAGGGAGGCAGCGTTGACGACGGCCCGCACGAGGAAGGGTTACGTGCCCGGTGAGCTGACCGTGCACCGCTCGCCGGCCGCCATCGCACCGGTCACCCGGGCGCTGCGCGCGGCGGGCCGCAAGGTCGCGCTGGTCCCGACGATGGGGGCACTGCACGAGGGCCACCGGGAGTTGATCCGGCACGCCCGGCGGGCGCCCGGCGCCGTGGTCCCCGTCGTGTCGATCTTCGTGAACCCGTTGCAGTTCGGCCCGGCCGAGGACCTGACCCGCTATCCGCGCCCGCTGGAGGCCGACCTGCAGGCCTGCCGCGAGGAGGGCGTCGAGCTGGTGTTCCTGCCCGGCGTGCCCGACATGTACCCCGAGGGCGCCGACACGTCGGTCACCCCCGGCCGGCTCGGCGACGAGCTGGAGGGCGCGGTGCGGCCGGGGCACTTCGCCGGCGTGCTGACCGTGGTGGCCAAGCTGTTCCACATCGTCGCCCCGGACGTGGCCTTCTTCGGCGAGAAGGACTACCAGCAGCTGATCCTGATCAAGCGGATGGTGCGCGATCTGGACTTCTCGCTGGCCGTGGCCGGCGTTCCGATCGTTCGTGAGCCCGACGGGCTGGCCCTGTCCAGCCGCAACGTCTACCTGTCGGACGCGGACCGGGTCCGGGCGGCCACGCTGCAGCGAGCGCTGGCCGCCGGGGCGGCGGTGGCCGCGCACGGGCCGGCGGCCGTGCTGGAGGCGGCGCGCGCGGTGTTCACCGCCGAGCCGGCCCTCGCCGTCGACTATCTCGAGCTGCGCGATCCCGATCTCGGGCCGAACCCGGAGTCCGGCCCGGCCCGGCTGCTGGCCGCCACCCGGATCGGCCGCACCCGCCTGATCGACAACGTCGCGGTTCGGCTGTAGGGCCGGAGGACGGGCC
>DATMDS010000282.1:0-13323 GCA_035557575.1 Pseudonocardia sp. | reverse complement strand
TCCGGTACCGAGCAGCTGGTCCGCGTCATGGTGGAGGCGCCCACCGCGGAGCAGGCCGGCACGGTGGCGTCCCGGCTGGCCGGCGTCGTCGCCGCCGCGCGCTGAGCGACCGCCCCGGTTTCGCCGTTCCGCCCCGCGCCGGGCGTCGATCGGGCAGCATCACGGCATGCCCGAACTGCACCTGCACCCGGACCGGCTGGGCGCTCACGCGCTGGTCGCGGCCGGCCTCGCCGACCAGCTGCGCGCGGTGGGCGCGTCCGCGCCGAGCGCGACCCTCCCGGTGGCCGACCTACGGGACGCGGTGTGCAGGGTCGCCGGCGAGCTGGCCGAGCTGAGCGCGGCGCTGTCCGCGGCCGCTGCCGCGGCGATCGAGGGCGACCGGGCGGCGGCCCGCAGCCTGGCCCGGGTGCGTGGCCCGTGGTGATCGCCCGGCCGCCCGATCGCCCGGCCGGCCCGATCGCCCGGCCGGCCCGATCGCGCGGCCGGCCCGATCGCGCGGCCGGACGGCGCGGGGCCGGCCCGATCGCCGGGCGGCGGGCGGCGGGCGGCGGATCGTGACCGGCGGCGGTTCGTGACCGGCGGTCGGCCCGTGACGGGCGGTGGGCCGTGACCGGCAGGCTGGCGACCGGTGGTGGGCCGGCCACCGGTGGCGGGGCGGCGGGCGAGCAGGCCGTCCCGCGCTGGTGCGTCGAGGTCGCCGACGCCCTCGACGCCGTGGGGCGGCGGATACGCCGGCTCGCCGAGCAGGTCGCCGCGGACTGGCCGGATCCGCGGGGCGGTGCCTGGGTCGAGCGCGCCGAGTCACTCCACCGGGAACTGGACGGGCAGGCACGCCGGGCCGCCGAACTGGCCCGGGAACTCGGATCGGCTCCGGGCGGACCGGACGCGACCGGGCGTCCGGGCGTCCGGCTCGGCGGCCTCGGTGGCCACCGCGTGCACGACGAGCGCGGGGCCCGGATCGCGGAGTTGCCCCCGCCGGCCGACGGCTAACGCTGGGTCAGCGTGGTGCCGGAGATCTTGCCGTCGACCAGCACCTCGACCCGGTCCTCGTCGAGCAGCTGGTGCATCAGGAATGCGGTGACGATCGCCCTGGTCAGCCTGCGGGTCTTGGCGTTCGGGCTGCCCGAGAGCACGAAGTCGCTCCAATGCACGCCCTCCAGGAACCCGGTGTGGCTCGCCTTCAGCAGCGTCCGCAGCCACACCCGGCCGCCGGCCGCGTCGGCGATCGGCTCGGCGTGCCCGGTGGCCGGGGCGATGGTGTCCTTGCCCGCCGCCAGGTGCAGCGTCGGCGCGGTGATCGCCCGGGCCGCTTCCAGCGCCGACGGTCGGGTCTGGGCGACGGCGATCGTGACGACCGCCGCGATGCGCGGTTGGCCGACCGCGGCCAGCAGCGCCGCGCCACCCCCGATGCCGTGCCCGGCCAGCGCGGTGCGCCGGGCGTCGACGCTGATCCGGCCGTCGCCGAGGCGGACGCCGGCGCAGACCTCGAGCGTGGTGCGCAGGTCCGCGGCGAAACCGCTGTGGCTGGGCAGCGCGCCGCGGTGGCTGGACGGGGCCGCGGTCACGAAACCCCACGACGCCAGGTGCCGCAGCAGGTCCGCGTAGCGCTCCGCGGGCTGCAGCCAATCGTGCCCGAACACGACCGCCGGCAGGCCGAGGCCTTCCTCGGGTGCGAACACCACACCCGGGATGCCCATGATCCCCAGGTCGCCGCGCAGCACCCGGTGCGGGCCGGGCCGGGACAGGCGCAGAATCGCGTCCTTGGCGTTGCGCACTTCGGGCGGCCGGTGCGGCGAGCTGGTCCGGATCACAGCCCTGACCGTAGTGGAGGGTGGCGGTCCGCGCGTGCAACAGCTGCCGCCCGTTCGCTATCGGCGCCGGCGCGCCCGCAGCACGGCGTCCGCGATGGTGATCTCCTGCCCCTCGTGGACGGCGGTACGCGGCCGGGCCTCGGCCACGACGATCTCCCACCGGTCCGCCTCCAGCTTCCCGGCGACCTGCTCAGCGGTGAAGAACATGTCCGGATCGCCGTGCCGGGGCAGCGCTGTCCCCAGATCGGACAGGTCGTGCCCGACGATCAACAGCGTGCCGCGGGGGGCGACCGACGCGGCGAGGGCGGCGAACAGCGGATCTCGCAGCGCACTGGGGAGCTGCATAAAGTGGGCGGTGACCAGGTCGTAGCGGTCCGGCTCCGGCTCCCAGGCGAGGAGGTCGGCCTGCCGCCAGGTGATCCGGTCCGCGAACTCCGGCCCGGCGTGCTCGGCGCCGCGGGCCAGCGCGACCGCGGAGACGTCCAGCGCGGTCACCTGCCAGCCGCGCCGCGCCAGCCAGTGCGCGTCGGCGCCCTCGCCGCAGCCCGCCTCCAGCGCGAGGCCGGGGGAAAGGTCGGCGACCTCGCGGACCAGCTGCGGGTTCGGGTTCCCGCTCCACACCCGGTCCGTCGCGCCGTAGCGCTCGTCCCAGAACGGCTGGGTGAATCGTTCGTCCATCGCGGTCCTTCGGGTCGTGGCGGTCATACCGGCAGCAGTCGCTCCACGGCCCGCCGGGTGTCCTCGGTGACGAGGTCGGCGTTGATCGCGGCGGCCGCGGTCACCCCGGCGGCGGCCGCGGCGACGACACCGGCGAACAGGTCGGCGACGTTACCGGCGACCCAGACCCCGGCGACGGTGGTACCGCCGCCCGGTCCGGCGGGCAGCTGGTGGCCCATGCCCATGGGGTGCTCGACGGGATCCAGCCCCAGGTCGGCCGCCACGTCGGCGTGGGCCCGCATCCGGGGCATCAGGGCCAGCGCGCGGCACCCGACGCGCCCACCGGAGGCCAGCCGGACGCCGTGCAGCCGGTCGTCGTCGATCTCGAGCGCGACCACCTCGCCCTCGACCACGGCGATGTCACGGGCGGCCAGCTGCTCCCGCTCCTCGGCGCTCGGCGCCGGCCCGGTGTGCTGCAGCAGGGTCACCGTGGAACTCCACTGCCGCAGCAGCAGCGCCTTCTGCGCGGCGTGCGGGCCAGTGGCCAGTACTGCGATCGGCTCGTCGCGGAACTCCCAACCGTGGCAGTACGGGCAGTGCAGGACGTCCCGGCCCCAGCGTTCCCGCAGGCCGGCGACGTCGGGCAGCTCGTCGTGCAGGCCAGTGGCGAGCAGCAGCCGGCGCCCGCGGACCGCGTGACCATCGGCCGTCTCCACGGTGAAGCCGGCAGCGGTCCGCCGCGCGGTGGTGGCCCGGGTGTGCCGGATCCGACCGCCGTAGCGGGTGACCTCGGCGGCGCCCAGCCGGACCAGCTCCGCCGGCGGCAGCCCGTCGCGGGTCAGGAAGCCGTGCACCCCGGCGGCGGGGGCGTTGCGCGGCTCGCCGGCGTCCAGCACCAGTACGGTGCGGCGAGCCCGGGCCAGGGTCAGCGCGCCGCTCAGACCGGCGGCGCCGCCACCGATCACGATGACGTCGTAGGGCTCGCTCGCGGTTGCGTCGTCGTCCATGGCGCCCACTGTCCGCACGGGCTGCGAGTTCGACAAGAAATGTTGCCGTTCCGGCAAATAATCACCGGGGCGGTCCGCCTCGCCGGTCCGGGCTACCGTCGCGGGTATGCACGCCGTCCACACCGCGCAGCAGGTCCGCGACACCGAGGCCGGGTTGCTGGCGCGCACTCCCGAGGATGCCCTGATGCGCCGTGCGGCCTTCGGGTTGGCGGTGCACGCCCGGCGGCTGCTGGCCGGGCGCCGCCCGGTGGCGGGTTCCGCGGTCGCGCTGCTGGTCGGTGCCGGGAACAACGGCGGCGACGCGCTCTGGGCCGGGGTGGAGCTGCGCAGGCGCGGTGTCGGCGTGCGCGCGGTGCTGCTGGTGCCCGACCACGCCCACCGGACCGGGTTGGCCGCGCTGCGCCGGGCCGGGGGCCGGGTGCTCGACGCGACCACCGATGTCGCCGCAGCCACGGCCGCACTCACCGGTGCCGACCTGGTGCTCGACGGCATCGTCGGCATCTCGGGTCGCGGGGCGCTGCGCCCGCCGGCGGTCGAGCTGGTGGCGGCGGTGGCAGCGGCCGGGATACCGGTGCTGGCCGTGGACCTGCCCAGCGGTGTGGACGCCGACACCGGCACGGTGGACGGCCCCGCGGTGGTGGCCACCGAGACGGCAACCTTCGGCACGTTGAAGCCGGTGCACGTGCTCGCCGCGGCGCGTTGCGGCCCGACGCACCTGGTCGACATCGGGTTGACCCCGCTGCTGCCCGAGCCGCACCTGCACGTTCTCGAGGCCGCCGACGTCGCCGCGCGCTGGCCGGTGCCCGGCCCGACCGACGACAAGTACACCCAGGGGGTCACCGGGATCGCCGCCGGCTCGGCCACCTACCCGGGAGCCGCCGTGCTGGCCACCGGTGCCGCGGTGCTGGCCACCAGCGGCATGGTCCGGTTCGCCGGCAGCGCGGCTCCCGGCGTGCGGGACCACTGGCCGGAGGTGATCTGCACCACGACGCTGCCGGACGCCGGCCGCACCCAGTCCTGGGCGGTCGGGCCGGGGATCGGCACCGACGAGGCCGGTCGGGACGTGCTCGCCGCGGCCGTCGACCGCGACGTTCCGCTCTGCGTGGACGCCGACGCGATCACGCTGCTCGCCGAACACGCCCAGCTGCGGTCGGCACTTGCCGGTCGGCCGGTGGTGCTCACCCCGCACGACCGCGAGTTCGCCAGGATCGCCGGCGACGTCGGCCCCGACCGGGCCGCCGCGGCCCGGCGTGCCGCCGACCGGCTGGGGGTCACGGTGCTGCTCAAGGGCAACGCCACGGTGATCGCCGACCCCGGCGGGCGGGCAATGGTGCACCCGGCGACCACGTCGTGGGCGGCGACGGCGGGCTCCGGCGACGTGCTCACCGGGCTCATCGGCGCGTTGCTGGCCGCGGGGCTGGAACCGTGGTGGGCGGCCGGCTGCGGCGCCTTCGTGCACGGGCGGGCGGCGCAGTTCGCGGCGGCGGGCGCCCCGGCCCCGGCGTCCCGGATCGCGGCGGCCGTTCCGGACGCCCTGCGGAGTCTGCTCGGGTGAGTCACGCCGGCCCGGGCCGCCTTGATCGCTCCGCCCGGGTGGGAGGATGCGGGGGTGGGCGATCCGACTGGCGGACCGATGGCCGAGGCGGTGGTGGATCTCGACGCGGTCCGGCACAACGTCGCGGTGCTGGCCGCCGCCGCGCCCGGCGCCGCGCTGATGGCCGTGGTCAAGGCCGACGGGTACGGGCACGGAGCGGTGCCGGTCGCCCGGGCCGCACTGGATGCGGGGGCGAGCTGGCTCGGGGTCTGCACGCTCGCCGAGGCAATCGCGCTGCGCGCGGCCGGCATCCGGGCGCCCGTGCTGTGCTGGCTGTATCCGCCCGACGAGGACTTCGCGCCCGCGATCACCGCCGGCATCGACCTCGCCGCCGCCTCCCGGGCCCACCTGGCGGCGATCCGCGCCGGCGCCGGCCGGTCCGGACGTCCGGTCCGGCTGCACTTGAAGATCGACACCGGGCTGTCCCGGAACGGCGCGCCAGCAGCCGCCTGGGGCGCGCTGCTCGACGACGCCGCGAAAGCCGTGGCGGACGGCGTGGCCGAGGTCGTCGCCGTCTGGTCGCACCTGTCGCACGCCGACGTGCCGGGGCACCCGACGCTGGACCGGCAGGTCGCCCGGCTGAACGAGGCCTGGCAGGCCGCGCGCGACCGCGGCCTGGACCCGATCCGACACCTGGCCAACTCCGCGGCCACCCTGACCCGGCCGGATCTGCACTTCGACCTGGTCCGCCCCGGGATCGCGGTGTACGGGCTCGACCCGCTCGGTCGCCCGGTGCGGGAGGCCCCGCTGCGCCCGGCGATGACGCTGCGGGCCCGGGTGGCGCTGGTCAAGCGGGTGCCGGCGGGCGAGGGGGTGTCCTACGGGCACCGGTGGACGACGCCGCGGGACAGCACGCTGGCGCTGCTGCCGATCGGTTACGCCGACGGGGTGCCCCGGCGACTCGGCCGCGCCGGGCGGATGCGCGTGCTGCTGGCCGACCGGGTGCGCCCGGTGGTGGGGCAGGTGTGCATGGACCAGGTCGTGGTCGACTGCGGCGACGACGACGTGCGAGAGGGAGATCACGCCGTGCTGTTCGGGCCGGGGACCCGGGGCGAGCCGACCGCGCAGGACTGGGCAGACGAGCTGGGCACCATCCACTACGAGATCGTCACCGGCGTGCACGGCCGGGTCGCCCGCACCGCGGCCGGCGGGGCGGCGTGAAGCCGCCGGGCTGGGCGGCCATCGCGGGCGCGGCCGGCGCGACCGTGGCCGGCGTCGCGGTCGGTGTGGTGGCCCGCAAGCACCACCAGATCGTCACCGACCGCAGGCGGCTGGCGACCCAGGCCGCCGACGGCAGCGAGCTGCAGCCGATCGGGGAGCAGTCCTCGGTCACCGCCGATGACGGTGTCCGGCTCTCCTGCGAGGAGATCGAGCCCGCCGCCGGGCCGGCCGCGCTCACCGTCGTGCTCGTGCACGGGTTCGCCCTGGACCGCCGCACCTGGCACTACCAGCGGCGCTCGCTGGCCCAGCTCGACACGCCCGTGGTCCGCCTCGTGCTCTACGACCTGCGCAGCCACGGTGACTCGGAGCGGGCCTCCCGGGAGAGCTGCACGCTCGAGCAGCTCGGCCTCGACCTGGCCGCGGTGATCAGGACGCTGGCCCCGGACGGGCCGCTCGTGCTGGTCGGGCACTCGATGGGCGGTATGACGATCTTGGCGCTGGCCGAGCAGGACCCGGCGCTGTTCGCCGAGCGGGTCGCCGGCGTCGGGCTGGTCGCGACGTCCGCGGGGGAGATCGGCACCAGCGGACTCTCGGGTTCGCTGTTGTCCCGACGCAACCCGTTGACCAGGTCGGTGGGCCTGCTGGCCCGGCTGCAGCCGCAGCTGGTCGAGGGCGTCCGGCGCGCCGCGGGCGACGTGATCTGGGCGCTCACCCGCAGCTTCGCCTACGGCGACCGCAACGTCTCGCCCTGGCTCGTCGACATGGTCGACACCATGATCAGTAGGAACGCGGTGGACGCGCTGACCGACTTCGTCGACACCGTCGGTAGCCACGACCGGATCGCCGCGCTGCCCGCGCTGGCCGACTGCGAGGTCCTGGTCGCCGCGGGCGATGCGGACCGGGTCATCCCGTTCACGCACGCCGAGCGGATCGCCGCCGAGCTCCCGCACGCCGAGCTGCTCAGGTTCGCCGGTGTCGGACACCTCCCGATGCTCGAGCAGCCCGTGATCATGGACGAGGCACTGGACGACCTGGTGCAGCGCAGCATCGCCCGGGTCGGCGGCTCACGCCGGGATCGGCGGCGAGCATGAACAGCCGTCCCGCCGCCCCGGAGCCGGCCGTCCCGAACCCGGCCCCGAACCCCGCCCCGAACCCCGCCGCCCCGAACCCGGTCGCCCCGGATCACGACTCGGTGCGCTCCACGCCACGCAGCCCGGGGCCATCACGGACGGAGCCACCGCAGGGGGAGCTGCTGCTCCCGGACACCGCCGACACCGAGGCTCTGGGCGAGCGGCTCGCCCGCGGCCTCGGGGCCGGCGACCTGGTGGTGCTCGCCGGCCCGCTGGGCGCCGGCAAGACCGCGCTGGTCCGCGGCCTGGCCCGCGGCCTGGGCGTGGCCGGCCCGGTCACCTCCCCGACGTTCGTGATCGCCCGCGAGCACCGCCCGCTGCCCGGCGGCGCCGGCGTGCCGCTCGTGCACGTCGACGCCTACCGGCTCGGCAGTACCGGCTCCGACATCGCCGCCGAGCTGGACGACCTCGACCTGGACACCGAGCTGGACGGTGCGGTGCTGGCCGTGGAGTGGGGGGAGGGCGTGGTCGAGCGGCTGTCCGCGCGGCACCTGCTGGTCCGTCTCGACCGGCGCCCTGACGACGTGCGGACGGCCACCGTGCGGTGGGTCGAGCGGAACTGAGCGCAGCCCGATGCGCCGGTGCGCGGACCAGCCCTAGCCGGGCGGAACAGCCCTAGCCACGGCGGTCCCCCTCGTCGCCGCCCGGCTCCCATCGCCACCGGTCGAGATCCTGGCCGCGATCGAGCTCGTCGCCGAACCACGGGTCCGGCGGGGTCCGAGTAGGTCGACCGACCAGCAGCCGCAGCGCGTCGAGCGGATCGTCACCACTGCGCTCGCACTGCCGGACCAGCTCGGAGAGCAGCTCGGTCGTCTCCCGGTAGGGCAGCAGGCACTCGCACGGGAGGGACTCCGCGGCACCGGCCGGCCGCGGCGCCCCGTCCTGGTCGAGTCCGCCGGCGCAGGCCAGTGGCTTGCGCAGCTCGGCGACCGGGTCGCTGTCCGGGTGCAGGTGGCCGGTGGCGTGCAGGAAGTCGAACCACTGCCACATGATCTGTGGCAGCTCCGCCGGCCACAGGCAGCCGTGCCGGGAGCACCAGTTCGGGATGTCGCACCGCAGCACGTGATAGGCCTCGGTGCGGGTCCAGCGGTTCGGGGTCGGCGGCGCGCCCGGGGCGGCGGCGTCGTCGACGGCGGCGCAGATCAGCGCGAAGTGATCGGGACACGGCTGCCGCTCGCGGGCCACCTGCCAGGCGCAGGCCGCATCGATCAGCTCGTGGTGGCGCTGCCGGGCCGGGGCCACCACGACGGACAGCGCGCGCGGGCGGAACTCTCTGGTGTTCGTCATGCCGCCAGGGTTCGCGCCGGCACCGACAGCGGCGGCCCGTCGGTGCGGAGTTGTCCACAGCTGCCAGCGGGACGCCGCCGAGCACGGGCAGCAGGGCCACGCGGCGACCGGCGCGTTGTCCCCCACGCCGTCACGAAGAGCTGCTCACCAGCAGAAACCAGGGACGGGCCCGGCCGCCGGCGCTGCGGGCAGCGGTTGTCCACATCCGGATAGGCTGATTCCGTGCTCGTGCTGGCCCTGGACACCGCGACGCCCGCGGTCACCGCGGGGGTCGTGCAGCTGACCGGTGACCGGGTGCAGCAGCTCTCGGCCCGGGTCGTGCACCACACCCGCAAGCACGCCGAGCTGCTCATGCCCGGCGTGCGGGATGCCGTGGCCGAAGCCGGGTCGACGTTGCGCGATCTCGACGCGGTGGTCGTCGGCACCGGGCCCGGGCCGTTCACCGGGCTGCGGGTCGGCATGGTCACCGCCGCGGCTCTCGGCGACGCGTTGCAGGTCCCGGTGCACGGGGTGTGCACGCTGGACGCCATCGCCCGGGACGCGCGTCACGGCCTGCCCGACGGGGTCCTGCTGGTCGTCACCGACGCCCGCAGGCGGGAGGTCTACTGGGCGGGCTACCGACCCGACGGCCGGCGCGTCGACGGCCCGCACGTCGAGGCGCCGGCCGTGCTGCGCGACCGGCTGCCCGCGCTGCAGGCCGTGGCCGCGGCCGGCGCGGCGGCCGCCGAGACCGGGCTGCCCGTCGTCGAGCCGGCCGCGCCGTCACCCGCGGCACTGGTCGAGATGGCGCGTCCGGCCCTGCGCTCCGGCCGGGCTGCCGGTCCGCTGGAGCCGCTGTACCTGCGGCGGCCGGACGCCGTCGAGCCCGGACCGCGCAAGCAGGTGAGCCTCGGGTGACCGCCACCATCCACCTCGACCGGTTGTTGCCCGACGACGCCGCGCGGTGCGCCGAACTGGAGCGGATCCTGTTCCCCGGCGACGATCCGTGGAGCGAGCGGGCGTTCCGCGACGAGCTGCGCGCCGGTCACCACTACCTGGCCGCGCGGAACCTCGGCCCGGACCGGTCCCCCGGGGAGCTCGTCGGCTACGCCGGGCTGGCGTTCGTCGCCGGCCCGCCGCGGGCCGAGGCCGAGATCCACACCATCGGCGTCGACCCGACCCAGCAGCGGCGCGGCATCGGCCGGGCGCTGCTGCGCGGGCTGCTGGAGGTGGCCGACGCCGCAGCGGCCACCGTGTTCCTCGAGGTCCGTACGGACAACGAGGCCGCCCGCGCGCTGTACGAGGGCGAACGGTTCAGCGTGGTCGGGTTGCGCAGGCGCTACTACCGCCCGAGCGGCGCCGACGCCTACACGATGCGACGGGAACCGGAACCGTGATGATCGTCCTCGGTATCGAGACCTCCTGCGACGAGACCGGCGTCGGCATCGTGCGCCTGGATTCCGGCGCGCCGACGCTGCTGGCCAACGAGGTGGCCTCCTCGGTCGACGAGCACGCGCGCTTCGGCGGCGTGGTGCCCGAGGTCGCGTCCCGGGCCCACCTGCAGGCGATGGTGCCCGCGGTGCACCGGGCGTTGGCCGCCGCGCAGGTCAAGGCCCGCGACATCGACGCGGTGGCGGTCACCGCCGGGCCCGGGCTGACCGGCGCGCTGCTGGTCGGGGTGGCCGCGGCCAAGGCCTACGCCACGGCCTGGGAGGTACCGCTGTACGGGGTCAACCACCTGTCCGCGCACGTCGCCGTGGACACCCTGCAGCACGGCCCGCTGCCGCCGTGCCTGGCGTTGCTGGTCTCGGGCGGGCACTCCAGCCTGCTCGACGTGCCCGATCTCGCCGGCCCGGTGACCCCGCTCGGCGCGACCATCGACGATGCCGCGGGTGAGGCGTTCGACAAGGTCGCGCGGCTGCTCGGGCTGCCGTTTCCCGGCGGCCCGCACATCGACCGGGTGGCCCGCGACGGCGACCCGACGGCGATCGCCTTCCCGCGCGGGCTGACCGGACCCCGCGATGCCCCGTTCGACTTCTCCTTCTCCGGCCTGAAGACCGCGGTGGCCCGGCACGTCGAGGCGCTGGTCCGGGCCGGCGCGCCGGTGCCGGTCGCGGACGTGGCGGCCGGCTTCCAGGAGGCCGTGGTGGACGTGCTCACCGCCAAGGCGGTGCGCGCGGCCCGCGAGCGCGGGATGGACACCCTGGTCCTCGGGGGCGGCGTGGCGGCCAACTCGCGGTTGCGCGCGCTGGCCCAACAGCGCTGCGCGGCCGCCGGCCTGACCCTGCGCGTACCGCGCCCCGGGCTGTGCACCGACAACGGGGCGATGGTGGCCGCGCTGGGCGCACACCTGCTGGCCGGCAACGCCACGCCCTCGGCGCTCGACCTTCCCGCCGACTCGTCGCTCCCGGTCACCCAGGTCCTGGTCTGACCGTTCTCGACCCGGGCCCGCGGGTCAGGAGGTGACGAGCGAGAGCAGGCGGAGCTCGTCGGACGTCAGCTGCAGGTCGAGGACGGGCAGCAGGTCGGCCAGCTGTTCGCGGGTGCGAGCGCTGGCGATCGGGGCGGCCACGGTCTGCTGGTCGGCCAGCCAGGCCAATGCCACCGCGGCCACCGGGACCCGGTGCCCGGCGGCGATCTCGTCCAGCACGGCCAGCGTGCGCAGCCCGCGGTCGTCGAGGTAGGCCCGCGCACCGTCGGCCCGGACGCTGTCGATCTGGGTTCCGGGCCGGTACTTCCCGGTCAGGAAGCCCTTCGCCAGCCCGTAGTAGGGCAGGCACGAGAGCCCTTCGGCGGCGAGCACCGGGGCCAGCTCGGTCTCGAACTCGGCCCGCTCCAGCAGGTTGTAGTGCGGCTGCAACGCCACGTAGGAGGCCAGCCCGTCGCGCGCGGAGATCTCCAGCGCCGAGCGCAGCCGGGCCGCCGAGAAGTTCGACGCGCCCAGCGCCCGGACCTTCCCGGCCCGCACCAGCGCGTCGAACGCGTCCAGCGTCTCCTCCTGCGCGACGTCCGGGTCGTCGCGGTGCGCGTAGTACAGGTCGATGCGGTCGGTCCGCAGCCGGCGCAGCGAGTCCTCGACCGCCGCGGCGATGTTGGCCGCGGACAGCCCGGGTCGGGCCGGCAGCGAGCTGACCTTCGTGGCGATCACCACCCGGTCCCGGATGCCGCGGGCCGCGGTCCACTCCCCGATGATCGTCTCTGATTCGCCGCCGGAGTGGCCGGGGATGCGCCACATGTAGGAGTCGGAGGTGTCGATGAAGTTCCCGCCGGCCGCGACGAAGTCGTCGAGCACGGCGAAGGAGGTGTCCCGGTCCGCGGTCCAGCCGAACACGTTGCCGCCCAGGCAGAGGCGGGACACGTCGAGGTCGCTCGATCCGATCTTCGCCATGTCGCGAGCCTACGTTCGCGTGCTCCATCCGGGTCAACCTCTCGACGGAGCGGGGTGCTGTTGGCTCACTGGCACTCTCATGAGTAGAGTGCCAATCGCACAGCCCGGTGAGGGCGTTCCGGCACCCGCGACGACGGAACGGCTCCCTGGCTGTCGACCCAGACTGATTGCACACCGGTAAGCACCCCAGGAAGGGGAGGTCATCAAGTGGCGAACATCAAGCCGCTCGAGGACAAGATCGTTGTCCAGGCCAGTGAGGCGGAGACCACCACGGCCTCCGGCATCGTCATCCCGGACACCGCCAAGGAGAAGCCCCAGGAGGGCAAGGTCCTGGCCGTCGGCCCGGGCCGGGTCGACGACAACGGCAACCGCGTCCCGCTGGACGTGGCCGTCGGCGATGTCGTCATCTACTCCAAGTACGGCGGCACCGAGGTCAAGTACAACGGCGAGGAGTACCTGATCCTCTCCGCGCGTGACGTGCTGGCCGTCGTCAACTGACGCCCTAGCTCTGCAGTAACCGCCGCCCCGGTGGTCCGTCGAACCAACGGGCCACCGGGGCGGCGGTCGTTTGCACACCGGTAGAACCGAGAAAGGCAGGACATGCCGAAGCAGATCAGCTTCGACGAGACCACCCGCCGCGCTCTGGAGCGTGGAGTGAACCAGCTGGCCGACGCGGTCAAGGTGACCCTCGGCCCGCGCGGGCGGCACGTCGTGCTGGAGAAGAAGTTCGGTGGGCCGACCGTCACCAACGACGGCGTCACCATCGCCCGTGAGATCGACCTCGAGGACCCGTTCGAGAACCTCGGCGCGCAGCTGGCCAAGACCGTGGCCACGAAGACCAACGACGTCGCGGGTGACGGCACCACGACCGCCACGGTGCTGGCCCAGGCCATGGTGGCCGCCGGGCTGCGCAACGTCGCTGCGGGCGCCAACCCGACCGCGCTCGGCCGCGGCATCGAGGCGGCCGCGGACAAGGTCGCGGAGGTGCTCAGGTCCAAGGCCATCCCGGTGAACGACTCCGACCACATCGCCCAGGTGGGCACGATCGCCTCCCGCGAGGCGGAGATCGGCAACCTGATCAGCGAAGCGCTGCGCGCGGTCGGCAACGACGGCGTGATCACCGTCGAGGAGGGCTCCACGCTCGCCACCGAGCTGGAGGTCACCGAGGGGATGCAGTTCGACAAGGGCTACATCTCCCCGCACTTCGCCACCGACGGCGACGGCTCGGAGGCGGTGCTGGAGGACGCGTACATCCTCATCACCACCCAGAAGATCAGCAGCATCGAGGAGCTGCTGCCGGTGCTCGAGG
>DATMDS010000281.1:0-10724 GCA_035557575.1 Pseudonocardia sp. | reverse complement strand
AGCGGCCAAGCAGGAGGCGGCCAAGCGGGAGGCAGCCTGGCGGGATGCCGAGGCTCGCGCCCTGGCGTTGCGGAACGAGGCGGCGCAGCGAGAGGCCGCTCGGGTGGCGGCCGAGCAGAAGGCGGCCGAGGAGAAGGCCGCCGAGCAGAAGGCGGCCGAGGAGAAGGCCGCTGAGCAGAAGGCCGCTGCGCAGGCGGCGGCTGAGCGGGAGGCCACCCGGGAGGCGCGCCGGGCGGCTGCCGAGAAGGCGGCAGCTCAGGAAGCCGCAGCTCAGAAGGCTGCTGCTGAGCGGCAGGCTGCGGAGGAGGCAGCAGCGCGGAGGGCGGCTGAGCGCCAGGCTGCTCAGGAGGCGGCAGCCCAGCAGGCCGCAGCCCGGGAGGCTGCAGCCCAGAAGGTCGAAGAGCAGAAGGCGGCAGCCCGGGAGGCTGCAGCCCAGAAGATCGAAGAGCAGAAGGCGGCAGCCCGGGAGGCCGCAGCCCGGAAGGCCGCCGAGCGGCAGGCTGCGCAGGAGGCTGTCGCCCAGAAGCAGACGGCGCAGAAGGCGGCAGCCCGGGAGGCCGCAGCCCGGAAGGCCGCTGAGCGGCAGGCTGCGCAGGAGGCTGCCGCCCAGAAGCAGACGGCGCAGAAGGCGGCGGCCGAGAAGGCGGCGGCAGCGGAGAAGGCGGCCCGGAAGGCGGCGGCACAGAATGCGGCGGCCGAGAAGGCCGAAGCCCGGAAGGCCGAAGCCCGGAAGGCAGCAGCCCGGGAGGCCGCAGCGCAGAAGGCTGCAGTGCAGAAGGCTGTAGCGCAGAAGGCTGCAGCGCGACAGGCCGCCGAGCAAAAGGCGGCGGCGCGACAGGCCGCGGCGGCACAGAAGGCGGCGGCACAGAACGCGGCGGCGCAGAAAGCGGCGGCGCGCAAGGCGGAGAAGCAGGCCGCTCAGCAGCGGACCGCGGCTGCCCGGCAGAAGGCGGCATCGAACGGTGCCGGGCGCGCAACGGCCGGGTCCGGGGGGCGGAATGCCGGTGCCGTTGCGACCGCCGGCGGCGCCGGGCAGCCGGCCGTGGCCGGAGCCGTAGCCCCGGCCGGACCGCCGGGAGTGGTGGCCGGGGTCGGGAACGGGCGGCGGTCCGCCACGGCGCCCGGTTGATCGGGGGCCGGCACCACAGCCGGCCACGAACGCGCTGTCCATGATCGACGGTTGTGGCGCAGACGGTTCACCGGGGCACATGTACGTCCCGCGACGCTGATCATGGTGGCCTGACCGGGCGGCATCCGCTGCCCACGGCGGACAAGCTGCGTGCGCTGGACGCCGGCGCCGACGACTACCTGACAAGCCGTTCGGCGTGGCCCGAGCTGCTGGCCTGGCGGCGCGCCGCCGTCCGCAGGGGCCATCGGGGGCGACGACGGTCCGGCGGTGGTGGACATCGGGCCGGGCCGGGTGGACCTGCACGGCATGGATACCGGTCGGCACCGTGACAGCGGCGCGCCTCGGCCACCTGATCGGGTGACATCGCCACAATGCCGTCCATTGCCGGGGGGCGATGGGGGCGGCAGTGGGGGAATTCCAGGAGTACATCCCTGTGGTGGGGGAGCCGGTGGCCTTCGCCATCGGGTTCGTGGTGCTGGTGCTGGTCGCGTTCACCGGGCCGTACGCCGACTCGATCGTCACCGTGGCCCACGAGGGCGGGCACATGCTGGCCCTGCTCGCGGCCGGTCGCCCGATCAGGTCCTTCACACTCACAGGGCGAGATGATCGGACGGATGGCGCCACCGGCTTCTGGCGGTTGCCCGGTGGGACCTGGGTCAGCGACATCAGCACCGCCTTCGCCGGTTACCCGGCTCCACCCCTGCTCGGGCTGGGCGGCGCCTACGTGATCGCCGACGGCAACGCCTGGGGCGTGCTGTGGATCGGCATCGTGCTCCTGCTGGCGGTGCTGCTGGTCGAGTCCAACGGGTTGGCCACGGTCATCACCCTGCTCATACTCGGCGGGGTCCTGTGGGCGACGCTTGCCGGCGGCCGGACCATCCAGGCGGCAGTGGCCGTCGGCCTTGTTTGGCTGCTGCTGATCGGCGGATTGCGGCGCATCCTGCTGGACGGTGCCCACGCCAGTGACGCGCACGCCCTGTCCGATATGACGTGGATACCGCGCTTCGTCTGGTCCGGGATATGGCTGGTGATCGCCGCCGTCAGCCTGTGGGTGGGCGGGCGGCTGATCCTCGGCTACGGGCCCTCGAGCGCGGTGGGCTAAGCCTCTGCGAGCGCGCCCAGCGCCTCCTTGACCACTTCGGTCAGTGCCGGGTGGATCCAGTACGGCCGCTTCAGCAGGGTGGCGGCGTCGATGTCCAGGGTCATGGCCAGCACCAGCGGCTGGATCAGCGTGGCGGCCTGCGGGCCGAGCAGGTGCGCGCCGAGGAGGGCGCCGCGCGGGTCGGCGAGGATCTTGCAGAACCCGGGTGGGTCCTCCATGGCCCAGCCGTACGCCACGTCGGAGTAGCGGGCCGTCCCGACCCGGTAGGGGGTGCCGCGCTCGCGCAGCTCCTGCTCGGTGGCGCCCACGCCGGCGATCTGGGGCTGGGTGAAGACGGCCGACGGCACGAGATCGTGGCCGGCGCTGGTCAGGTCCTCGGGGTGGCGCAGGTTGTGCCGCACCACCTCGGCCTCCCGGTTGGCCACGTGCTTGAGCTGTACCGGGCTGCAGATGTCACCCAGCGCCCACACCCCGTCGGCGCTGGTGCGCTGGTGCGCGTCCACCACGATGCGGCCGTCGTCGTGCGTCTGCACGCCGGCAGCGTCCAGGTCGAGCCGGTCGCTGTTGGGGATCCGCCCGACCGCCACCAGCAGCATGTCCGCGGTCGTGGTCGAGCCGTCATCGAACGCCAGCCGCAGCGCACCCGGTTCGCCGCTCAGCTCGGTCAACTCCCGGCCCAGCCGCAGGTCGTAGCGCTCGCGGGCGAGCTCGGTGAACTCAGCGGCCACCGTCTCGTCCTGTGGCCCGAGCAGCCGCTCCACCTTGTCGATCATGACGATCTCGCTGCCCGCCGAGTGCAGGACGTGCGCCAGCTCGGCGGCGATGTAGCCGCCCCCGAGCACGGCCAGCCGGCGGGGCGGCGTGTCGATGCGCATGATCGTCTCGGAGGTCTCGTAGGGCAGGCCGGACTCGGCGACCGGTGGCGGCACCAGGGGACGCGCGCCGGCGGCCAGCACGATCCGGTCGGCGCGGACCGCCACGCCGTCGATGTCCAGCGTGCGCGGCCCGGTGAACCGGGCGTGCCCGGTGTAGACGGTGATCCACGGGGTGTCCTGGCGGCCCTTGCGGCCGTCCTCGGCGATGGGGTCGAGCCGGCCGAACACCCGGTCCCGCACGTCGGCCCAGCGCACCCGCTGAAGCTGCGCGTCGACGTCGAACCGGCCCGCGCCGCGCACGGTGTCGGCGACCTCCGCGGTGTGGGCCAGCATCTTGGTCGGGATGCAGCCGACGTTGAGGCAGGTGCCGCCGAACCGGTGCTGCTCCACGATCGCCACGTCGAGATCGGTGAACGAGTCGTCGACGACCATGTTGCCGGAGCCGGTGCCGAGGACCAGGAGATCGTGCTGGCGCATCTCCGGAGCGTAGGCGGGCCTGCGGTGGCCGACCACCGGCAAGGACTGCACGCTCCGGGTCGCCTGCGACCGAACGGGGGAGCCTGGTTACCGAGGGTGCTCGGATCGGTCCCCGCCCCTAGCATCGATCGGGTGACACCGACGCAGTTGCGGGCCTTCTCCGCGGTGGTGCGACTCGGCTCGGTGCGTGCTGCGGCCGCCGAGCTGCAGGTGACCGAGGCGGCCGTCTCCTTCCACATCGCCCAGCTGCGCAAGGAGCTCGAGGATCGGCTGTTCACCCGCACCGCTTCCGGGTTGGCCTTCACGCCGGGCGGGTTGCGGCTGGCCAGCCGGGCCGGAGAGATGCTGGGCCTGCAGGACCGCACGATCCTCGAGGTGAGCCAGGCCGGGCGGGGACGGCGGATGCTGCGGATCGCGGCCTCCAGCCTGTTCGCCGAGCACGCGGCGCCCGGCCTGATCGAGCTGTTCACCGGCCGGGCGGACGACCTCGACGTCGAGCTGAGCGTGCAGCCGCCGAGCCGGTTCGAGACGCTGCTGCGCACCCGGGCTACGGACGTGGCCATCGGCCCGGAGGCCCGGCAACCGCTTCCCGACATCGAGGCGACGCCCTTCCTGAACTTCCGGATGAACCTGGTGACCGGGCCGAACCACCCGCTGGTCGGCAGCCAGTCCACCGCCGCCCAGCTGCGCGAGCAGACCTGGCTGCTGGGGCCGTCCGCCGCGCAGCCCGGCGGGATCGTGGCCGACACGCTGCGCCGCCTCGGCGTCTCGGAGGACCGGATGCGCATCTTCCAGAGCCAGTCCGCGGCCATGGAGGAGGCCCGCCGCAGCCGCGGGATCGCGCTGGCGCTGTCCTTCGCGGCGGCCGACGACCTGCAGGCCGGCCGGCTGGTGTCGCTGGCCGGGCCGGGCACGACGGCGCACGGCCGGTGGGTGGCGTTCGCGGCGCCGCAGCACAGCCGGACGCCCGTGACCTCGGAGCTGATCCGCTTCATCACCACTCCGCGGGCGACCCAGGCGATGCTGCGTGGTTCGGGGGTCAACCTCGGGCACTTCCGACCCTCGATCCACGTCACCCTGTGGAGCTGACACCGGCCCGGCCGAGCGGGCTCAACCCGCCAGGGTGATCGCGTCGACGACGGCGAGCAGCGCCCGCAGGCTGTGCCCGGGCAGCAGCGCGTCGCAGTGCGGCAGTGCCGCCGCCATGCCGCCCGCGGTCGGCGCGTAACCGGGCGCGGCCGCCCGCGGGTTGACCCAGAGCACGGCGTGCGCCCGGCGGCGCAGCCGCCGCATGGCCCGCTCCAGCCGCTCCGGCGGATCGGTGTCCCAGCCGTCGGAGGCGATGACCACGGTGGCGGCCCGCAGCGCGCTGCCGTGCCGTGAGCGCAGCAACGACTCGATCGTGGTCGCGATCCGGGTCCCGCCGAAACGGTCCTCGACGGCGGCCGTGGCGAGCTGCACGGCGCGCGGGGCCGAGCGGTGCGCGAGCACCGCGGTCAACCGGGTCAACCGGGTGCCGAACGCGAACACCTCGGTGGGGGTGCGCAGCGCCGCCGCCCGCATCAGATGCAGGTAGGCGGTGGTGGTGGGTTGCATCGACCGGCTGACGTCGCACAGCACGAGGACCCGCCGGTGCCGGGTCGTGGGGCGGGTGCGCACCAGCCGCACCGGCTCCCACCCGGTGCGCCGGGCCGCGGCCAGCGTGGCGCGCAACGCGGCGCGGCGCCCGGCCGGGTGCGCCCGCCGGCGCCGGCCGGGGCGCACCGGCCACCGCGGCAGCGCCGCCTCGATCCAGGCGCCGACCATCGCCAGCTGCTCCTCGTCGAGCTCGGGGAATCCGGTGTCGGCCAGCGCCTCCAGGGCGCTGGGCAGCGGGTCCGGCACCGGGTGGCCGGTGCCGGGCTCGTCGTCGCCGGCGGTCGGGGTGGGCCGGGTGATCCACGGCAGCCCACCGCCGGCCTGCTCACCGGCAGTGGCCCGGGCCGGGACGCTCGTCCAGGCGCCGTCCGGCCCGGTCCGGGCGGACGGCGTCTGCCGACGGCGGCCCGGCGCCTCTCCGTCCTGCCCGGCGCCGAAGACCGCGGCGAACACCGCGTCGAAGGTCTCGATCTCCGGGTGCCTGCGGACCAGCGTCGTGCGCGACACCCAGTACAGCTGGGCCGTGGTGCGGACCGGAGCGGCGTCGAGTGCGGCCGTGAATGCCTGCACCGCGGTCGGCGGCACGGGCAGCCCGGCGGTGCGCAGCCGCCGGGCGAACGCGGTCGCGAACGCCGCCCGGTCCACGCCGCGCAGCAGCATCGGGCCCGGCGTCAGCACCGCTGCGGGCCACCGAGGGAGCCGAGCATCAGCTCCCGGTCGTCCGGGGTCTTGGCCAGCGCGCCGAGGGTCCGCTCGATCGCCTCGGGCACCAGCTCGGCCACCCCGAGCACACCCAGCGCCGCCACCCAGTTGATCGTCTCCGCCATGCCGGGGACCTTGTCCAGGTCGAGCCGGCGGGCCTCGCCGACGAACTCGGTGGCCGCGGCGATCAGCGCCCGGCTCGCGCCGGGGACGCGGCGGCGCAGGATGGCCGCGGCCCGGTCCGGTCGCGGGAACTCGATCCAGTGGTAGAGGCAGCGGCGGCGCAGCGCATCGTGCAGGTCGCGGCTGCGGTTGGAGGTGAGCACCACGACGGGCGGCCGCGCCGCGGTGAACGTGCCGAGCTCGGGCACGGTCACCGAGCCCTCGCCGAGGAACTCCAGCAGCAGCGCCTCGAACTCGTCGTCGGCCCGGTCGATCTCGTCGATGAGCAGCACCGGGGGCGTGGGCCCGCGGTGGCGCACGCAGCGCAGCAGCGCCCGCTCCTGCAGGAACTCCGCGGTGAACAGGTCGGCGTCGGCCAGCCGGTCACCGCGGGCCTCGGCGAGCCGGATGGCCAGCAGCTGGCGCTGGTAGTTCCACTCGTAGACGGCCTCGCCGACGGTCAGTCCCTCGTAGCACTGCAACCGGACCAGCGGGGCGCCCAGGATCTCCGCGAGCGCCTTGGCCGCGCTGGTCTTGCCCACCCCGGGCTCGCCCTCGAGCAGCAGCGGCAGCCCGAGCCGCAACGCCAGGTGCACGGCCGTGGCCAGGCCGTCGTCGGTGAGGTAGTCGGCCTCGTCGAGCCGGCGCCGGACCTCGTCCGGATCACCGAAGGCGGGTGTCACGAGGGGCAGCAGTGCGCATCGGCGGGCGCCACGGTGGTGGTGGCGCCGGCGCCGAGGCGGCGCTCGCGGACCACTGCGGCCAGGATCGACAGCGCGATCTCCGGGGCCGTGCGGGCGCCGATGTACAACCCCACCGGGGTGTGCACGCGGGCCCGCTCGGCCTCGGTCAGCTCCAGCCCGGCCAGCACCGCGGCGCCGCGGCGCGGGCTGGCCACCAACCCGACGAAGGGCACCCCGGCATCCAGCGCGGCCCGGATCGCGCCGGCCTCGTCGCCGCCCAGGGTGGCCACCACCACGGCCAGCGCCCCGCCCAACGGGGGTCGTGAGTGCGGGGCCGTGCTAGAACACGGCTCGTCACTCACGGCCAACTGGTAGCCGAGCGGCTCGCCCAGCTCGACCAGGGCCGCGGCGATCGGTCCGCGCCCGACCGCGACGATCAGTGCCGGCGGCAGCAGCGGCTCCAGGAAGATCTCCAGCGCGCCGCCGGACAGGCACGGGTTGACCACCACGTGCGCGCCCGGCGCCTCCGGGAACGGCGCCTCGTCACCGGGCAGGACCCGCAGCAGCACCGTCTCCCCGCAGCGCAACGCGTGCAGCGCCGCCGAGCGCACCGAGCCCTCCGCGCACTGGCCGCCGACGAAGCCCTCGATGGACCCGTCGGCCAGCACGATGGCCGCGTCCCCCGGGTGCGCCGAGGAGGGCTGCTGCGCGCGCACCACGGTGGCCCGCACGAACGGTGTGCGCTCGGTGCGCAGCGCGTCCATCCGGCTCAGCAGGGCGGAGGTCACGACGCCCACCTCAGATCGGCGGGGTCGCGTGCCCGCGCATCGCGTCCCACACCCGCGACGGGGTCAGCGGCATGTCCGCGTGCCGCACCCCGAACGGCGCCAGCGCGTCCACCACCGCGTTGACGATCGCCGGTGGCGACCCGACGGTCGCCGACTCGCCGATGCCCTTGGCCCCGATCGGATGGTGCGGCGACGGGGTGACGGTGAACCCGGTCTCCCAGTCCGGCACCTCCAGCGCCGTCGGGATCAGGTAGTCCATCAGCGACGCACCCAGGCAGTTGCCGTCCTCGTCGAACGCGATGATCTCCATCAGGGCCATCCCGATCCCGTCGGTGAGACCGCCGTGCACCTGGCCCTCGATGATCATCGGGTTGATCCGGGTGCCGCAGTCGTCGACGGCGACGAAGCGGCGAACCGTCACCTGGGCGGTGCCCGGGTCGATGTCGACCACGCAGATGTAGGCGCCGAACGGGTAGGTCAGGTTCTCCGGGTTGTAGCAGATCTGCGCCTCCAGCCCGCCCTCGACGCCCTCGGGGAGGTCGCCAGCACCGTGCGCGCGCATGGCGATGTCCTGGATGGTCACCGCCTGGGTCGGGTCGCCCTTGACCTGGAAGGCACCCTTCACCCACTCCAGGTCGGCCACCGACACCTCGAGCATCCCGGACGCGATCAGCTGGGCCTTGTCCCGCACCTTGCGCGCGACCAGCGCGGCCGCCGCGCCGGACACCGGGGTGGAGCGGCTGCCGTAGGTGCCCAGGCCGAACGGGGTGTTGTCGGTGTCGCCGTGCACCACGTCGATGTCGTCCGGCGGGATGCCGATCTCCTCGGCCACGATCTGCGCGAACGTGGTCTCGTGCCCCTGGCCCTGGCTCTGCACTGAGAGCCGGACCACCGCCTTGCCGGTCGGGTGCACCCGCAGCTCGCAGCCGTCGGCCATGCCCAGGCCGAGGATGTCCATGTCCTTGCGCGGCCCGGCGCCGACGGCCTCGGTGAAGAACGCGACGCCGATACCCATCAACTCGCCGCGCGCCCGCTTCTCCGCCTGCTCGCGGCGGAGCTCGTCGTAGCCGGCCATCTCCATGGCCTTGCGCATGGTCGGCTCGTAGTCGCCCGAGTCGTACACCCAGCCGGTCCGGGTCGTGTACGGGAACTGCTCGGGCCGGATGAAGTTGCGCAAGCGCAGCTGCGCCGGGTCCATCTTCAGCTCGGAGGCCAGGCAGTCCACGATCCGCTCGACCAGGTACACCGCCTCGGTGATGCGGAACGAGCAGGCGTAGGCCACGCCGCCGGGTGCCTTGTTGGTGTAGACCGCGGTCATCGAGCAGTACGCGGCCTCCAGGTCGTAGCTTCCGGTGAACACCCCGAAGAAGCCGGCCGGGTACTTCACCGGCGCCGCGGTGCCGTTGAACGCGCCGTGGTCGGCCAGCACGTGGGTGCGGATGGCCAGGATCCTCCCGTCCTTCGTGGCCGCGATCTCGCCGCGCATGATGTAGTCGCGGGCGAACCCGGTGGAGATCAGGTTCTCGGAGCGGTCCTCCATCCACTTCACCGGTTTCCCGGTGACGATGGAGCCGACGATCGCGCACACGTAGCCGGGGTAGATCGGCACTTTGTTGCCGAAGCCGCCGCCGATGTCCGGGGAGATCACCCGGATCTTGTGCTCCGGGATGCCGGCCACGATGGCGTACAGGGTGCGGTGCGCGTGCGGGGCCTGGGTGGTGGACCAGAGCGTGAGCTTGCCGCTGACCCGGTCGTAGTCGGCCACCGCGCCGCAGGTCTCCATCGGGGCCGGGTGCACCCGCGGGTAGACGATGTCCTCGGTGACCACCACGTCGGCGTGCGCGAACACCGCAGCGGTGGCCTCGGCGTCCCCGGCCTCCCAGTCGAACACGTGGTTGTCGGTCTTGTCCGTGAGGTCGTCGCGGATCACCGGGGCGTCCGCGGCCAGCGCGGTGCGGGCGTCGATCACCGGGGGCAGCGGTTCGTACTCGACGTCGATCAGCTCCAACGCGTCCCGGGCCGCGTAGCGGTCCTCGGCGACGACGAACGCCACCTCCTGGCCCTGGAAGCGGACCTTGTCGGTGGCCAGCACGGCCTGCACGTCGTTCGACAGGGTGGGCATCCAGGCCAGGCCCTGCGCGGCCAGCGCCGTCCCGGTGATCACCGCCCTGACCTTGGGGTGCGCCTCGGCCGCGGAGGTGTCGATGGAGACGATCCGGGCGTGCGCCAGCGGGCTGCGCAGGATGGCCAGGTGCAGCATGCCCGGCAGCTGCACGTCGTCGCAGTACCGGCCGAGGCCGCGCACGAACCGCGGGTCCTCCTTGCGCAGCATCCGGCCGTGGCCGAGCGGCTTGCGGTCGTTGCTGTCGTCGGCGCCGTCGACGGCGGTCGGGCGGTCCTCGGTGGTGGTCACGAGGCGGTCTCCTGCCGGTGCGCTGCCGCGCTCTGCTGATGGTGGGCCGCCGCCCAGTGGATCGAGCGCACGATCGTCGCGTAGCCGGTGCAGCGGCAGATCTGCCCGGAGATCGCCTCCCGGATCGTCGCGTCGTCGGGGTCGGGATCGCGGTCCAGCAGCGCGCGGGCGGTGAGCATCATGCCCGGCGTGCAGAAACCGCACTGCAGGCCGTGGCACTGCATGAAGCCCTGCTGCACCGGGTCCAGCACGCCGTCGCGTTCCAGCCCCTCCACGGTGCGCACCTCGTGCCCGCCGGCCATCGCGGCCAGCACCGTGCACGACTTCACCGGCTCGCCGTCCAGCAGCACGACGCAGGTCCCGCAGTTGCTGGTGTCGCAGCCCCAGTGGGTGCCGGTCAGGCCGAGCACGTCGCGCAGGAAATGCACGAGCAGCAGCCGGGGTTCGACGTCCCGGGTGACCTCGGTGCCGTTCACGGTCATCGCGACCTGCATCTCACGCTCCCGCCGGGTTCTCGGCTGGTCCGGTGTGATCGGTGATCCGGCCGACCGCGGTGCGCAGCACGCGCCGGGTCAGCTCGTCGGCCAGGTGTCGCTTGTAGTCGGCGCTGCCGCGCTGGTCGGTCACGGGGCTGCAGCCGGCCGCAGCGATCCGCCCGGCCTCGGCGTAGAGCTCCTCGGACGGCGTCCTGCCGCGCAGCGCGGCCGAGACGGCGGGCAGCCCGGTGGTGTTCGGCCCGACCGCGGCCAGGCCGA
>DATMDS010000280.1:0-5028 GCA_035557575.1 Pseudonocardia sp. | reverse complement strand
GCAGGATAGGCGGGCCGGGAACCGTCCACAGGGACCTCCCCGCGGACGGCCGTGCACAGGCGGCGCCCAACCCCACGGCCGTGGAGATCAGGTTGCCCCCGATGACCGGCCACGGCTGGGCCAGCGGGCTGGCGGGGACGGCGAACAGCAGCACCGCGCTGGCACCCATCGGGGCGACCAGATAGGGGAGTGCCTCGGAGCCTCCGGGGAGCACCCGGGCCACGCCGCCGGCGACCAGGATGCCGACCAGTGCGCCGAGCGCGCCGCGGCCGAGCTCGGAGGGACGGTAACGAGGGCGCACGCCACGCAGGATAGGCGGGCCGGGAACCGTCCACAGGGACCTCCCCGCGGACGGCCGTCCACAGCCTGCGCCGCGCCGGCCGGGGTCGGTCCGTGCGGCTACCTAGCGTCGCCGCCATGGGAACCCGACGATCTAATGCCGAGCACCAGGAGGCCGTGTCGCGGCGGCTGGCCCAGCTGTCGGCGGACGTGGCCGCGGCCCGTGCCGACCCCGTCGTGGCCCCGGCCAGCGGCGGCGAGTGGTGGGTGGGGCACACCCGGGTCGCGGAGCCGCGGCCGGCACTGGAGGTGGTCACCGAGCCCGAGCCGCAGCCACCGGTGGTGCCGACGCCCGGACGTCACGCAGCGCGACGGCGGGAGCGGTTCTCCGTCGTACCGGACACGCTGCGCGGCCGGGTCGCGCTCGGGCCCGCACACCTCGCCGTGGTGGCCGTGCTGGTCGCACTCGGGCTGGCGGTCACCGCCTGGTGGGTGGTCCGCGCCGAGCCGGGACGGCCGACCGCGCCCTCGGCCACGCCCAGTGCCCCCACCGGTGGGCTGGTGTCGATCGCACCGGAGGCGACGCCCGCCGCATCCCCGGCCGCGGGCGGCGCGCGGGTCACGGTCGATGTGGCGGGCAAGGTACGCCGGCCCGGCATCGCCGTGCTCGACCCCGGCTCCAGGGTGGTCGACGCGATCAGGGCCGCGGGTGGCGCCCTGAAGGGAGTGGACCTCTCGTCGGTCAACCTGGCCCGGCCACTCGTCGACGGCGAGCAGATCCTCGTGGGTGAGCCGGTGGCCGCGGCTCCGCCCGGAGCGGTGCCGGCTCCGGGGTCGTCGGCGCCCACCGGGCCGCTGGTCAACCTCAACCTCGCCGGTCAGGCCGAGCTGGAGTCCCTGCCCGAGGTCGGCCCGGTCACCGCTCAGGCGATCCTCGCCTGGCGCGACCAGCACGGCGGGTTCACCGCGGTCGCGGAGCTGCTGGAGATCGATGGGATCGGTGATGCCACGCTGGCGCAGATCACGCCCTACGTGACCATCTGAGCGCCGATGCCGCAGATCGGGGAGATCGCGGACCCCGACCTGCGGATGCCACTGCTCGGGCTGGCAGCGTGGGCCGGCGCCTTGGTCGCGCACTCATTCACCGGCCCCTGGCTGCTCGGCGGGGCCGCCGCGGCTGCCCTGGCGGGCGGCGTGCTGGTCCGACGCCGCGGGCGGGCGGCGCTGGCCACGGTTGCGGCGGTGCTGCTGGTCGGTGGTGCCGTCGCCGGCGTCACCTGGCTGCGCGCGGAGTCGCTGCACCGGTCGCCCGTCGCGGATCTCGCGCAGGAGCGCGCGGTGGTGAGCGTGTCCGGCCGCGTGGTGTCGGACCCGCGAACGATCGAGGGTCGCTTCGAGCGTCAGGTGGTGGTGCGGCTCGGCGTACACCGCATCACCGGGCGAGGCAGCGAGCGGAGCCTGCGCGCTCCGGTGCTGGTGATCGGGGGCGGCGCGTGGCTCGACGTCCCGCTGGGCGCCGACGTGACCACGTCCGGACGGCTGGCCCCGGCAGACGACGACGATCTCGCCGGGGTGCTGGTTGCCGCCCGGGACCCGGACCTCGTTGCCGAGCCGGACATCTGGTGGCGGGCGGCGGGCGCGGTGCGGAGGTCGATCCGCGACTCCGTGGCTGGTCGACCGATCGAGCAGCGGGCGCTGGTGCCCGCACTGGTCGACGGTGACGACGCCGAGCTCCCGGAGGAGCTCGAGCGGGACTTCCAGACCACCGGGCTCACCCACCTCACTGCGGTGTCCGGCACCAATCTCACCCTGGTGGTCGGGTTCGTTCTGGTGCTGGCCCGGTGGTGCGGTGTGCGACGCCGCTGGCTCTACGTCGTGGGTGCGGCGGGGATCGCCGGCTTCGTGCTGATCGCACGCACCGAGCCGAGCGTGCTGCGCGCCGCGGTGATGGGAGCCGTGGGCCTGCTGGCGATGGGCGCGAACGGGCGGCACCGGGCGCTGCGCGGGCTGGGAGTCGCCGTGGTGCTGCTGCTCCTGGTCCAGCCGGGGCTCGCCGTCTCCGTGGGCTTCGCGCTGTCCGTGCTGGCCACCGCCGGCATCGTGATCCTCGCGCCGGGGTGGCGCGACGCCCTGATGCGCTGGCTACCGCGCTGGCTGGCGGAGGCGATCGCCGTGCCGGCCGCCGCCCAGCTCGCCTGCACGCCGGTGGTTGCCGCGATCTCGGGGCAGGTGAGCCTGGTCGCGGTCGCCGCCAACCTCGTCGTCGCCCCGGTGGTCGGCCCGGCGACCGTGCTCGGTCTGGCGGGCGGGCTGGTGGGCCTGGTCGTGCCACCGCTCGGTCGGCTGCTCGGTGGCGGCGCCGGCTGGTGCGTGGCCTGGATCGCGACGGTGGCTGAGCGGGGCGCAGACCTGCCGGCGGCCGCGGTCGGCTGGGGGACGGGTGTGCTGGCGCTGGTGGCACTGACCGCGCTGTCCGTGCTGGTGGCGATAGCGGCGCCTGCCGTGCTGCGTCGCCCCGTCGTGGCGCTCACCGTGATGGCGATGCTGGCCGGGTTCGTCCTGGTGCGCTGGCCGTCGCCGGGCTGGCCGGCGAGTGGATGGGTGTTGGCGATGTGCGACGTCGGTCAGGGTGACGCCCTGGTCCTGAACGCCGGCCCCGGCTCCGGCGTGGTGGTCGACGTCGGTCCCGAGCCGGGGCTGGTGGACGACTGTCTGCGCCGGCTGGGCATCGACGAGGTGCCGCTGCTGGTGTTGACCCACTTCCACGCCGACCACGTCGACGGGCTGGCCGGTGTCGTCGACGGACGCCGGGTCGGGGCGGTGCTGACCACCCGGGTCCTCGATCCGCCTAGCGGGGCGGAGGAGGTGGCTGCGCTGGCTCGGGCCCACGGATTGGCGGCCGGCCCGGCGTCGTACGCCGCCACCGCGACCTACGGCGCGGTCACGCTGCAGGTGCTGTGGCCGCTCCCGGGGCCGCTGGAGGAGGGGAGCGGTGACGGCTCGGCGGCCAACGACGCCAGCGTTGTCGTCCTGGCCGAGGTGGGCGGCCTTCGGATCCTGCTGACCGGCGACGTGGAGCCGCCCGGACAGGCCGCCCTGGCTCGGACCCTGCCCGGGCTGGACATCGACGTGCTCAAGGTGCCGCACCATGGCAGCCGCTACCAGGACCTCCCCTGGCTCGACTCGCTGCGGGCCGAGGTGGCGCTGGTGTCCGTGGGCGCCGACAACGACTACGGCCATCCCGCGGCGCCGGTCATCGACGCCCTGACCGAGAGCGGCGCGGAGATCTTCCGCACGGACCTGTCCGGGGACGTGCTGGTGCTCCCGGACGGAGATGATGCGGCGGTCCGCACCCGAGGGCCCAACTGAGATCGTCGGCGCGCTGTGGGAAGGTTCCGTCATGCGGGCGGGCGACGTGCTGGGCCGGGTCACCCTGGTGACCGGCAAGGAGGAGTTCCTCAACGAGCGCACCGTCGCCGCCGTCCGCGAGGCGGTCCTGGGCCACGATGCCGAGGCCGAGGTCTCCGAGACCGAGGCCGCGGGGCTCGGCGGTGCCGGACTCGGCGAGCTGGGCGCGCCGTCCCTCTTCTCCTCGATCCGCTGCGTCGTGCTCCGGGCTCTCGAGGGCCTTCCCGAGGAGTCGGTCGACGGCCTGCTCGCCTACGCCGCCGACCCGTCGGACGACGTAGCCCTGGTGCTGGTGCACGGCGGCGGCCCCAAGGGCAGCGGGGTGCTGACCAAGCTGCGCAAGCTGCCCGCGGTCTCGGAGTCGAAGTCGAGCGAGCTCAGGGCCTCCGAGATCCCGGGGTTCGTGACCGCCGAGGTCCGCCGCCACGGCGCCACGATCGACTCGGAGGCCGCGGCCGCGCTGGTCCAGTCGGTCGGCCAGGACCTCAGGTCGCTGTCCGCCGCGGCGCACCAGCTGGCCAGCGACTTCCCGCGCGAGACACTCACGCTGGACCTGGTGAAGCGCTACTTCGGGGGGCGGGCCGAGGCCAAGTCGTTCGCGGTCGCCGACGCGGCGTTCTCCGGGCGGCGGGAGGTGGCCCTCGAGGAGCTTCGCTGGGCGTTGGACGCCGGCACCGCGCCGGTGCTGGTGACCTCGGCGTTCGCTGGCAGCGCGCGCGGGTTGGCCCGGTTCCGCGGCGCCCCGAGAGGACAGCGCGACGCCGACCTGGCCCGAGAGGTCGGCGTGCCGCCATGGAAGCTGCGCACCATCCGGGTCCAGGCCCGTGACTGGTCCGACGCCGGGCTGTCGCGCGCGATCCGGGCGGTGGCCCAGGCCGACGCCGACATCAAGGGGGCGGCCAGCGACCCGTCGTACACGCTCGAGCGGCTGGTGCTCACCGTCGCCGGCCTGCGCACCCCCAAAAACGACTGACCCGTCGCTCACTCAGCGACGGGCCAGCGGAAAACTAGGTCAGAGCGAGGCGGCCTTCTTGGAGATCGCCGACTTGCGGTTGGCGGCCTGGTTCTTGTGGATGACGCCCTTCGACGCAGCCTTGTCGAGCTGGCGGTTGGCGTCGCGGCCGAGCTCGAGGGCCTTCTCCTTGTCGCCGGCCTCGGCGGCCTCGCGGAACTTGCGCACGGCGGTCTTCAGGCCGGACTTGACGGCCTTGTTGCGCTCCTGTCGCTTCGCGTTCTGCTTGATCCGCTTGATCTGGCTCTTGATGTTCGCCACTACTGCGCCTTCGTCTTGGGTGTGGTGATGCTGATGAGGTCGTGGTGCGGTCGGCCGAACGGCCGGAC
>DATMDS010000279.1:0-4238 GCA_035557575.1 Pseudonocardia sp. | reverse complement strand
GAGGAGCCGCGGCTCCTCGGGCTGCGTCGATCACCCAGCCTGCCCTAGTGTCGGCGGCGTGGCTGCTGCGGACGGTGCCCTGCTGCTCGGGTACGGGCCCGACCGGCCCGAGATCGACCCGGCGGCCTGGGTCGCGCCCGGTGCGGTCGTGATCGGTGCCGCGCGGCTGCGGGCCGGCAGCAGCGTCTGGTTCGGCTCGGTGGTGCGGGCCGACGGCGACCGCATCGAGTTCGGCGAGGGCAGCAACCTGCAGGACGGGTGCGTCATGCACACCGACCCCGGCTTCCCCATCGTGGTCGGGGCCGGGGTGTCGGTCGGTCACCGCGCGGTGCTGCACGGCTGCACGGTCGAGGACGACGTCCTCGTCGGCATGGGCGCGGTCCTGCTCAACGGCACCCGGGTGGGCCGTGGATCGCTGATCGCGGCCGGGGCGGTGCTGCTGGAGGGCACCCAGGTCCCGCCCGGCTCGCTGGTCGCCGGAGTGCCGGCCAAGGTGCGCCGGGAGCTCACCGCGGACGAGGTGAACGGGATCCGGGACAACGCGCGCCGCTACGTCGAGCGGGCCCGGGAGTACGCCGGGTCCGCGACCTGAGGTCGTCGGCGCGCCACCGGTAGCAGCCGGGATCGACCCTGGCCACCCGGCCGGACGGCGGGTGGCAGGCTGCGCAGGCCGCGACCACCGGGGGTGCCCATGCCTGTCCCGTACCGCACGCGATCGACGTGGAGCATCATCGCGCCCCTCGTTCTCGCCGCCGCACTCGTGCAGGCATGTGCGTCTCCCCCCGCGGAGCGGGCGCCGGCCCCGGAGACCGCCGCCCCGGAGACGGCTGCCGCGGCACCGACCGCGGATCCGGCGGCGAGTGCGGTCCAGCGCAGCCTGTCCTTCGCGGAGAAGCAGCTCGCGGCCGAGGTCGGGCGGATCGTGCCGGGCCAGTACCCGGCCGACACGGAACCCAACGGCGTGTGGGCGACGACCGACAGCGACGACTGGCGGTGCGGATTCTTCCCCGGGATGCTCTGGCAGATGTACGAGCGCACCGGGGATCCGGTGTGGCGGGCACGCGCCCAGGACTGGCAGGCTCCCCTGGAGCCTGCGAAGACCGACGACAGCACTCACGACGTCGGGTTCATCATCCTCACCACGTTCGGCCACGGGTTCGAGCTCACCGGCGACGAGGCCTTTCGGGCCACCGTCCTGACCGCCGCCCGCACGCTGTCCACGCGCTTCACCCCGGCCGTGGGGGCCATCCGATCCTGGGACGACATCGACGACACGACGCAGTACCGCGTCATCGTCGACAACATGATGAACCTGGAGCTGCTCTTCTGGGCGGCCCAGCACGGCGGAGACCCGGCCTGGGCCGACATCGCCTCCCGGCACGCCCGCACCACCGCCCGGGACCACGTGCGCCCCGACGGGAGCACCTTCCACGTCGTCGGCTACGACCAGGCCACCGGGTCGGTGACCTCCCAGGGCACGGCCCAGGGGTTCGCCGACTCGTCGACGTGGGCGCGGGGCCAGGCCTGGGCGGTGTACGGCTTCGCGATGACCTACCGGTACACCCGGGATCCGCAGTTCCTCGGGGTCGCCCGCTCCGCGGCCGACTACTGGGTCTCCCACCTGCCGGCGGACAAGGTGCCCTACTGGGACTTCGCCGTGCCGCCCGACGGCGGCGAGCCGCGGGACACCTCCGCCGCGGCGATCGCGGCCGCCGGTCTGCTCGAGCTGAGCGAGTACGAGACCGACGGGGCGCGGAAGCAGGTGTACCTCGACACGGCCCGCGAGATGATCGTCGCCCTGTCGGCTCCCGGCTACCTCGCCGAGGGCACGAACAACGAGGCGATCCTGCTGCACGGCACGCAGAACAAGCCCGGCGGCAACTTCGACACCGGGCTCGTCGTGGGTGACTACTACCTGATCGAGGCGCTGACCCGGTACGAGCGCGTCGCGGCGGGCCGGAGCGTGCTGGCCCCGCGCTGAGCGCTACCGGTGCCCGGCACCGGGCTGCGGGTCCACCGGGGGAACGCGGTGGACCCGCCCGCGACGAGCACGCCACGCCAGCACGTGGCTGCGGTCTGCGCGGCCACTCCGGTCGTCGTGACCATGGCGTTCTCCTCCTTCGTGGTGTGCACGAGCGGTCCCGCGGTCAGGAGCCCGGCTTCCGCCACCGACGGCCGGGGCGTTCGTCGATCACCGCGGCGGCCAGCGCCGCGAGCACCGGAAGGGCGAGCAGCAGCGCGGTGGTGACGTGCGGTCCCGGCACCGCGGCACAGGCCAGCACCGCCCCCGCCGCGGTGCTCAGCGGGCGCAGGCTCGGCGTCAGCCACCAGGCCAGCGCCGTGACGACGACGCCGGCCGCGAACACCCCGGCGAGCACCGGACCGGGGACCGCCCCGTGGCCCGATCCCACCCACGCGACGCCATCCGGCGGCCACCGGGAGGTCACCCCCAGTGCGATCACGCCGGCCGCGCCGATCAGGCCAACCGCGAGGGACTCGGCCCGGCTCAGGCCCACGCCGAAGGACCCGTCGAGCAGGCCGTGCCCGACCAGGACGAGCGGGGCGACCGCGGCCAGCGGGACGGTGAGGCCGGCGATCACCGTCGCGCCGACGGCCAGCAGATTGGCCCCACGGCTCCGACCGGCCAGCGCGGCCGCGGCGGTCAGCCACAGGGCGCCCAGCACCCCGGCATCGACGGTCCCGTACAGCCCGAGCGCCAGCGCCGGCAGCCCGCAGAGGGCCATGGCCAGCGCCGCGGACGGAGCGGGCAGGATCCGGCGGGCCGCCGTCCACAGCAGGAGGGAGCCGAGGACGCCGGCCACCAGCAGCGCCGCCCGGGCCCGGTCCACGACGTCCGCCGGCCCGGGCGCGGACCGGAGCAGGATGTCGATCGCCGCGATCTGTGGAACCACCAGGGTGTCCGGCCAGGACAGGCCGCCCGGAGCCGGTGCGGGATACAGCGCCGCGCCGGCCGCGAGCCGGCCCTCGCCCACGGTGGCAACCCGCTGGTCCAGGCCGGCGACGGCCAGCGCCCCGAGCACGAGCACCGGAACGGCGCCGGTGAGGAAGCTGGTCAGGCCGCTGATGTTGCTGGTCGACCTCCCCGCGGCGGGTGCGGCCACCTCGGCAGTGCCTCTGGGGGGCGTGGCCTTCTCCGCTGCCGACGCCTCCGGCGCGGGCGCCCAGTTGTCGGTGAGCGTCGTGGCCTTCGGCGGCCGGCCGGCCCAGATCGCGAACACGACCCCCAACAGGGCCATGCCCAGTACCGGGGTCAGCAGCAGCAGCGCCCGTGCCGCTTCGGCCCGGCCGCTGGCCGAGTCCCCGCTCCTGACGGCGGTGGCCGCCACGAAATGGTCCCGCAGCGACGCCCAGAGATCCGGCAGGACCTGCGGCGCCCAGGTGGCGAGGGCGACCGTCGCCGGCGCGCTCATCTAGCGGACGTAGATGTCGATCGGCGTGGCGGCCTTCAACATCCACTCGGTGCCCCGGGTGATCACCAGTGCGATGACGTAGGAGTACCCGAGGAAGGCCAGGAACTGCAGTGCGCCGCACAGGACGTACTGCGCGGCGCCGACCGGCTGCCGCAGCCGCTCGGGCACCGTCGGCCCCGACACCTCGACCGGGGTCCCGACGGCGGCGGGGGCGGCCTTCGTCGTCAGCGCCGCGGCCAGGCCCGCGATCGTCGGGTGCTGGTAGATGTCCTTCATCGCGACCGACGGCTGGTCGGGCCGCTTCCGGCCGCGGGCGCAGAAGCGGGCCATCACCATCGAGTCTGCGCCCAGGTCGTCGAAGATGTGGCTGTTGACCGGCACCCGGTCCAGTTGTGCGACCGCGGCCAGTGCCGTGGCCAGTGCCGCTTCGACGTCGATGGGGCCACCGGAGCGCGGCTGCGGAACGGTCGTGGTCTGCGGTCGATCAGGGGTCAGTACGCCCGTGGATTCGGACACTGCGTGGCCTTCCCTGCGCAATGACGGCAACGGTGCGTGAATGGGTTTACCATGCCGGGCGACCTGCCGTGAGCTCCCTGGAGCTGAGGACGTCCTCGCCGTAGAGATCGTGCAGCCAATTGATCTCGTAAATGGTGTCGAGATTGCGCTCGCCGAGATCCGGGGAGATCGCCACTTAGGGCTTGCCGATCATCAACACGCTCAGTCTCGGGGCGGGTTGAGGGTGTAGTTCCACTCCGGGTGCCAATCGTGGCGGTACAGGGTGCCGGTGTCGTGGAGGGCCTTCATCTG
>DATMDS010000278.1:0-11145 GCA_035557575.1 Pseudonocardia sp. | reverse complement strand
ACTCACCGGCGATGTTCCAGCTGTGCATGGGCATCCCCTACGGCGCTCCGGCCGACCTGCAGATGTTGGCCGCCATGGTCGCCCAGCTGCCCGAGGGGGCCGTGTGGGCGTCCTTCGCGCTCGGCCAGATGCAGATGCCGTGGGTCGCCCAGTCGATCCTGCTCGGTGGTCACGTGCGCGTCGGCCTGGAGGACAACCTCTACCTGGGCCGCGGCAACCCGGTGACCAATGCCGACCTGGTGGCGAACGCGGTCACCATCATCACCGCCATGGGCGCCGAAGTGGCCACCCCGGACGAGGCCCGGGAGGTGCTCGCCCTGGGGGGCTCGCACCTCCCGGGCTCGTGAGTGCTGAGCCGTGCTAGAACACGGCGCAGCACTCACAGGCCGGCCCGAAGTCCGGACGATCGCCTGCGTAGGAGCCGGCGTCATCGGCGGCGGCTGGGTGGCCTACTTCCTGGCCCGCGGGTTCCGGGTGCGCGCGTGGGACCCCGGAGCCGACGCCGAGGCCCGGCTGCGCGCGATCGTCGACGCCGCCTGGCCGGCGCTCACCGAGCTCGGGCTGCCCGAGGGGGCGTCGCCGGACAACCTGACGGTCGCCGCCGAGCTGGACGCGGCCGTCGGCGACGCCGACTACGTGCAGGAGAGCGCGCCCGAGCAGCTCGACCTGAAGCGCCGGTTGCTGGCCGACATCGCCGCCGCCACCTCCGAGCACGTCGTCGTCGGCTCGTCCACCTCGGGATACGGCATGACCGAGATGGCCGTGGACACCGCGTCCGCGCACCGGCTCGTCGTCGCGCACCCGTTCAACCCGCCCTACCTGATCCCGCTGGTCGAGGTGGTCGGCGGCGAGCGCACCGCGGACGACGTCGTGAAGTGGACCGCGGAGTTCTTCACCGGCATCGGCAAGTCGGTGATCACGCCGGCCCACGAGGTGCCCGGGTTCATCGCCAACCGGCTGCAGGAGGCGCTGTGGCGGGAGGCGCTGCACATGGTGGCCAACGGCGAGGCCACCGTCGAGCAGATCGACGCCTCGATCACCGAGGGTCCGGGCCTGCGCTGGGCGTTCCACGGGCCGATGCTCACCTTCCACCTGGCGGGTGGACCGGGCGGGATGGCCCACATGCTCGACCACTTCGGACCGTCGCTGCTCTCGCCGTGGACCCGGCTGCAGGCCCCGGCGCTCACTCCGGAGCTGCGCGACAGCGTGGTCACCGGCTGCGAGGCCGAGGCCGGCACCCGAACGATCGCGGACCTGGTCCGCGAGCGGGACCGCAGGCTGGTCGACCTGCTGAGGGTGCTGGGCAAGGCCCCGGATGTCTGATGCCTGGTTCGAGGACGTCCGCCCGGAGTGGATCGACTACAACGGGCATCTCTCGGAGGCCTACTACGTGTTGGTCTTCGGGCATGCCACCGACGCGGTGATGCACCGGCTGGGCATGACCCCGGACCACCTGGCCGCCACCGCGACCTCGCTGTACACGCTGGAGGCGCACGTGCGCTACCTCGACCAGGTGCCGCCCGGCGCCCGGCTGGAGGTGCGCTCGTCGGTCATCGGGGTCAGCGCGAAGCTGCTCTGGCTGTGGCACGAGATGTGGTGCGACGGGCGGGTGCGGGCCACCGAGGAGGTGCTGGCCGTGCACGTGGACACCGGCGTCGGTCGGGCCAGCCCGTTCCCGGACGGGCTGCGCGAGCGGGCCGAGGCACTGCGGGTACCGCCTCCGGAGCACGCGTCCCGGCGGATCGCCCTCGGGTCCGGGTGAGCGCGCGGTGCACCTGGAGCTGTCCGACGAGCAACGGGCCGTCGTGGCGACGACCCGGGCCTTCGTGCACCGCGAGCTGGTGCCGCACGAGGACGAGGTGGAGCGCACCGGGCGGCTCGACCCCGAGCTGGCCCGCCGGCTGCGCGAGCGGGCGATCCGGGCCGGGCTGTTCGCGGCGAACATGCCCACCGACGTCGGCGGCGGCGGGCTGGACACGCTGAGCTGGATGCTGATGGAGCGCGAGCTCGGCCACACCGGTTACGCGCTGCAGATGTACGCGGTGGCTCGCCCGTCGCGGATCCTGCTGGCCTGCAACGACTCCCAGCGCGAGACCCACCTGCTGCCGACGGTCGCCGGGCAGCGCACCGAGTGCCTGGCCATGACCGAGCCCGAGGCCGGCTCCGACCTGCGCGGCATGCGCACCCGGGCGACCCGCGACGGCGCCGACTGGCTGATCACCGGCGGCAAGCACTTCATCAGCCACGCCGAGGAGTCCGACTTCGTCATCCTGTTCGCCGCGACCGGCGAGCAGGACGGCGGGGGAGCCGGGCCGCGGCGGGCCGAGATCACCGCGTTCCTGGTCGACCTCGACGCGGCCGGGCTGACCGTGCTGCCCGGCTACCGCAGCGTGTCGCACCGCGGCTACGGCAACTCGGTGCTCGCCTTCGACGGCTGCCGGGTGCCCGGATCGGCGGTGCTCGGCGAGGTCGGGCGCGGGTTCGAGGTGGCGAACACCTGGCTGGGCAGCACCCGGCTGCAGGTGGCCGCGACCTGCCTGGGCCGGGCCCGGCGGGCTCTGGACCTGGCCGTGCAGCACGCCGCCACCCGGCGTCAGTTCGGCCGTCCGATCGGCCGCAACCAGGGGGTGTCGTTCAAGCTCGCCGACATGGCCACCGCGCTGGAGTCGGCGAGCTGGCTGACCTGGCGGGCGGCCTGGCTGCTCGACGCGGCCGCCGCCGGCCGCGGCCCGGGGAGCGACCCGGACCCGGCGATCGCCATGGCCAAGCTGGCTGCCACCGAGATGCTGGCCAAGGTTGCCGACGAGGCGCTGCAGATCCACGGCGGCATGGGCCTGATGGACGAGCTGGTGCTGGAGCGGATCTGGCGGGACGCCCGGGTCGAGCGGATCTGGGACGGCACGTCGGAGATCCAGCGGCACATCGTCTCGCGGGCCATGCTGCGAGCCCGCGGTGGCTGACCCGGTCGACCTGAGCCGGCTGCTGCGGCCGGCCAGCATCGCGGTGATCGGGGACTCCCGCTCGACCGGGCGGGTGCTCGAGCAGAACCGCAGGCTGGGTTACCGCGGTCCGATCTGGCCGGTGCACCCGGCCAGACCGGTGGTGGCGGGCGAACCCGCCTTCTCCGAGGTCGCCGCACTGCCGGGAGTGCCGGACGCCGCGTTCGTCGCCGTACCGGCGGCGGACTGCGCCCCGGTGGTCGCCGAGCTGGCCGCGGCCGGGTGCGGCGCCGCCGTGGTGTACAGCTCCGGCTTCGCCGAGACCGGCACCGGCGGCGCCGAGCGCCAGCGCGAGCTGGCCGCGGCCGCCGGGTCGATGCCGCTGCTCGGGCCGAACTGCTACGGGATGGTCAACTACTTCGCACCCGCGCTGATCTGGCCGGATGAGCACGGCGGCGTGCCGCTGCCGGCCGGCGAGCGCGGGGTCGCCGTGGTGTCGCAGTCCTCCTCGATCGCGATCAGCGTGACGATGGCCGACACCGGACTGCCGGTGGGCTGCGTGCTGACCGTCGGCAACGGGGCCGGGGTCGGGGTGGCCCAGGCCGCGGAGGCGGTGCTGGACCGCGAGCGGGTCTCGGCGATCGGGATGGTCGTCGAGTCGCTGGCCGACGTGCGCGCCATGGAACGGCTGGCCGCGCGGGCCCGGGAGCGGCGGATCGGGCTGGTCGCGCTGGTGCTCGGCCGCACCGAGCCGGCCCGGCGCGCCCTGCTCACGCACACCGCGTCGCTCGCCGGCAACGCGGCGGCCGCCGCGAACTTCCTGCACCGCAACGGGATCGGCGAGGTCACCTCGGTCGACGCGCTGCTCGCCGCGCTGGGGCTGCTGCACTGCGGTGGGCCGCTGCCCGGCACCCGGCTCAGCTCGCTCAGCTCGTCGGGCGGCGAGGCGGCGCTGATCGCGGACGCCACCCTCGGCCGCCGGACGCGCTTCCCGGAGCTCACCGGCCAGCAGCGCACGGCGCTGCACGCGGTGCTCGGGGACCGGGTGGCGCTGGCCAACCCGCTCGACTACCACACCTACGTCTGGGGCCGTCCGGACGAGATGCGGGCGGCGTTCGCGGCCATGGTGCGCGGACCGGCGGAGCTGCACCTGCTGTTCGCCGACCTGCCGCGGGCCGACCGCTGCGCCGACGGCGAGTGGATGACGGCCATCGAGGCCTTCGCCAGGGCCTGCACCGACGTCGGCGCCCGCGGCGCGCTGGTGGCCGCGCTGGCCGGCAACCTCAACGGCCCCCGCGCCGCCGACTGGGTGCGGCGCGGCCTGCCCGTGCTCGGGTCACCGGGCGTGGCCATGGAGGCGATCGAGGCGGCCGCGGCCATCGGTGCCGCCTGGACGCGCCCCGCTGCGGCGCCGCTGGCCCGACCCGGCGGCGGCCACCGCGGCGACCCCGTCGGCCGGCCCGGTCCGACCCGGCCCCGGCCGGGCGCCCGGCTGCTCGACGAGTGCGCGAGCAAGCACCTGCTCCGCCGGCGGGGGGTCCCGGTGCCGGCCGGACGGGCCTGCCGCAGCGGCGCGGACGCGGCCGCGGCCGCGGCGGAGCTGGCCGGCCCGGTCGCCGTGAAGGCGCTCGGCCCGGCGCACAAGACCGAGGAGCACGCCGTCCGGCTGGGGCTCGTCGGTTCCGCCGCGGTGGATGCCGCCGCGGCGGAGCTGCTGGCCCGGTTCCCGGCGGTCCTCGTCGAACGGATGGTGCCCGGCGTCGTCGTCGAGTTGCTGGTCGGCATCCGCGTCGACCCGGTCTTCGGCCCGGTGCTCACCGTCGGCGCCGGCGGCATCCTCGCCGAGCTGCTGCGCGACGTCGCCTCGCTGGTGCTCCCGGCCGACCCGGCGCAGATCCGGGACGCCCTGCTCGGGCTGCGCTGCGCCGCGCTGCTCGCCGGGCACCGCGGCGGCACCGCGGCCGATCCCGACGCGGTGGCCGCGGTCGTGCACCGGCTGACCGCGGTCGCCCTGGACCTCCCGGGCATGCTCGAGTTGGAGGTCAACCCGCTGGTCGTCACACCCGGCGGGGCGTGGGCGTGTGACGCACTGGCCGTCCTGACCGACCCCGAGGAGGAGGAGACGCCGTGACGCCGCCCGCCGCCGACGGTCCGGTGCGCACCCGCCGGCTCGGTGCCGTCCTCGAGGTCACCCTCGACCGGCCCCCGGCCAACGCGATCGACCTGGCCACCTCGCGCCACCTGGGCGCCACCTTCGCCACCTTCCGCGACGACCCCGAGCTGCGGGTCGCCGTGCTGCGCACCGGCGGCGAGAAGTTCTTCAGCGCCGGCTGGGATCTGCGGGCGGCCGCCGCGGGCGATCCGGTCGACGGCGACTACGGCGTGGGCGGCTTCGGCGGACTGCAGCTGCTGCCCGGGCTGAACAAGCCGGTGCTCGCCATGGTCGACGGGATGGCCGTGGGCGGCGGGTTCGAGCTGGCGCTGTCCGCGGACCTGATCTACGCCGCGGACTCCGCGACCTTCGCCCTGCCCGAGATCAACGCCGGCACCCTGGCCGACGCGGCGACGCTGCGGCTGCCGACCCGGATGCCGCACCACATCGCGATGGAGCTGCTGCTCACCGGCCGCTGGATGGACGCCGCGGAGGCGCACCGCTGGGGGCTGGTCAACGAGGTGCATCCGGCCGGCCGGCTCGCCGACCGGGTGCTGGCGGTGGCCGCGCAGCTGGCCGCGGGCCCGCCGCTGGTGTTCGCGGCGATCAAGGAGGTGCAGCGGGAGAGCCAGCTGCTCAGCTTCGGCGACGCCATGCGCAGGATCGGGGCCGGCGCGTTCCCGGCCGTGGCCGCGCTGTACGGCTCGGAGGATCATCTCGAGGGGGCCAGAGCGTTCGCCGAGAAGCGGCGTCCGGTGTGGAGGGGGTACTGAATGGGCGGCCACGGCCACGGCCACGGTCACGGCCACGGCTGCGGGGCCGATCACCATCGCGGCGAGTACACCGAGCGGCAGCGCGCCGACCTCGACCTCGTGCTGGCGTTCAACCAGCGGCTGGCCCGGGCCGTCGACGACAGCATCGACATCACCGACACCGTTGCCGCGCTGGACCCGGACCCGCTGCGCTACATGTGGGTGGACGAGGGCGACGGCCAGATCCCGGCCCAGCTGGCCACCGCCGCCGCGATCCTGGACGCCGCACCGCACCTGGCCGGCCAGACCCGTGGCCGGGTGCGTCCGCTGCCGGCCAGCCGCAACGCGAGCCGCCCCAGCGTCGCCGCGCACGGCGCGAGCACGCTGGTCGGCTGGCTGGAGTGGGAGCCCGACCGCGGCGACCGGCTGGTCGCCGAGCTGACCAGGGGCGGGGCCGGCGGACCTCCGGTGGTGGTCGCCGGGCCCGAGGACCTGTTCCGCCCGACCGCGGCCATCACGACCGACGGCACGCCGTGGCTGCTGTTCGGCCGCTCGGTCGCCGGGCAGGTCGGGGTCTGGGCGACCCGGCACTCCGACGCCGGCTGGAGCCCGCCCGAGCTGGTCAGCGACACCGACGGCCCCTCGTTCAACCAGGAGGTGCTGGCGCACCCGGACGGCAGCCTGCACGTGTGCTGGCAGGGCCGGGTGGAGGGCCGCTTCGGCGTGTTCGCCCGGCGCTTCGCCGGCGGCGGGTGGGAACCGCCGGTCTGGGTCAGCGAGGGCGTGCCGGACAACGTCTGGGACCCGACGCTGGCCGCGACCGGCGCCGCCATGGCGTACGCCTGGGCCGAGTACCGGGACGGCAGCTACGCGGTGGCGCTGCGCCTGGTCGAGGCCGGCGACCCCGGGCCGGTCCGCCGGCTCACCGGAGGCACCGACTACGCACTGCACCCCAGCCTGGCCAGCACCGCGGACGGCCGGCTGTGGTGTGCCTTCGACGTGATCACCGTGCACGGACACGGCGGCAGCGGACCGACCCGACTGCACCCGCGCCCGCAGCCCGGGCAGCAGCTCGACGACACGCACGGCATGCGGGAGGCGGGGGCGAGCGTTCCGCCCGAGCTGCTGCCCGAGGTGAGCGCGGGCATCCGGGTGGTGCGGATCGACCCCGACGGGCTGGTGGAGCCGCCCGGTGAGCTGGCCCGCGGGCTCAACGTGGTGCCCTCGGCCATGCCCAGACTCCAGGCCACGGTGGACGGTGGGCTGGTTGTGGGGTACCGGATCCACCGGCAGCTGCCGCTGATGACCTACTACTGGGAGGCGGCGACCCAGGTGCTCGGCCCCGACGGGTGGCTGCCGCCGACCACGTTCAGCGGCACCGACGCCACCCTCGAGGAGGTCTCGCTGGCCGCCATCGGCGGCCGGGTCGTGCTGGCCACCCAGGCCGACGGGCGGCTGCAGCGGGCCCTGGGCTGGACCGAGGGGTTCGGCGGGCGGGAGTGCCCGTACCTCGCCGACCACCACGGCGCGGTGATCTGGCACGGCGTGCACGGCGCCGGCCAGGTGGTGCTGGCCGCCGTCGAGTCGGCCGGCCCGGCGACGGCCCGCGGTGTGCGCTCCGGGCTGCTCACCTCCGACGCCCGCCAGGAGGCGCGGCGCTGGGCCGGCGCGGAGCCCGAGCCGCGCTACACGGCGCACGCCGACGGCGTGGACTACCAGCTCTACTGGGGCGACCTGCACCGGCACTCGCTGGTCAGCCGCTGCACCGCGGGCGACGAGCCGTCGCTGGAGGACTTCTACCGCTACGCGTGGGACGTCAACTCCTACGACTTCTGGGCGGTCACCGACCACGCCGAGAACTCCACCGCCTACCAGTGGTGGAGTATCCAGAAGATCGCCGACCTGCTGCACGTGCCCGGCCGGTTCGTGCCGCTGTACGGCTTCGAGTGGACCTCGGCCGACTCCGGCCATCAGAACGTGATCTACGGCGACGTGCCCCGCGGTGCCCCGATCTTCTCGGCGTTCGCCGAGGGCTCCACGACCCCCGACGGGCTGTGGCGGGGGCTGGCCGAACACCCGCAGTTCCCGGCGATCACGATCCCGCACCACCCGGGCTCGGCCATGGTGCACAACGACTGGGACTACCACGATCCCCGCTACAGCCGGCTGGTCGAGGTGTTCCAGGCCTGCCGGGGCAACTACGAGTCGCAGAACTGCTTCCGGCAGTACTCCGACGGCACGGCGACCGGCACGTTCATGATCGACGGGCTGCGCCGCGGGCACCGGTTCGGGCTGATCGCCTCGTCCGACCACGGTCACGGCGCGAGCTACGTGGCCGTGCTGGCCCGCTCGCTGAGCCGCGCGGACGTCTTCGACGGGCTGTGGTCCCGGCGCACCTGCGCGGCCACCACCCGCGGTGTCGTCGCCGACCTGCGGCTGGGCCCGCACCTGATGGGCGCCGAGGTGGAGTGGTCCGGCGTGCGGCCGCTGCGGGTGCACGCCCGCGGCTACACCGAGCTGGCCCGGGTGGACATCCTGCGCGACGGCGAGGTGGTGCACACCGTGCGCGGGGAGCCGCCGCTGGCCCGCGGCGAGCTGCGGGTGGACGTGCGGGTCGAGTGGGGCAAGGCCGAGAAGACGGCGCGCTGGGACGGCCGGCTGACCGTGACCGGCGGCCGGCTCGTCCTGCCCGAGTTCGTCGGCCCCGAGGTGGTGGCCGCGGACGGGCGGTGCGTGGCCTGGGAGCACGTCACACACAGCTTCGGCGAGCCCTACGGGGCCCAGCGCGGCGCCGTCGAGGTCAGTGTCTGCGGTTCGGCCGACGCGCTGGTCGACATCGACTGCGGCGGCCGCACGCTGCGGATCGGGCTGGCCGAGCTGGCCGATCGGCTCCGGACCGGGCCGCACCCGGTGCCGCCCGAGCCGGGGCTGGCCCTGCCCGGCGAACTGTGCCTGCAGCCGGCCACCGGGGCGCTGCTCGGGTTGGGCGTGCGCGAACTCGACGTCAGGTTCGACGACGACCCGCACCCGACCGGGCCGGCGTTCTACTACGCCCGGGTGTTCCAGACCGACGGCGAGATGGCGTGGTCCTCGCCGATCTGGGTCACCCCGGCCTGAGCCCCCGTCCCCGTCAGCCCGCGATCGCACGGGGAGTGGTCCCGTCACACGGGGCGGAACCTGTGCGACGGGACCACACCGTGTGTGACCGCGGTGGCCGACCGCTACGGCAGCCCATCGGTCGACAGGGCGAACCGCGCGAGCACGGCGGCCGTCGCGTCCGCGTTGCGGTCGAGGGCCACCCGGTCGATCGTGTCGATCCGGTCGCACGCCTGGTGGTAGCAGGGATCGTGCGGGACGTTCGGGTCACCGCCCCACAGCTGCGCCAGTTCCGGACTCATCGGCTCGCCCGCCCCGGTGAACAGGCCGCCGGTGGCGATGCCGGCCCGGGTGAACGGGTCGTAGTCGGAGTTGCCGTCGAGGCCGGTGCCGCGCGACTGCACCCCGGCCGCCCCGAGCGCGTCGACCAGCGCCTTCTCGATCGCCGCGGACCCCTCGGGGGCGGGCCGGCTGCCGCCGTCCGAGCCGTCGCCGTCCAGCACGTAGTAGCCGGAGTTGGGTGAGCCGACCATGTCCAGGTTCAGGTACAGCGCGATCCGGTCCCGGTCCGCTTCGCCCAGCCCCTGCACGTACGCCTCGGAACCGATCAGCCCCTCCTCCTCGGCTCCCCAGAACCCGAACCGCACCGCGTTGGCCACCGGTGCGGCGCCGCCGAGACGCACCGCGATCTCCAGCAGGGCGGCCGTCCCCGAGCCGTTGTCGTTGATTCCCGGGCCCTCCGGGACCGAGTCCAGGTGCGCGCCGGCGAACACCACGTTGTCCGGGTTGCCGGTGGACGTCTGGGCGATCACGTTGCGGCTGCGGGTTTCCTGCACCTGGGTGGCCAGCACCAGCGACACCGGCGCGCCGGCGCGGGCGAACAACGGGTCCCCGACGGACCGGCTCAGCCCGGCGGTGGGCACGGTGCCGCTGGCCGCGTCGCCGAGGGTGCCACCGGTCAACGAGCCGTCCTCGTTGTTCACCACCAGCAGCGCGAGCGCACCCGCGGCGGCCGCGGCCGCGGACTTCTGGGCGAACGTGCAGGTCCCGCGGCGCACCAGCAGCACCGAGCCGGCGGGCACGCCGGCCAGCGCGGCAGCGTCGCAGGCCTCGCCGTCCACCACCGCCAGCGGCGCGGTCACCCCGCCGGCCGGGGTGGCGGGGGAGTAGCCCAGCGCCACCGCCTCCACCGGCGCCCCGTCCACGGTCAGCCGCTGCTCGCCCGCGGTGAACCGGCGGGCCGTGAACTCGGGGGTCTGCACCTGGTAGCCGGCCGCGCGCAGGGTGTTCGCCACGTAGTCCACGCTCGCGTCGTAGCCGGGATTGCCCAGCGCCCGGTTGCCACCGTGCGCGTCGGCGATGCGCTGCAGCTCCTGCAGGTGCCCGAACGCGCCGTCCCCGGTCACCCCGGTCACCAGCCGACCGGGCAACCCGGGATCGGCGCTCGCCGAGGGCGGTGCCGGGGCCGGGGCGGGCGCCGGGGCCAGGGCCGGGGCGGAACTGCACCCCGCGAGGACGGCGGTGCCCAGCAGCGCCGCGATCGCCATGGTGAGTCGGATCCGCATGACACCAGTCTGGCCGCACGCCGAAGGGGCCGCCCGACGCGCTCCGGCGTCGGACGGGCCCTTCGGATGGGCGGGCTGGTCAGGCCACCGCAGGCGGCGGCTCCGCAGCTCCGGTCATGATCGCCACCGCCTCGGACATCGAGTGCGACTGCGGGGTGACCACCGTGGCCCGCCTGCCGAGCCGCTGGATGTGGATGCGGTCGGCGACCTCGAACACGTGCGGCATGTTGTGGCTGATCAGGATGACCGGCAGTCCCCGGTCGCGGACGTCCCGGATGAGCTGCAGCACCCGGTTGCCCTCCTTGACCCCCAGCGCCGCCGTCGGCTCGTCGAGGATCACCACCTTGCTGCCGAACGCGGCCGAGCGGGCCACCGCGACCCCCTGGCGCTGCCCACCGGACAGGCTCTCCACCGCCTGCCCGATGTTCTGCAGCGTGGCGATGCCCAGCTCGCTCATGTGCCGCTGGGCCTCCTCGCGCATCCGCTTGCGGTCCAGCATCCGGAACACCGATCCTGCGATGCCGCGGCGGCGGATCTCGCGGCCGAGGAAGATGTTGCTCGCGATGTCGAGGGCGGGGGCGACGGCGAGACTCTGAAAGACGGTCTCGATGCCGCGACGACGGGCGTCCACCGGCGATTTC
>DATMDS010000277.1:0-7168 GCA_035557575.1 Pseudonocardia sp. | reverse complement strand
GCCGGTCGATCACGGTGGTGCGCGAGGGAGGCCGGAAGCGGGTGGAGGACCGGCCGTTGCCGCCACCGCGCGGGCCGCGGCCCCGTCCCCGATCCCACACGGCGCTCTGCCGGTCGAGGTCGCGGGTGTGGCGCACGAGGTCGGGATCGACCTGCAGCTCGCCGGACTCGTCCTCGCCCGCGAACAGGTCGAGGAGCCGGTTGCCGACCATCATGTGCTGCCACAGCGGCACCGGCCGGTGCTCGTCGACCACCACGGTGGTGTCGCCGCGCACGGTCACCAGCCAGTCGCCGAACTCCTCGGCGTTGCTCACCGTCGCCGACAGGCTGACCAGCCGCACGTGCTCGGGCAGTTGCAGGATCACCTCCTCCCACACCGCGCCGCGGAACCGGTCGGCCAGGTAGTGCACCTCGTCCATCACGACGTAGCCGAGATGCTCCATCGCCCGGGAGCCCGCGTAGATCATGTTCCGCAACACCTCGGTGGTCATGACCACCACCTGGGCGTCGCCGTTGATGCTGGTGTCGCCGGTGAGCAGGCCGACGGCGGACTCGCCGTGCCGGGCGACCAGGTCCGCGTACTTCTGGTTGGACAGCGCCTTGATCGGCGTGGTGTAGAAGCACTTGCGCCCCGCGGCCAGCGCGAGGTGCACGGCGAACTCGCCGACCACGGTCTTGCCGGCGCCGGTGGGCGCGCACACCAGCACACCGTGCCCGTCCTCCAGGGCCGAACATGCGCTGCGCTGGAACCCGTCGAGCGAGAACGGGAGCGTCTGCTCGAACTCCCCGAGCCGGGGTCGTGCGGCACGGCTCCTGGCCGCGGCGTAGGCCGCGGCGGGAGCCGGCGATTCGCTGGCCACAGATCCAGATTGACACACGGCCGCGGCGGCACCGTCGTCCGCGGTCGCATGGCAGGCTCGGGCCATGCCGCACGCGCTACCCGAGGTCGCTCCCGCCTTCGTCGAGATGGCTCATCGCATCGTGTGGGCCAGCGCCGCCACCGTCGACCCGTCCGGACGCCCGTGGTCACGGGTGCTGCACCCGATCTGGCAGTGGGACGGCGAGCAACTGGTCGGCTGGGTGGCCACCATGCCCACCGCGGTCAAGCGCGCCCACCTGGACGCGCATCCGCAGGTCGCGATCACCTACTGGCATCCCTCGCACGACACGGCCAGCGCCTACTGCGCCGCCGGCCTGCACACCGACGACGACACCTGCCGCTGGTTGTGGGAGCACTTCACGACGGCACCGGAGCCGGTCGGCTACGACCCGGCGATCATCCCGTTCTGGTCCGACGGCCCGCTGTCACCGGCGTTCGCGGCACTGCGGCTGGAGCCGTGGCGGCTGCGGGTGCAGCCCGCGGCGGTGATGCTCGAAGGTGCTGCGGACCAGCTGCGGGAGTGGCGCGGGGACAGCTGATCCGCGGCCCACCCGTCCGCGCCTGCTTACCTCTCAGGTCATCGACCGGCGCTCGGTGAGCGCCGAAGCTGGTCGCAGCGCCGCGACCAGCGGCACAGACCCGAGGAGGAGGAGCCGAATGCCCGGCTACGCCATTGCGCACCTGCAGGACGTCACCGTCGGTCCGGACATCGTCGAGTACCTGCAGCGGATCGACGCGACACTGGCCCCGTTCGGCGGCCGGTTCCTCGTGCACGGCGCCGAGCCGACCGAGCTGGAGGGCCGCTCCCCCGGCACACCGATCGTCATCCAGTTCCCGTCGGCGGCCGCCGGGCGGGCCTGGTACGACTCCCGCGCCTACCGGGAGATCCTGCCGCTGCGCACCCGCAACGCGCGCTCCGTGGCCTACCTGGTCGACGGCGTGGATGCCGACCACCGGGCCACCGACGTGCTCGCCGGCTGACCGCGGTCCGCGAGGCGGCAGCCGGTCAGGTCACGTCGTCGAGCCGGGTGGGTGTCACGTCGCGGGCGCCGGTGACGGTGTCGACCCGGCTCGGGCCGGCGTCGATCGGGCTCGGCCTGGTGTCGACGGTGCTCGGCGTGGTGTCGATCGGGCTCGGGGCGTCCGGATCCCAGGAGTCCCAGCCCTCGGCGGCGCGCCTGCGGTCCCGGCGGCGGTCGTTCAGCCTGGTGATCTGGATCGCGAGCTCGAACAGCAGCACCAGCGCGAGCGCCAGCGCCAGCATCGAGATCGGGTCCTGGCCGGGCGTGGCCACCGCGGCGAACACGAACAGCCCGAAGATCAGCCCGCGCCGCCAGGCCTTCAGCTGGGCGTAGCTGATCACCCCGGCGATGTTCAGCATCACCACCAGCAGCGGCAGCTCGAAGCTCACCCCGAACACCAGCAGCAAACCGATGACCAGGCTGAAGTACGACTCGCCGGTCAGCGCCGTGGTCTGCACGTCGCTGCCGATGGTGAGCAGGAACGCCAGCGCCTGGGAGATCACGAAGAAGGCCAGCACGGCGCCGAGCACGAACAGCACCGAGGCCACCGCGACGAAGCTGAGCGCGTACCGGCGTTCCTTGCGGTACAGCCCGGGGGTGATGAAGGCCCACAGCTCGTAGAGCCACACCGGGCAGGCGAGCACCACGCCCACGGTCGCGCCCACCTTGAGCCGCAGCGCGAACTGGTCGAACGCTCCGGTGCCCAGCAGCGTGCACGAGCCGTCGGCGGTGAACACCGCACGCGACGAGTCGGGCAGCGAGCAGTACGGGGTCTTCAGCAGCTCACCGAGGTTCGGCCAGCCGAACAGCGCGGTGCCGAACCAGATGTAGCCGAAGATCGAGGTGACGACGATGGCGACGAGCGCGACCGTGAGCCGGTTGCGCAGCTCGTAGAGGTGCTCGACGAGCGGCATCGTCCCGTCGGGGCTCTTCGGGCGGCGGTTGCGCCGGCGCAGCGAGAACCTGGGCACCGCGGCGGGGACTTACTGCCCGGGCTGGCTGTGACCCGGCTGCGTGACCCGGGGGCCCTGCTCGGGGTGGTCCGCCGCGGTCGACGTCGACGTGGCGGGCCCGGCGGGCGGCGTGACCTGCCCCGACGGCGGCAGCTGGGACGGCGCGGCCGGCGCCGCGGGCGGCGCGGTCGACCTGTCGGTGGCCTCGTCGCCGCGCATGCCCTTCATCTCGCCCTTGAACACCCGGGCCGATTGTCCGATGGAGCGCGCCATGTCCGGGAGCCGCTTGGCGCCGAACAGCAGCACCAGAATCCCGATCAGGATCACGAACTCCCAGCCACCGAGGTTGGGCATGTTGACGTCCTTCCGCTGTCCGGGCGTGCGGGGCTGAGTCTACGCCGTCCGGGTGGAAGCTCCCGGCTCGGCGAGCCGGGCGGGTTCAGCGGCGGCGGCGCGGACGGCGCGCGGCCAGCGCCTGCAGCGCGGCCACCCGCGGCCCGAAGGCCGCCGTCAGGGCCGACCTGGCCCGGCCGAGCCGACGCGCCGGCCCGCGCACCAGCAGCCCCTCCAGGACCAGCAGCACCAGCCCGATCCCGACCAGCACCAGTACCGGCAGCATGTCCGTCACCGCTCTTCCTCGACCCCGGCCACGGCCGCCCGCGCCCGCTCGCCCACCACCGCGGCCAGCTCCGGCGGCTCCAGCAGCTGCGCCCCGCCGCCCAACCCGAGCACCAGCCGGACCAGCCAGTCCGGGTCGGCGTAGCGCAGCACCACCCTGGCCCGGCCGTCGTCGAGCTCGACGATGTCGTCGACCGGGTAGTACTCGGCCACCCAGCGCGCCTCGGGCGCCAGCTCCAGCGCCGCGGCCGGGTACTCCCCCCGCGGCCGGAAGGCCCCGTCGGACACGTCGGCCGGCTCCGCGTCGGGCGGCGGGGCGGCCGGCTCGTCCAGCACGACGACGTCGTCCACGCGATCCAGCCGGAACAGCCGCACGGCCTCCGCGCGCCGGCACCACGCCTCCAGGTAGCTGCGGCCGTCCGCAACCAGCAGCCGCATCGGGTCCACGGTCCGCTGCGACACCGCGTCCCGGCTCGCCGTGTAGTACCGGATCCGCAGCGCCCGCCCGGCGGTCAGCGCCTCCCGCACGGCCGCCGTGGTGGCCGCCGCCGCCGCGGGGCCCGGGTCGACGGCGACCCCGGCGAGGCCGGCGTCCCCCACCGCGTGCTCGATCTTGGCGGTGGCCCGCCGGACCGCTGCGGTGTCGGCGACGCCGGGCATCTCGGCCAGTGTGCGCAGCGCGACCAGCAACGCCGTCGCCTCGGCAGTGGTCAGCCGCAGCGGGCGGCGCAGCCCGGCGTCCTCGGTCACGGTCACGGTGTCGCCGGAGAACGACAGGTCCACCAGGTCGCCGGGGCCGTAGCCCGGCAGCCCGCACATCCACAGCAGCTCCAGGTCGCGGCGCAGCTGGCGCTCGCTGATCCCGAAGTCGGCGGCCGCCTCGGCCACCCGGATGCCCGGCCGGGCCTGCAGGTAGGGCACCAGCGACAGCAGCCGCGGCAGTCGCTCGGTGACGCCGGAGTGGTTCACCGCTCTCCCTCGCTGCGCTCGGTCGGCGCTTCGCTGAGGCGCTGTGACACTGGTTCGCTCGCAAGCTCGCTCACTGGCCCGCCCCGCTCACGACGACACGGCGTGCTCGACCGGTCGGGCCGGCGGCGCCGGGCGGGGGTGCGCCGCCGCGGCCGCGGCCCAGTTGGCCCGGACCGCTTCGGCCAGCTCCGCCGGGTACAGCACCGCGATGTCCGGACCGTGCCCGGACAGCCACCGGGCCACGGTCTCGACGCTGCGCAGGTCCAGCTCCAGCTCCGTACCCGGCCGCCCGCCGCGCACCAGCGGGCGCACCGCGCGACCGAGCCGGCGCAGCCCGAGCGCGTGCCCCTCGGCCACCCACACCCCGGCCTTGCCGCCGGCCAGGGGCGGCGTGACGTTCTGCCGGACCATCCCCATCAGGTCGACGTCCGGCGGCACGGTGACCGCGCCGCCCGGTCCGGTCGCGGTGATCGGGGCACTGATCCGGGAGACCCGGAACGAGCGCGGGGCGTCCCGGTCCCGGTCGTGGCCGACCAGGTACCAGCGGCCCCGCCACGACACCACACCCCACGGCTCCACAATGCGCCGCACCACGTCGCCTCCGGTCCCGCCGCGACGATGGCCGAAGCTCACCACGCGTCCGGCCTGCACGGCGGCCAGCAGCGGTGCGAACGCGGGCTCGGTGGCCCCGACCCGGGGCTGGATCCGGCCGCTGTCCTCCACCTCGACCCCCGCGGCGCGCAGCTTGAGCAGCGCCCCGTGCGCCGCTCCGGCCAGCTCCGGTGCGTCCCACAGCCGACCGGCCAGTGCCACCGCGGCCGCCTCGTCGGGCTCCAGCTCGATCTCGCCCAGCTCGTAGTCCTGGCGGGCGATCCGGTAGCCGTCGACGGTGTCAAAGGTGGAGTGGCGGCCGGTCTCCAGCGGGATGCCCAGCTCCCGCAGCTCGGTCTTGTCCCGCTCGAACATCCGGAAGAACGCGGCGTCACCGGGGGCGTCGGCGTAGCCGGGCACGGTGGCCCGGATCCGCTCGGCGGACAGGAACTGCCGGGTGGACAGCAGACAGAGCACCAGGTTCACCAGGCGCTCGGCCCGTGCGGAGGACACCCCGGCATCGTACGACCGGGCCGCTCCGGTGTTCGGGCAACCGACCCGAGCCGGCCCCGTGTCTCACGTTGCGACATCGCGGCCCTTGACCCGCCCACCGGCCCGGGCGAAGGCTCGCTAGCGCGTCGAGCCGGGAGGAAGACAGCTGTGAGCGAGAACGTCGAGACGTTCAACCCGTGGACCGTGGTGAATCTCGTCTTCCACCACCTCGCCGACAACGGGCTGCACCCCGTGCTCGGTGACGCCGGGGACCCGGCGGAGCCGGCCGCCGCGCTGCTGCGCGCGCTCGGCATCGAACCCGGCCGCAACGACGAGACGGTGTCCTCCGCGGCCGTGCAGGACCAGCTGGCCGAGATCCGGGAGCGCATGTTCGGCCTGTGAGTGTTGCGCCGTGCTAGAACACGGCGGGCCACTCACGACCACGTTCGTACGCAGCGCACGCCCGCCTGCCAGCTGGTCGTGAGTGGCTAGCCGTGTTCTAGCACGGCGCAACACTCACAGGCTGGCGATGAGGCGGTCGACGCGCTCGTCGACCGCCCGGAACGGGTCCTTGCACAGCACGGTGCGCTGCGCCTGGTCGTTCAGCTTCAGGTGCACCCAGTCCACGGTGAAGTCACGGCCGGCGGCCTGGGCGGCGGCGATGAAGTCCCCGCGCAGCTTGGCCCGCGTGGTCTGCGGCGGGGTGTCCTTGGCCGCCTCGATCTCGCCGTCGTCGGTGACCCGGTCGACCATGCCCTTGCGCTGCAGCAGGTCGAACAGGCCGCGCCCGCGCCGGATGTCGTGGTAGGCCAGGTCCAGCTGCGCGACCCGCGCGTTGGCCAGGTCCAGGTCGTTGCGCAGCCGGTAGCGCTCGACCAGCCGGTGCTTGATCGCCCAGTCGATCTCGCGGTCGATCAGCGACAGGTTCTGGCTCTCCACCGCGTCCAGCGTTCGACCCCAGAGCTCGATCACCCGCTGCATGGTCGCGTCCTCGGTGCCGCGGGCGGCGACGTGCTCGACGGCCCGGGCGTGGTACTCGCGCTGGATGTCCAGCGCGCTGGCCTCGCGACCCCCGGCCAGTCGCACCGTGCGCTTGCCGGTCAGGTCGTGGCTGATCTCGCGGATCGCCCGGATCGGGTTGTCCAGCGTGAAGTCGCGGAACTGCACCCCGGCCTCGATCATCTCCAGCACCAGGGTGGCCGAGCCGATCTTGAGCAGCGTGGTGACCTCGGACATGTTGGAGTCGCCGACGATCACGTGCAGCCGCCGGTAGCGCTCGGCGTCGGCGTGCGGCTCGTCCCGGGTGTTGATGATCGGGCGGGACCGGGTGGTCGCGCTGGAGACGGCCTCCCAGATGTGGTCGGCCCGCTGGGACAGGCAGTACCGCGTGCCCCGCGGCGTGGTGAGGACCTTGCCGGCCCCGGTGAGCACCTGCCGGGTCAGCAGGAACGGGACGAGCACGTCCGAGAGCCGCCCGAAGTCGCCCTGCCGCCGCACGAGGTAGTTCTCGTGGCACCCGTAGGAGTTGCCCGCGGAGTCGGTGTTGTTCTTGAACAGGTGGATCCGCCCCGACAGCCCCTCGTGCACGAGGCGCTGCTGGGCATCGGCGACCAGGCCCTCCAGGATGCGCTCGCCGCCGCGGTC
>DATMDS010000276.1:0-4878 GCA_035557575.1 Pseudonocardia sp. | reverse complement strand
CGACATGTGCGACAGCACCTCACGGTGTGCGCGGTGCACCCGGTCCCGGCGGGGTGCCGCGGTCAGACCCGGGCCGGCCACGGGCTGGACCGAGCGCGGCCGCAACGAGAACCCCTCCACCCACGGCCCCCAGCGGGACTGCACGACCACGCACCCGGTCCCGGCAGGGTGCCACGGTCGGGACCCGTGGCCGCGGGGCCGGGTCGAGCGCAACCGCTACGAGCACCCCTCCGTCCCACGGCCTCCAGCGGGACTGCACCACCACCGCGCACACCCCGTGGTGGTGTCGCACAGGCCACGACATGTGCGACAGCACCTCACGGTGTGCGCGGTGCACCCGGTCCCGGCAGGTGGCCGCGGTCAGACCCGGGCCCGGCCACGGGCTGGACCGAGCGCGGCCGCAACGAGAACCCCTCCACCCTCGGCCTCCAGCGGGACTGCACCACCACCGCGCACACCCCGTGGTGCTGGTACACGCGCCAGGACATGTGCGCGGGCGCCCACCGGTGTGCGCCGTAGCCCGCGACCACCGCCGGCTGACCGCGGGCGGATCCACAGCAGACCCACAGCACGCACCCATCGTGAGCCCAGTCGCGCGCGGAACCATCGTTAGCATGACCGCGATGAGCAAGCAGGCCGCACCGCTGCGCCGCGCCGACGGGGGGCCGGTGCGCGTCCTCGTCGTCGACGACGAGGCGACGCTGTCGGAGCTGCTCTCGATGGCGCTGCGTTACGAGGGCTGGGAGGTGCGCAGCGCCGCCGACGGCGGCCAGGCGGTGCGCGCGGCCCGCGAGTTCCGTCCGGACGCGGTGGTGCTCGACGTGATGCTCCCCGACTTCGACGGGCTGGAGGTGCTGCGCCGGCTGCGTGCGGAGACGCCGGAGGTGCCGGTGCTGTTCCTGACGGCGAAGGACTCGGTCGAGGACCGGATCGCCGGGCTCACCGCCGGCGGCGACGACTACGTGACCAAGCCGTTCAGCCTGGAGGAGCTGGTCGCCCGGTTGCGCGGGCTGCTGCGCCGTTCCGGGATGACCGCAGCGCGGCACGGTTCGGAGCTGGTGGTCGGCGATCTGGTGCTCGACGAGGACAGCCACGAGGTGCGCCGGACCGGCGAGTTGATCGAGCTGACCGCCACCGAGTTCGAGCTGCTGCGATTCCTGATGCGCAACCCGCGCCGGGTGCTGTCGAAGTCGCAGATCCTGGACCGCGTCTGGAGCTACGACTTCGGTGGACAGTCCAATGTGGTGGAACTCTACATCTCCTACCTGCGCAAGAAGATCGACGCCGGCCGCCGGGCGATGATCCACACGGTGCGTGGCGCCGGCTACGTGCTCAAGCCTGCGGCCGACTAGGTGAAGACCCGTTCGCTGCGAACGCGGCTGGTCGCCACGGTGCTGCTGTTGCTCGCGGTGGCCTCGGCAGTGATCGCGGTGGTCACCACGCTCACCCTGCGCCAGTTTCTGATCGGACGGCTGGACTCCGACCTGCGCGCGACCAGCGGCATCTTCCAACGCTTCCCGGGCCCGCCGCGGGAGGGCCCCGGCGGCCCGTTCGAGCCCGGCAACCGCGGGCCCCGCCCGCCCGACTCGTTGTACGCGCAGATCGTCGACGGCCAAGTGGTCATCGCCTCGATCGACACCCGGGACGGCCGGTCCGTCGCGGTGCCGGCCGCGGAGTACGGCGCGTTGACCGCGCTGCCGGTGAACGGCGAGCCGACCAGCGCAGCGATCGGCGAGCTCGGGAGCTACCGGCTGCTCGCCGTGACCACCCCGAGCCGGGGTGTGATCGTCACCGGGCTGTCCGAGCGCAACCAGCAGGAGACCCTGACCCGGTTGCAGACCACGGCCGGCCTGGTCACCGTCCTGACCCTGCTCACCGGTGGGCTGGTCGGCGCGTTCGTGGTGCGCCGTGAGCTGGCGCCGCTGGAGCGGGTGGCCGCGACGGCGAGCCGGGTCAGCGCGCTGCCGCTGGACCGGGGCGAGGTCTCGCTGGTCGAGCGGGTGCCCGACGTGGACCCGGGCACCGAGGTCGGGCAGGTCGGGGCGGCGCTGAACCGGATGCTGGACCACGTCGGCTCGTCGCTGCAGGCCCGGCACGACTCCGAGACCCGGCTCCGGCAGTTCATCGCCGACGCCAGCCACGAGCTGCGCACCCCGCTCGCCGCCATCCGCGGCTACGCGGAACTGAGCCGCCGCGGCGAGCTGACCCCGGACACCGAGTACTCGCTGACCCGGATCTCGTCGCAGGCCGAGCGGATGACGACGCTGGTCGAGGACCTGCTGCTGCTGGCCCGGCTCGACGCCGGCCGCCCGCTCGAGCGCACCGAGGTCGATCTCACCCGGCTGGTCGTGGACGCGGTCAGCGACGCGCACGTCTCCGGCCCGCAGCACCGCTGGCAGCTCGCGCTGCCCGAGGAGCCGGTGACGGTCCAGGGCGACCCGGCCCGGCTCGTCCAGGTGCTGACCAACCTGCTGGCCAACGCGCGCGCGCACACCCCGGCCGGCACCACGGTGACCGTCGGGCTGTCGGCAGCCGGGCAGGGGGTCGAGCTGAGCGTGGTCGACGACGGGCCGGGCATCGGCCCGGAGCTGCTGCCGCACGTGTTCGAGCGGTTCGCCCGCGGCTCGTCGTCGCGGTCGCGCCAGGACGGCAGCAGCGGGCTCGGGCTGGCGATCGTGGAGGCGGTGGTGGCCGCGCACGGCGGGCAGGTCGGGGTGAGCAGCGTTCCCGGGCGCACCGCGTTCAACGTGCACCTGCCGGCCCCGGCCCCGGCCGCTCCGACGGCCCGACCGGCCGTACCCGCGCCCGCCGGACCGTAGCTCAGCGCCCCACGGTCGCCGCGTGGGTCAGGAACTCGCTCAGCACGCTGAAGTCGTCCGGTCCCTGCAACTGCAGCTGGGCCAGCCAGACCGCCACGACTCCCGTTGAAGGAATGACATAGCCCGCGGTGCCGGTACCGCCGATCCAGCCGTAGCGGCCGGGGACGTTCCACGGCTGGTCGGAGTTGACATCGACGCCGCCGCCGAAGCCCCAGGCCTGCCCGTCCAGGAAGATGTTGCCGGCCTCGGCGTGCGCGTGCCGCGTCATCATCTGCTCCACGGACCGCGGTGACAGCACGGCACGACCGGCGTGCTCCCCGCCGGCCAGCAGCATCCGGCCGAAGGTGCACCAGTCGTCGGCCGTGGACACCAGGCCGCCGGCGGCGGAGGGGAATGCGGGCAGGCTCGACCACTGCCCGTCGGGAGAGTCGACCAGCGTGAGCCCCCCGGACTCGGCGCGCCGGTAGTATGAGGCGAACCGGTCGAGGTCGCCGGCGGGCGTCGCGAAGCCGGTGTCGCGCATGCCGAGCGGCTCGAGCACGGTGTCGGCCAGCACGTCGGGCAGCCCCGCCGACTCGGCCCGCGCGAGCAGCACCCCGAGGATGTCCGAGCCGGTGTTGTAGGTCCAGCCGCGCCCGGGCTGGTGCACCAGCGGTATCCGGGACAGCCGGGCCATCCACTCGTCCGGCGCGGGCACCAGCTGCGGCTGCGGCGGGCCCTGGAGCAACTGCTCGAACAGCAGTTGCATCGCCGGAGCTCCGAAGTCGGGGATGAACCCGTGCCCGGACTGGAAGGTGAGCAGGTCGCGCACCGTGATGGCACGCTCGGCCGGCACGACGTCGTCCAGCGGGCCGGTGGGCGAGCGCAGCACCTGCGGCGCGGCCAGCTCGGGGAGCCAGCGCCGCACCTCGTCCTCGAGGGCGAGGTGTCCGCGCTCGACCAGCACCATGGTCGCCGCCGCCACGATCGGCTTCGTGATCGACGCGATCCGGAACAGCGTGTCCCGGGTCATCGGCTCGCCGCCGACGGACCGCGTACCGCCGGTCACCACCTCGCGCCGTCCATCGGGGGTGGCGATCAGGGCCACCGCCCCGGGCACCCTCCCCTCGGCGCTGGGTCGATCGACCAGCTTCTGCAGCTCGCTCACCCCTGGACCTCCGCTCGCTCGGGTTATCGGACGGTAGGACCCGCGCGCACCCCGGAACTCATCGGACCCGGGTTCACAGCGGCGACACAGCCTCGGCACCGGTGGGGCACAGCGGCCGCGGTCAGAGTCGGGCAGCGTGACCCTCGCCCTGCGCACCGCTCCCCCGTCACCCCTTCCCCCGCAGCCCACGCCCACCCGAGGCGGGTCCGGACCGGAGCGTCTCGCGCTGCTCGGGCTGCTCGCCGGCACCGGCGTCCTGTACCTGTGGGGGCTGTCGGCCTCGGGCTGGGCCAACGCGTTCTACTCGGCGGCCGCGCAGGCCGGTGGCCAGAGCTGGACGGCCTGGTTCTTCGGCTCGTCGGACGCCGCGAACGCGATCACCGTGGACAAGACCCCGGCCGCGCTGTGGGTCACCGGGCTCTCGGTGCGCCTGTTCGGGCTGTCCAGCTGGAGCATCCTGGCGCCGCAGGCCCTGATCGGCGTGGCGACCGTCGGGTTGCTGTACGCCGCGGTGCGCCGCACCGCCGGACCGGCCGCCGGGCTGCTGGCCGGGGGGACGCTCGCGCTCACCCCGGTCGCGGTGCTGATGTTCCGGTTCAACAACCCGGACGCGCTGCTCACGTTGCTGTTGGTGGCCGCGGCCTACGCGACCCTGCGCGCGATCGAGCACGGCCGGGCGCGCTGGCTGGCACTGGCCGCAGCGCTGGTCGGGCTGGGCTTCCTGACCAAGATGCTGCAGGCCTACCTGGTGCTGCCGGCGCTGACCGCGGTGTGGCTGCTGGCCGCGCCGATCGCGCTGGGCCGGCGGGTCCGCGGGCTGGCGCTGGCCGCCGCGGCACTGGTGGCCAGCTCCGCGTGGTGGGTGCTGGCCGTCGAGCTGTGGCCGGTCGACCAGCGCCCCTACATCGGCGG
>DATMDS010000275.1:0-9100 GCA_035557575.1 Pseudonocardia sp. | reverse complement strand
CACACCTTGTCCTCGCCGCGGTACTTGGCCGCGAAGGCCATCCCGGTCGCGACCGGGAAGTTGGCCGGGATGTGGCTGGGCAGGTTGTAGATGTTCAGGTCCAGCCGCCCGTAGTGCAGGGTGCCGTCGCGGCCGCCGGTGGGCGAGGTGGCCTTGCCCATGAAGCTGGCCATCACCTGCCACGGCTCCATGCCCCGCCACAGGTGCGCGCCCAGGTCGCGGTGGATCGGGGCCAGGTAGTCGTCCGGCCGCAGCGCCGCGGTGGCGCCGACGCTGATCGCCTCGTGCCAGTGCCCGGTGTAGAGCGAGCCGAGCAGGTCGCCGCCGCGGTACATGGCCACCATGCGGTCCTCGACCGCCCGGGTCAGCACCATCACCTCGTAGATGCGGCGCAGCAGGTCCTTGTCGTACCTGTCGACCGGATTGCCGTTGTTGGTCTTCCGCCGGGAACGGGGAGCCATGATCGCGACCGCCCTCAGTCGCCGAGGAAGAAGTCGCGCACCTGCCGGTTGAAGTCGGCCGTGCGTTCGATCATCGACCAGTGCCCGCAGTGCGAGTAGACCGACAGGTCCGCGTTGTCCAGCAGCTCCAGCAGCTGGTAGGAGTTGGACACCGGGATGACCTGGTCCTCGCGGCCGTGCACGATCAGCGTCCGGTGCGGCAGCGCGCGGATCTCCTTCTCCGGCACCGTCATCGCGTCCACCCAGCGCTGCCGGGGCGCCGGGAACATCGAGGAGAACGCCTCCTGGAAGCCCGGCTGGGTGGCCCCCTCGAAGCGGGCCTGGGCCAGGTCCCCGCTGGTCAGCTTCTCGTCGTAGGCGAAGTAGCCCATGACGGTCTTCATGTGCTCGAGCGTGCCCTGGAAGCCCCACACGTTGTCCAGGCCCTCGGTGAGCTCGAACGGCACGCCCATGCTGCCCATCAGCACCATCTTGCCGACCCGGTCCGGGTGGTTGGCGGCCAGCCGCAGCGCGATGCCACCGCCGAAGCTGTTGCCGATCAGGTGCGCCTTCTCGATGCCGAGGCTGTCCATCACGCCCAGCGTCTGGGCGGCCCAGGTGTCCAGGCCGTACTGCACATCGCTGGGACGGTCGGAGTAGCCGAACCCGACCATGTCCGGCGCGATGCAGTGGAAGTCGCGGCCCAGCTCCGGCAGTACCAGCCGCCAGTTCGCGTAGGACGTCACACCCGGACCGGAGCCGTGGACGAGCACCACGTGCTGGTCACCCGAGCCGGACTCCAGATAGTTCGTCCGGATGCCGTTGGCCTCGACGTCCTGGCCGATCGCCGGATTCTCGGTCGTGGTCATGCCATACCTCTCGTCCGCGTGTGCTGTGCTCACAAAACATCTGGGCTCACGAGCAGTGGTCGTGCGAGCGAGTCAAGCACCGCGCCCCGGTGGTCCCGGGTCTGCCGAGCCGGTTTCCTGCTCAGTGGGAGTCCGAGATCGGGACCCAAGTTTCCAGGTGAGCGGCCGTGCGAACGGCGCGTCGGTCCGCGGGAACGGACCGACGCGCCGTTCGTCGGGCACGGGGGTGGGAATCAGCTTCCCGAGCGGATCAGGGGTAGTAGCGGAAGACGAGATCGGCCACACAGCACGGCTTGGACTCGCCCTCGACCTCGTACGTCAACCGGTAGACGACCTCGGCCGCGTCGCCTCCCGGCGCCGACAGCTCCTTGACCTCGGCGATCTCCACCGCCATCCGGATCCGGCTGTTGACCTTCAACGGCGCCGGGAACCGCACCTTGTTCAGGCCGTAGTTCAGCACCACCCCGAAGCCGTCGACCGTGCACACCTCCCACAGCAGCCCGGTCGCCATGCCCAGGGTGAGGAAGCCGTGCTGCACCGTGGCGCCGAAGGGTCCGGTGGCCGCGCGTTCGGGGTCGACGTGGATCCACTGCGAGTCGCCGGTCAGCGTGGCGAAGGTGTTGATGTCGTCCTGCGCCACGGTGCGCCAGCTGCTGGTCCCGACCGGTTGACCGACCCGTTCCTGCAGGCCGGCCAGGCCCTTCAGGACGACCGGTCCACCGGTCTCGCCCGCCGTTGCCGTGCTGGTTTCGACCATCACTCCGCCTTCGGATTCTCGCGGGGGCACGCCGTGGCGAGCCGCCCGACGTTGCTGTCAGCCGAGTGAAGCATCGCCGCCCGAGTGCGTGCCAGTGCTGCCCGACCCGGTTTCCCGCCCAGCGGGAGTGCCCGGTCGGTCCTGGCCAGCGCCGCGCGGCCGTGGGCACGATGAGGTCCGGCCCGCGCTCGGCTGCCGCCGCGCGCAGCCGACCAGGAGGATGCGATGGCGGGCGGCAGCACCGAGTGGCGCGGCCGATCGGTGATCAGCAAGGTGGTCTCGCTGCTGGACGCGTTCAGCCCGGACAACCCGGAGCTGTCCCTCGGCGACCTGGCCCGGATCACCGGGCTGCCGGTGTCGACCACCTATCGGCTGGCCTCGGAGCTCGTGGCGTGGGGCGGGTTGGAGCGGGCCGACAGCGGTACCGGCTACCGCATCGGGATGCGGTTGTGGGAGCTGGGCGCGCTGGCCCCGCGCGGGGCCACGCTGCACGAGGTCGCTCAGCCCTTCATGCAGGATCTGTACAGCGCGACCAGGGAGAACGTGCACCTGGCCGTGCTGGACGGGCGGGAGGCGCTCTACGTCGACACGGTGTCCGGCCGGTCCGCGGTGCGGGTGCGGTCCCGGCGCGGGGGTCGGCTCCCGCTGCACGCCACCGGCGTGGGCAAGGTGTTGCTGGCCCACGCCCCGGAGCAGCTGTTCGAGCAGGTCTGCGCGGGCGGGCTGCGCAGGCACACCGTGCACACCGTGACCGCGCCGGCGCAGCTGCGCAGCGAGCTGGCCGAGGTGCGCCGGACCGGTGTCGGCTACGCCAGCGACGAGATGACGGTGGGGTCCCAGTCGGCGGCGGCGCCGATCATCGACGGCGCCGGGGCCGTGATCGCCGCGCTGGCGGTGGTGCAGCAGACCGGCCGCGGCGACGTGCTCCGGCTGGGTGTCGCCGTGCGGACGGCCGCGAACTCGATCTCGCGGGTGCTGCTGGAGCGCACCGGGCCGGGCCGCTCAGCCCACCTGTCCGGTGCGAAGCTGCGCCAGTAGCGCGGTCAGCTCCGGCCACACCCCGGGGGTGGCCGCCAGCACCAGCTCCGGCGTCGGCCGGTCACCGGTGCCGCCCAGGGTCACCCCGGCCTCCTCCGCGATCAGCAGACCGGCTGCGACGTCCCACAGCTTGGTGTCCATACAGATCCCGCCGTCGAGCCGGCCGGCGGCCAGGTAGCACAGGCACAGCGCGGACGGGAGCCGGCGGATGTCCCCGACCGCGGGCAGCAGGGTGGGGAGCAGCTCGCCCATCCTGACCTTGGTCGGCGGCGACGGGTTGAAGCTCAGGCCCACGATCGCCTCGTCCAGCCGCTGGCAGCCGGACGCGGCGATCGGTGTGCCGTCGCGGGTCGCCCCGCCGCCGCGGACGGCGCTGAACGTCTCGTCCGCCGCCGGGTCGTGCACGACCGCGAGCCGGGTGGTGTCGCCGTGCAGCAGGGCGATGCACACCGACCACGACCCGGACGCGCTCAGGTAGTTGCGGGTCCCGTCCAGCGGGTCGATCACCCAGCGCCACCCGGACTCCCCCGCGGCGCTGCTGCCCTCCTCGGCCAGCAGCGCGTCGCCGGGATGCTCGGCCCGCAGTCCCTCGACGATCAGCCGCTCGCTGTCCTGGTCCACATCGGAAACCAGGTCGTTGGCGTGCGCCTTCGTCGCCTGCACCACCACCGTGGCCCGCCGCTGCACCTGCAGCCGCCCGGCCGCCGCCGCCAGCTCGACGGCCAGGGCGCGGTCGGCGTTCAGATCCCGCTCACCCGCAGTCATCGGCCGCGCACCCCAGCGAACACGTCACGCAGCGGACGCGGGTGGATCCCCCGCTCCGCGTCCAACCGGCGGGCGTGCCGCCGGTTCACCAGTACCCCGATCACCGCGATCAGCCATACCGGATACTGCAGCATCCAGGCAATCCGGAAGGCCTCCGGGGTGAAGCCGCCGAGCGCGGTCATCACCGCGCCCATCGCGGCCAGCACCAGCAGTGAGGCCAGGAAGCCGCCCAGGTTGGTCATGCTCTGGGCGACGCCGAGACGGGCGCTCGGGTTCGAGGTCCTGGCGATGTCGATGCCGACCATCGAACCCGGGCCGGCCGCGGCCAGCACCACCATCAGCACCACCAGCAGCCACAGCGGGGCCGGCCCGGGCTGGGCCAGCACCACCGTCCAGACCAGCGCCTCCGCCCCGATGACGGCCAGCACCAGCCAGGACCGGCGCATGGGATGCCGCATCGTGAGCACCCCCAGCGTCGGACCGATCGCGCCCATGCACAGCACGAACAGGGTCAGCAGCACGCCGACCGTGGTCGCGGACAGCTGCTGCGCGATCAGCAGGTACGGCACGCCCCACAGCAGCGTGAACACCATCATCGAGAACTGGGTCCCCATGTGGCCGAAGAAGCCCAGCCGGGTGCCCGGGCGCCGCCACACGTCGCGCAGCTGGCGGCCGAGCTCGGACAGCGGAACCGTGGGGGCCGGGACCCAGAGGCCGGGCGGGGCGTTGCGCACCACGGTGGACGCCAGCACCGCGCCTCCCGCGCTGACCGCGGCGGCCACCCCGAAGGCGGTCGTCCAGCCGGCGGTGTGCAGCAGCGCGGCGAACGGCACCGCGGACAGCACCTGCCCGAGCTGGCACAGGATGCCGGTGAGCTGGGCCAGCACCGGCACCCTGCGCGCCGGGAACCAGCGCGGCACCAGGCTGAACACGGCGCTGAACACGATGGCGTCGCCGACCCCGACCAGCACCCGGGCCAGCACGGCCAGGGGCAGCTGCTCGGCGACCGCCAACAACGCCTGGCCCGCGGCCAGCAGCAGCGCGCTGGCCACCAGCATGATCCGCGACCCGTAGCGGTCCACCAGCAGGCCGGCCGGGAGCTGCGCGCAGACGTACACCGCGACCTGGATGAACACGAACGCCGAGAGCAGGCCCGGGCTGATCGTGAACCGGTCGGCCGCGTCCAGGCCGGCGACCGCGAACGTGGTCCGCTGGGCCACCGCGACGATGTAGCCGACCACCGCGACGATCCACACCGCCCACGCGCGGCCGGTCGGACGGGACACGGAAGCGGGCGCAGTCACGGGCACCAGTATGGCAAACGTTTGCCACCTCGGGGCGGCGCTGCGGTAGAACTGGGGCATGGCTCACAGCGACCGCGCCGCGGAAACCGCCCGGCCGCGCGCCGTGACGCTGCAGGACGTCGCGCGCGAGGCCGGGGTGGCGGTCTCGACCGTGTCCCGCGCGCTGTCCAACCCGGACCGGGTCAGCGCGCGCACCCGGGAGCACGTGCACACGATCGCGCGCCGGCTGGCCTACCGCCCCAATCTGATCGCACGGGCGCTGCCGTCGGGGCGGACCGGGATGCTCGCGCTGCTCGTCACCGACATCACCAACCCACACCACTTCGGACTGATCCGCGGAGCGGAGGCCCAGGCCAGGGCGGCCGGCTACACCACGATCCTGGCCGACTGCCAGGGCAGCCAGGAGCTGGAGTCCGACCACCTGCAACGGCTGGACTCGGCGGTGGACGGCTTCGTGCTCGCCTCCAGCCGGCTGGCCGAGGCGAACCTGCAGCGGCTGCGCGGCGGGCGGCCGGTGGTGCTGTTCAACCGGGAGGCCGACGGCTTCCCCAGCGTGGTCACCGACTCGGTGGACGGCAGCCGTCAGGTCGTCGAGCATCTGACCGGGCTGGGGCACCGCCGGCTCGGCTACCTCGCCGGGCCGGTGGCCGCCTGGTCCGACGGCCGGCGCTGGCGGGCGCTGCAGGCGCACGCCGCGGCGACCGGTGCCGAGATCACCAGGATGGGCCCGTTCTCCCCCACGCTCGCGGACGGTCCGGCGGCCGCGGCGGCCGGGCTGAGCAGCGGCGCAACCGCGCTGGTCGCCTTCAACGACCTGCTGGCCATCGGCGTGCTGCAGCAGCTGGAGCGGCAGCGGGTGCAGGTCCCGCAGCAGCTCAGCGTGGTCGGCTTCGACGACATCTTCGGCGCCGGCTTCTGCCACCCGCCGCTGAGCACCGTGTCCAGCCCGGCCGAGGACGCCGGGCGGGCGCTGATCGATCTGTTGCTCGGCTCCGCCGCGCCCGGTGCCCGACTGGTGCTGCCCACCCGGCTCACCGTGCGCGACTCCACCGGCCCGCCCGGGTAGCGGCCGTTGGGCCGCCCGGTTGGCGGTCGTTACGCCGCTCGGGTTGGTTGCCGTTAGCCCGCCCGGGGTGGCGGCCGTCAGGCCGACTGGCGGTCCCAAGGCCCGGTGATGGCCAGCACGTGGCCCGGCGTCTGGATGCCGACGCACAGGGTGCGGCCGTCCGGGCTGAAGGTGGGGCCGGCGAACTCGTTGTCGTTGAGGTCGTTGCGGGCCAGCGCGTAGGCCGTGCCGTCGGCGGCCACCGCGAGCAGGTGCTGCACGCCCTCGCCGTCCTCGGCCGCCACCACGCCGCCGTGCGGCGACACGGTGATGTTGTCGGGGCCGTCGAAGTTCGTGCCGTCCTGATCCGGGGTCGGGTTCACCGCGAAGATCGTCTTGAGCGTGATCCGGTTCGCCGCCGGCTCGTAGAACCAGATCTGGCCGTCGTGCTCGCGAGCGCTGCCGTCGTCGGCGCGGGCGTAGCTGGCCACGACGTAGGCGCCACCGTCGCCCCACGAGGCGCCCTCGAACTTGCGGCTGCGGGTGATCTGGTCGTCGGTGAACTGCATGCGGGTGGAGGTGCTGGCCGCCAGCCGATCCGGCACGTCGACCCACTCCACGTCGAAGGCGGTGCCGGGGTCGGCCGCCTCGGACAGGTCGGCCACGTGCCGGCCGGCCTGGCGGCAGCGCATGGCCTGCAGGGTGCCCGCGGTGTCACCGGCCGCCCGGCGCAGTGCCAGCAGGTTCCACGTGCCCGGGGCGAACTCGGCCGGTGGCTGCCAGCGGTAGAGCAGGCCGTGCGGCTCGTTGGCGTCCTCGGTCAGGTAGATGACGTTGGTGGCGGGATCGATGGCCACCGCCTCGTGGGCGTACCGCCCGAGGAAGGTCAGCGGCTCCGGGCTGTTGCCCGGGTTGTCGGCGGCCACCGGGCTCACCTCGAACACGAACCCGTGATCCTTGGTGCGGCCCTCGCCTGCGCGGGCTTCGGTCTCCTCGCAGGTCAGCCAGGTGCCCCAGGGCGTGACCCCGCCGGCGCAGTTGTTGTGGGTGCCGGCCACGCTCACGTACTCGGCGACCCGGTCACCGGCGGGCCCGACGTCGATGGTGGTGGTGCCGCCGCCGGCCCCGGGGTCGTAGGTGAGCCCGTCCCGGTTCGGGACGCGGAACGGCTCGTCCTCACCGATCTCGTGGTTGTTGACCAGCGTGAGCCCGGCGCCGGTGGCGAAGCAGGCGGTGCCGTCGGTGTCGCTCGGCGTGGGCTCGCCGCCGTCGGACAGCGTGCTCACTCCGGCCTCGGCGACGATCCGGTAGGAGAAACCCGCGGGCAGCGCGAGGATCTTCCGCGGGTCGGCGAGCAGCGGACCGTAGCCGGGCGGGGGCGGAACCGGCGGGGCGGGCGCCGGCGTGGGCGCCGCTGCCGGGGCGACCGCCGTGCAGCCGGCCAGCGCCTCCAGGCTGCCGAGGAACACGATGCCGAGGCCCGCGGCTGCGCCCCCGCGCAGCAGCGAACGGCGGCTGAGATCTCTGTCGGGCGTTGCGGTCATGACGTCCTTCCGGGAGTGGTGCCGCTCCAACCCAAGTGGCACTACCCGAACGGGCGGTGACGCTGCGCCGAAGTGGACGTCACACCCAGCAGAAATCGGTGCCCCGAGCCAGGCCGCCGCGGCACCGGCGACACACCGACGAGCGCGCCGCCAGCGTGGCCGGGGGCCGCCCGGACAACTGTGGTGGCGCGCTCGTCGACGGCGGGCTTGTCGCCGCCCGAGGTCGGGCTACCGGCGCCCGGAGGCCACGTAGCCGGCGCCCATCGCGACCTCGCGCACCGCCAGCCCGGGCATCCGCGCGGCCAGGCGCGTCCACGGCCGGTCGAAGCCGGTGAAGTCGCACACGTACGGCGCGTGCAGCGCGAGCACCCCGGCGTTGAGCCCGATCGCCCACGGCGGCCCCCACTTGCCGCCGCCCGCGGCCACCCCACCGCCGGCGGGGATCCGGGAGAGCACGTGATCGAGCGCCGCGTCGGACTGCATGACGTCGTGCACCGCGCAGAACAGTGCGTGGTCGGCGCGCTCCGGCAGCGCAGCCTCCTCGACCGGCGACTCGATCAGGACCACATTGGACCAACCGGCGGCCGCCACCCGGTCCGCGGCGACCGCCAGCATGTCCGGCGCCGAGTCCACGGCAACGATCGTCCCTTCCGGGCCGATTCGGTCCTGCACCAGCGAGAAGCACAGCCCGGTTCCGCAGCCGACGTCGAGCACGGTGTCGCCGCGCTGCAGCGGCAGTTCCTGGATGATCTCGCGGCGGAAATGTTCGAAGGATCCGGTCTGGGCGTCGTAGGCGGTGGCATCCCGGCTGTATGCGGGCAACGTCGACGAAGCGAAACGAGCCATGTACCTAACCTTCTCGGCTGTGCTGCCCGGAGGACGGCGGGCAGGAGCGGAGCCGAACACGCGCTGCGTCCGGCGTGGCATGAGCCACGACGATGTGACCGGTACCCGAGTGTGCCCGCACGATCGACGGTCCGCGACCTCCGTCCGGGTCGTCCGGTCAGGAAGTTTTCCCGAGGGCACTCGGCCGGTGTGGTGAGGGGGACTCCGCCTGTTCGGGTGCCGGCTGCGGTCGCTGGAACAGCGAGTAGAGGTAGTACAGCGAAGGCAGCAGGATCAGCGATCCGAGGACGAGGGACACGAGCATCGCGACCAGGGTCGTCCGGCCGCGGGCCGCCTCCTCGATGGTCAGCACCGGCGGCAGCACGTACGGGTACTGCGCGGCCGCCCAACCGATCAGGATCGTCGCCACCGCGAGCGCCGAACTGATGCGCGCCCACGCGAAGCGCCGCATCACCAACAGCACGATCGCCGCGACCCCGGCCACCACCGACA
>DATMDS010000274.1:0-2064 GCA_035557575.1 Pseudonocardia sp. | reverse complement strand
GTCCGCGGCCGGCGTGCTGAGCACGCTGCTGGCCGCGCTGGTGGCCGCGGCCGGGGGTCGGTGGGTCGCGCTCACCGCGGCGCTCGTGCTGCTGGCCGGCCTGTTCGACGGGCTGGACGGCGCCGTCGCCCTGCACACCGGGCGGGCTCGCCCGCTCGGTGCGGTGATCGACGCGATGGCGGACCGGGCGGGCGACCTGCTGCTGGTGGCCACGCTGGCCGTGCTGGGCGCGCCGCCGGCCTGGTGCGTGGCGGTGGCCGGGCTGGTCTTCGGCCACGAGTACCTGCGGGCCCGGGCGCAGGGGGCGGGCCTGTCCGGGGTGGGTGCGGTCACCGTGGCCGAGCGCCCGACCCGCATCATCGTCGTGGCGGTCACCGCGCTCGGTGCCGCGGCATTTCCCGGTGGCACCCCGGGCACCGGATGGAGCTGGGCGGCCGTCGGCGCCGGCGGCTGGCTGGTCGTCGGCGTCGTCGGGCTGGTGCAGTTGGCCATCGCGGTGGTGCGGAAGCTGCCCGCTCAGGCCGGGCCGACCAGCGCCGCGACGATCGACGCCGACAGGGCGACCAGGGGCAGCCCGCCGCCGGGGTGCGTCGACCCGCCGACGAGGTAGAGACCGGGCACCGGGGACCGGTTGGGTGGGCGCAGCAACGCCGCCCGCGGCCCGTGCGAGGCGGTGCCGTAGATCGCCCCGCCGGGCGCGCCGGTCTCCCGTTCGAGATCGGCCGGGGTGCGGATCTCCCGCCAGCGCACCCGGTCCCGGACGTCCTCGCCGCGGGCGGCCAGCGTGGCCAGCACCCGGTCGGCGTAGCGTTCGCGCAGCTGCGGGCAGTCCCAGTCGACCCCCCGCCCCGGATCGTGGACCGGCGCGTTGACCAGGACGAACCAGCCCTGCGACCGATCGTCGGGGCGCAGCGCGGGGTCGTCAGGGGCGTGCACGTACACGGTCGGGTCGGCCACCGGCTGCGGGGCCGGGGAGAAGATCGCGTCGAACTCGGCGTCGTAGTCGGCCGGGAACCAGACCCGGTGCGCGGCGCCGGACGGATGGCCGTCGAGGGCGAGCAGCATCGCGAACCCGGACAGCGACCGGGTGCTGCGCCGCAGCGTCCGGCGCGCGCGGCCGGCCACCGGATCCGCCAGCAACTTCTCGTAGAGCACCCGGGCATCGGCGTCGCACACGACGACATCGGCCGCCACCGTGGCCCCGTCGGCCAGCTCCACTCCGGACACCCGACCGGCGGCCGTGCCCACCCGGGTCACCTCCGAGCCGAGGTGCACCGCGACCCCGAGGTCCTGGCAGCGCCGCAGCAGGGCGTCGGCCAGCCGGCGCATGCCGCCGCGCACGTACCAGGAGCCGAAGTGCTGCTCGACGTACGAGGTCACCGACAGCACCGAGGGGGTGCGGCGCGGGTCGGAGCCCGAGTAGGTCGCGTACCGGTCCAGCCACGCGACCAGCCGGGGGTCCGGGAGCATGCTGGTGCCCAGGCCGCGCAGCGTGCGCCACGGCGCGATCGTGCGCAGCTCCGGCAGCCGCCGGGAGAAGCGCAGCAGGTCGGCCCCGTGCAGCGGGCGACGCAGCACGGCGTCGCCGACCAGCGACCACAACCGGGCCGAGCGCTCGTGCAGGGCCAGCCACGCCGCGCCCCGCCCGGGCCCGAGCGCGGCGTCCAGCGCCGCGGGCACGGCCGCCGGATCGCGCGGCATGTCGAGGGTGGTGCCGTCGGCGAACCGGTAGGCGCACGCCGGGTCCACGGGGTCGAACACCAGCTCGGTCGCCGGGCCGCCGGTGTCGGCGAACAGTTCGTCGAACACCTGGGGCAGGGTCAGCAGTGACGGCCCGGTGTCGAACCGGAAGCCGTCGCGGCGGTACTCCCCCAGCTTCCCCCCGTGCGTGTCGGAGCGCTCGTGCAGCTGCACCCGGTGCCCCTGCGCGGCCAGCCGGGCGGCCGCCGCCAGCCCGCCGACACCGGCCCCGATCACCACCACCCGGCTCACAGGACGCGGTCCTTCCAGCGCAACGTGCCGCGCCGGTGCCCGATCCAGGAGCGGACCAGCAACCCGAGCAGC
>DATMDS010000273.1:0-5936 GCA_035557575.1 Pseudonocardia sp. | reverse complement strand
CTGGAATCCCTGGTCAAGGCCTATCTGGGGGATGGGCTGGCGGCCGACTTCTACCGCGAGATCGCCGGCTGGCTGCCCGGCCCGACCGGGGCGCTGGTGCAGCGGGTGCTGGCCGACACCGGGCACAGCGCCTTCGCCGAGCGCGAGGTGCGGGCGGCGTGCGCGGCCAACCGGCAGGTGCACGACCGGCTGGCGCTGTGGGGGCGGCGGCTGCTCGGCGAGGCGGTCACCCAGGCCCAGCAGATCGTGGCCGAGCGCGACGAGCTGGCCGACTTCATCATCAGCGGCTCCGGCGACCTGTCCGGCATCGCCACCCTGCTGCGGCGCCTGCAGTCCAACCACAACCAGCGGATGCGCAGCCTCGGCCTCAAGTAGATCGGTTCGCCCAGGGCGGACCGGGGGTGGCGGTGCGGGTCGTGGCCAGCGGCTAGCCTGGGCGTCAGCAGTCCTACGTCACGACCTGGAGGTTCACCGGTGGAGGTCAAGATCGGCATCGCGGAGAGCGCGCGCGAGCTCGTGGTGTCCAGCGACCAGAAGCCGGACGATGTCCAGGCCCTGGTCGACGAGGCGCTCACCAGCTCGGACGGTCTGCTTCGCCTGGTGGACGAGAAGGGCAGGCGCTACCTGATCAGGGCCGCGCAGATCGCCTACGTGGAGATCGCCCCCGAGGACGTGCGCCGGGTCGGCTTCGCCATCGGCTGACCCGCGCCCGGCGCTCGGTGATCGATCCCAACGGCACCTGGTGGCTCCCCGCACAGCAACGGCCTGCCGTTCGGATCGATCACCGGTGAGCGGTGGCTACTGGTCGGCGTCGTGGATGCGCGGGAAGCCGGCCAGGCCGCCCCAGGCCAGCCGGGCCATCAGGTCCACCGCCTCGTCCCGCGGCACCATCCGGTCGGCGTCCAACCAGTACTGGGCGCCCAGCTGGCTGAGCCCGACCAGCCCCACCGCCAGCAACCGGGCCCGCGGCGGGTCCAGGCCGGCGTCGGTGGTCACCGCGGCGGCGATCGCGTCCAGGCAGCGCGTCAGCGCGCTCTGCACGACCGCCGCGGCCTCCGGTTCGCCGCGCAGGTCCGACTCGAAGACCAGCCGGTAGGCCTGCCCCTCGCCGGCCACGAAGTCGAAGTACGCGGCCACCGCCGCCCGGGACCGTTCGCGGTTGTCGGTGCTGGAGTCGATCGCGCTGCGCACCCGGTCCACCAGCTCGTCGGCCGAGGCGGTGAGCAGCGCCCGGTACAGCTCCAGCTTGCCCGGGAAGTGCTGGTAGAGCACCGGTTTGCTGACGCCGGCGCGCTCGGCGATGCCGTCCATCCCGGCGGCGTGGTACCCGTGCGCGGCGAACACCTCACGGGCGGCAGCCAGCAGCTGGGTGCGGCGTGCGCCGCGGGACAGGCGGGTTCCGCGGTGCACCGGTGCCTCGGTCATGATGGCGCCCTTTCGTCCCGGTCCCACGTCAGCATCCGGCGCTGCACACCCTACCGGGGGGTAGCCCCCGAGGGTGGCGTGCGTCACGGTGCACCTGGCGAGGCGTCCGGTGCGCCGGGGTAGAAGCGGTGCAGCCGCAGGCTGTTGGTCACGACCAGCACCGGGCCGCACACCATCGCGGCCGCCGCGATCAGTGGATCGAGCAGGCCGAGCCCGGCCAGCGGCAGCGCCAGCAGGTGGTAGCCGATCGCCAGGAGCAGTCCGGTCCGACCCACGGCCAGGGTGTGCCGGGCCAGCCGGATCGCGTCCAGCACGGCGAGCGGGTCGTGGCGCGCCAGCCCGAGGTCGACGCCGTCGGTCCGGGCGTCCGCGGCCAGCCCCAGGTCGGCGGCGGCCAGCAGGGTGGCGTCGTCGGGCCCGTCGCCGATCAGGGCCACCGTGCGGCCCTCGCCCTGCAGCCTGCGGATCAGCTCGAGCCTGCACTCCGGCCGCACCTCGGGGAGCACCGCATCGGCGTCGATCCCGATCCGCTCGGCCAGCACCCGGGCCGCCGCCCCGTCGTCGCCGGTCAGCAGCATCGGCCGCAGCCCGAGCGCGCGCAGCCCGCGCACCGCCTGCGCGCTGCCCGGCCGCACGGTGTCCCGCACCGCGATCACCGCCCGCGGTATCCCGTCCCAGGCCACCACGACCGCGGTGTGCCCGGCTGCCGTGGCCGCCGCGCGGGCGGCGACGAGCTCGGCGGGCAGCTCGATGTCGTGTTCGGCCAGCAGCTCCGGCCGCCCGACCAGCACCGCGTGTGCCAGCACCGCGCCGTCGGCCACCTCCGCGACCACGCCGCGCACGCCCAACCCGGGGCTGCTGTCGAACTCGGCGACGTCAGGCAGCTCACCGTCCGCGCCCGCCTGCGCGGCGGCCGCGATCGCCCGACCCACCGGATGCGCCGACGCCTGCTCCACCGACCCGGCCAGCCGCAGGACCAGCGCGGCGTCGACGCCGGCGGCGGGGTGCACGCCGTGCACGGCCATCTCCCCGGTGGTCACCATGCCGGTCCGGTCGAGCAGGACGGTGTCCACCGCGTGGGCGGACGCCAGGGCGTGCCGGCCCGCGATCAGGATCCCGAACCGGGCGCCGCGAGCGGTACCGGCCAGCAGCGCGGTCGGGGCGGCCAGGCCGAGCGCGCGCGGGCAGGCGACGAGCAGCACCGCTACGGCGGCGGCGGCCGCGAACCCCGGCGCGGCCCCGGCGCCCAGCCAGAACCCGAGCGTCGCCACCGCCAGCGTGATCATGATCGGCACGAACGGGCCCGCTGCGTCCGCGTCCACTGCTCCGACCGCGCCGACGTGACGCCGGTAGCGGGCGTCGAGCAGCCGGCCGAGCAGGATCAGCACCGGCGCGCCGGCCGCCACCTCCAGGTGCGGCGCGTCCGCCGCCCCGACCGTCAGGTCGAACGGTTGGGTCGTCCCGGGTTCGCCCGCGGCGCCGAGCAGCAGCGCGCACAGCGACCAGCCCAGCGCGGCCAGCGTGCCCAGCGACCCCAGCGTGTCCGGGCCGGCCTCGCCGCGACGCAGCAGCCGGGCGGCGCCGCGGTGCAGCGGCCACGCCCCCCACACGGCGACCGGTGCGGCCAGCGCCAGCGCGATCCACTGCCAGTGCCGGAACTGCCAGGCCGGCACCGTCGACAGCACGAGCACCGGCACGGCCAGTGCCACCGAGAGGATCAGACGTCGGTCGGCCGGCCCGCGTTCGACGGGGTGCGCGTCGGAGGCGGCAGCCGGGCCGCCGATCTGCTGGCCCGGTCCGGCCCGCTCGACGTCGGGGGCGGTCATCACGCGCCGTCGCGGGTGTCGAGGGTGAACTCGGCCGTGCGCACCACCCCGTCGTGCGAGAAGTCGAGGTAGAGCCGGTAGCCGCCGGCGGTGGGGACGTCCACGGTGAAGGCGATGCCCGGACCGGAGCGGTCGGTCCCGGATGGGGCAGCGGCGTCCGGCCGGGCGGGCACGTAGGCCAGGTCGGAGCGGCGCAGCGCGACCAGGTGGCCGAACGCGCCCAGGTGCGGCTGCAGGTCGGTCACCGGGACGCCGTCGCGGCTCACGGTCGCGAAGACCTGCGACGGGCGGCCCGGGACCAGCTCGCCGTCCAGCCGGACCTGGTAGTCGCCGGCCTGGGCGACCCGGGACGGCGCGAAACCGACCGGCCGGAAGTCGCCGGACGCGTACAGGTCGGTGCCCAGCACCAGCTCCGGCCCGCCGGTGGCCGCGAACTGCGCGTACAGCCGGTAGACGCCGGCCGCGGGCAGCGCCAGCGGGGCCCGCCAGCTGCCGTCGGCTCCCTGCTGCGGGTGCAGGTGCTGGAAGCCGGCCGTGTCCCGGCGCACCACGAGCAGGTGCAGCTGCTCGCCGCCGCTGCCGGTCTCGAACGCCCGCACCGGCCGGTTGTCCGGGCCGGCCACGGTGACGGTGAGCTCGCCGCGCCGGCCCGCGGTGAAGGTGGCGTTCGGTAGCAGCAGGGTGTAACCCGCGGCGGTGGCGGCCAGCCCACGCGTGTCGTCGCCGGAGCGGGCGATCGGAGTAGATGCGGAGGCGTCCGGTACGGCGGCGGACTGCGGCGCGGACGCAACCGGGGCCGCGGACGCGACGGCCGGCGCGCGCACCCCGGACCCGGCGGCCCAGGCCGCGCCGAAGGCCAGGGCCAGCGCGCCGGCGTAGCCGGCCAGCCGCACCACCACCGCCTGCATCGTCGCCCTCCCTCCACTCGCCGGGTACAACGCGCGGCGGGCGCATCGGATGCAGCCCGACACCACCACGGGGTGTCGGGGCGGGCGGCCAAGGTGTGCGCCGGGGCACCCGGACTGGCAACCGGGCCGCCCGCGGGTGATCCTCGGGAGGTGTTCGTTGGTGCCCCCTCCTCCGCCCGGCCCGTCCCCGTCCGGCCGGCCGAGTCGGACCCGCTCCCACTGGCCGACCCGGCCTCGATGCCGGTGCGCGACCCGTACCGGCGGCCGTGGCCGGGGCGGGAGGTCACCTCCGGCGGGGTGACGCTGCACGTGCGCGAGACCCCCGGCCCGGACGGGGTGCCGGCGGTGTACGTGCACGGGCTGTCCGGATCGGCCACCAACTGGACGGACCTGGCCGCGCTGCTGTCCACCCGGGCCGCGGGCACGGCCGTCGACCTGCCGGGCTTCGGGTTGTCCCGGCCGCCGGCCACCCGCGACTACTCGCCGTCCGGGCACGCCGACGCGCTGCTGTGCTTCCTGGCCGGCCGGGGTCGTCCCGTGCACCTGCTGGGCAACTCGCTGGGCGGCGCGATCGCGCTCGCCGTGGCGGCCCGCCGGCCCGAGCTGGTGCGCACCCTCACCCTGGTGTCGCCGGCCATGCCGGACCGCCGGCCCGATCCGCGTCGGGTCTCGGATCCGCGGCTGGTGCTGGCGGTGCTGCCCTGGGTCGGGGAGCGGGCGCGGGCCGAGCTGGCCGCGATGGACCCGCGGACCCGGGCGGAGCAGGTGGTGGCGCTGTGCTTCGGAGACCCGAGCTGCGTCCCGGAGCACCGGCTGGCCGAGACGATCGCCGAGATCGAGGCGCGCGGACGCCAGGAGTGGGCCCGGGACGCGGCCAACCGCACCGCGGTGGCCATGCTGGCCGGCTGGTTCCGCCGGGACCTGTGGCTGCTGGCGGCCCGCGTGCAGGCGCCGACGCTGGTCGTGTGGGGCGACCGGGACCGGCTGGTGGCCCCGCGGCTGGCCGCGCGCACGAGCCGGGCGCTGCGCGCGCGGCTGCTGATGTTGCCCGGGGTGGGGCACGTCGCGCAGATGGAGTCGCCGGATGTGGTGGCCCGGGCCGTGGCCGGCATGTGGGACGCCGTCGCGGCCGGAACCTGGCACGGCGCGGACCCCGGGAGCTGACCGGGGAAGAATGGCCCGGATCGCGGCGTTGCCCCGAACGGAACCCGGGACGACCGAGTCCCGCGACGACGGACGAAGACGATTCGAGGAGCTTGCATCATGGCGCTTCCGCCGCTGGTTGAGCCGGCCGCCGAGCTGACCAAGGACGAGGTGGCCCGCTACAGCCGGCATCTGATCATCCCGGACGTGGGGATGGCCGGGCAGAAGCGGCTGAAGAACGCCAAGGTCCTGGTGGTCGGGGCCGGCGGGCTGGGTAGCCCGGCGCTGCTGTACCTGGCCGCGGCCGGGGTGGGCACGCTGGGCATCGTCGAGTTCGACGTGGTGGACGAGTCCAACCTGCAGCGCCAGATCATCCACGGTCAGTCCGATGTGGACCGCCCGAAGGGCGAGTCGGCGCGCGACTCGATCCGCGAGACGAACCCGTTCGTCGAGGTCCGGCTGCACAACGAGCGCCTGACCAGCGACAACGTGCTGGACATCTTCCGGGACTACGACCTGATCCTGGACGGCACCGACAACTTCGCCACCCGGTACCTGGTCAACGACGCGGCCGTGCTGCTCGGCAAGCCGTACGTGTGGGGCTCGATCTTCCGGTTCGAGGGCCAGGCGTCGG
>DATMDS010000272.1:0-50508 GCA_035557575.1 Pseudonocardia sp. | reverse complement strand
GCCGCCATGCTCGACGTCGTCACCTCGGCCAACGTGGCCTGCGGGTTCCACGCCGGGGACCCGACGACGCTGCGCCGCACCTGCGCCCTGGCCGCGCAGGCCGGCGTGGTCGTCGGGGCCCAGGTCGGCTACCGGGATCTGGCCGGGTTCGGCCGCCGCTTCATCGACATGGAGCCGGGGCAGCTGGCCGACGACGTGCTGTACCAGATCGGGGCACTGCAGGCGCTGTGCCGGGTCGCCGGCACCGCGGTGCGGTACGTGAAGCCGCACGGTGCGCTGTACAACGCGATCGTGCACCACGAGGAGCAGGCCGCCGCCGTGGTGGCCGCGGTGCGCGACTACGACCCGGGAATGCCGGTGCTCGGGCTGCCGGGCTCGGCCTTCCTGCGGGCCGCGCAGGCTGCGGGGTTGCCGACCGTGCGCGAGTTCTTCGTCGACCGCGGCTACACACCGGACGCCACGCTGGTGCCGCGCAGCCGCGACGGGGCGCTGCTGCATGATCCGGACGACGTGACCGAGCGGGTGCTGCGGTGGGTGCGCGACGGGGTGGTCGCGGCCGTCGACGGTCGTCCGGTCCGGGTGGAGGCGGAGTCGCTGTGCGTGCACGGGGACTCGCCCGGTGCCGTGGCGATGGCCCGCGCGGTGCGCGCCGGCCTGGAGGGCGCCGGCGTGCCGCTGGCCCCCTTCGCCGCCGCCCCCGGGACCGACCGGTGACGCCGCCTCGCCGGGTGGTGATCGACCCGGACCGGATCATGGTGGTCGGGGACACCGGGCTGCTCGTCGAGCTCGACGAGCTGCCCGCGGTACTGGCGCTGGCTGCCGCCGTGCGCGCGGCACCGCCGCCGGGTCTGATCGACGTGGTGCCCGGCGCGCGCACCGTGCTGCTGACCCTGACCGCGGGCACCGACCTCGGGGTCACCCGGCGGGAGCTGCTGGCGCTGCCCGTCGATCCCGACGGCGCCGAGGGCGACGCCGAGGCCGCAGAGGCCGTCGAGATCGCGGTGACTTACGACGGGCCGGATCTCGAGGAGGTCGGCCGGCTCACCGGGCTGGGCGCGGACGGGGTGGTCGCGGCGCACACCGGGACGCCGTGGCGGGTCGCCTTCGGCGGGTTCGCACCCGGCTTCGCCTACCTCGCCGGCGGTGACCCCAGGCTGGACGTCGCCCGCCGGGACGAGCCCCGGACCACGGTGCCGGCCGGCTCGGTGGGACTGGCCGGCGAGTTCAGCGGCGTGTACCCGCGGCCGTCCCCGGGTGGTTGGCAGTTGATCGGCCGCACCGATGTCGAACTGTGGAACGACGAGCGCGGCGCGCTGCTGCAGCCCGGCGGCCGCGTGCGCTTCCGGGCCGTGTCGTGAACCGGGCCGTGTCGTGAACCGGCAACTGGAGGTGCTCGCCACCGGCGCGTTGGCGCTGGTGCAGGACCTCGGCCGGCCGGGCCTGGCCGCCACCGGGGTCGGCCGCTCCGGCGCCGCCGACCGGGCCGCGCTGCGGTTGGCCAACCGCCTGGTCGCCAACCCGGAGGACGCCGCCGGCGTCGAGGTGACCTTCGGCGGGCTGGCCGTCCGCGCCGGCGGCACGCTGACCGTCGCGGTGGCCGGCGCGCCCGCCCCGGCCGACATCGATGGCACGCCCGTCGGGCACCACGCGGTGCTGACCCTGTGGCCCGGCCAGGTGCTGCGGCTCGGGGTTCCGCCCACCGGTCTGCGCAGCTACCTCGCCGTCGCCGGCGGCATCGACGTGGAGCCCGTGCTGGGCTCCCGCAGCACCGACGTGCTGGCCGAGCTCGGCCCGGCCCGGCTGGAGCCCGGCACGGTGCTGCCGGTCGGCGTGCCCTCCTGCGGGCCACCGCTGGTCGACGTGGCACCGGTGGCGCTGCCACCGGGGGACACGGTGGTGCTCCCGGTGATCCTCGGTCCACGCGCCGACTACCTGCGCGACCCGGGAGCGCTGGCCGCCACGTCCTGGACCGCGTCCAGCCGCAGCGACCGGGTCGGCATGCGGCTCGACGGAGCACCGCTGCAGCGGACCGACGATCGGGAGCTGCCCAGCGAGGGCATGATCCGCGGCGCCATCCAGCTCCCGCCCGGAGGCCACCCCGTGCTCTTCCTCGCCGACCATCCCGTCACCGGCGGCTATCCGGTCATCGCGGTGGTGCCGGATGCCGACGTCGACCGGGCGGCCCAGGTCCGGCCCGGGCAGCCGGTCCGGTTCGTCGCCATCGCCTCACCGTGGGCATAGTTGTCTGCTCCCTCCGCCCCATCCCGTCCGGCCCCGTCTCGTCAGCTCCGGTGCGCCAACGCGAACGGCAGCACCGCCCCGGCCCCCGCCCGCCGCACCAGCCGGGCGGCCACCGTCACCGTCCAACCGCTGTCGATCACGTCGTCCACCAGCAGGATCGGCCCGGCCGGGAGCGTGAAGTCCGGCTCCTCGAAGCCGTGCCACACGGAGGCGAGCCGCTGCGCGGAGTTGGCGTGCGGCGCCGGGCGTTCCCCGATGGGCCGCAGCGACCCCAGCAGCGGCAGCCGCCCGATCTCCGCGATCCGGCGGGCCAGATGGTCGAGCTGGTGCGGCCGGGTGCGTGAGCCCACCCCGACCACACCCAGCGGCCGCTCCTCCCACCCCCAGCCGGCCAGCACCCGCACGCAGGCGTCCAGCACGTCGGAGTCCACCGGGGCGTCCGGAGCGTCGAGCAGCTCCCGCAGCCGCGTGCCCCAGCCGATGTCCGACAACCGGCCGATCACCCGCCCGTCGAGGGCCAGTTCTCCGGCCGGGATCCGGCCGGACACGTCCAGCCCGAGCTGACCCATCCCGCTCGGCCACTGCTTGCGGGTCGGCACCGGCACCCCGGGCCGACGCAGCCGCTCGTCGGCGGCCGCGGTGGTGGCCGCGTCGACCGCCGTGTTCCACACCGTGCCCGTGCAGGTGTCGCAGCGCCCGCACGGCCGGTCCGGGTCGATGTCCGGGTCGTCGAGCTGCCGGCGCAGGAAGCCGAGCCGGCACTCGGTGGTGTCGAGGTAGTCCAGCATCGCCCGCTGTTCGGCCGCGCGCGCCTCGGAGATGCGCCGGTGCCGCTCCTCGTCGTAGACCCAGGGTGCGCCGGTGCCCTCCCAGCCGCCCTTGACCCGGCGGACCGCGCCGTCGGCGTCGAGCACCTTCAGCAGCATCTCCAACCTCGTGCGGGACAGATCGACCTGGGTTTCCAACGCGGCGGTGGACAGCGGCCCGCCGGCCCGCTCCAGCACCTGCAGGGTCTGGCGCACCAGCGACTCGGGAGGGAACGCCAGCGACGCGAAGTACGCCCAGATGTCGCGGTCCTCCCGCCCGGGCAGCAACACGACCTCGGCCCGGTCCACCGCCCGGCCGGCCCGCCCGATCTGCTGGTAGTAGGCCACCGGAGAGGCCGGCGCGCCCAGGTGCACGACGAACCCGAGATCCGGCTTGTCGAAGCCCATCCCCAGCGCGCTCGTGGCCACCAGCGCCTTGACCCGGTTGGCCAGCAGATCGGCCTCGGCCGCCAGCCGCTCGTCCGGCTCCGTCCGGCCCGTGTAGGAGGCGACCGGGAAGCCGCGCTCGCGCAGGAACTCGGCCACCTCCTCGGCCGCGGCGATGGTGAGCGTGTACACGATGCCGGCCCCCGGCAGCGCCTCCAGCTGGGAGGCCAGCCAGCCCAGCCGTTGCGCCGGCGTGGGCAGCGACACCACCGAGAGTCGCAGGCTCTCCCGATCGAGGGAGCCGCGCAGCACCAGCGGCCCGGCCCGGTCGGTCCCGGGCTCGCCCGGGCCCAACCCCAGCTGCTCGGTCACGTCCACCACGACCCGGTCGTTCGCGGTGGCCGTGGTGGCCAGCACCGGGATACCGGCCGGCAGCTCCCCGATCAGGGTGCGCAGCCGCCGGTAGTCGGGGCGGAAGTCGTGGCCCCAGTCGGAGATGCAGTGCGCCTCGTCGACCACCAGCATCCCGGCCGTCGCGGTCAACCGGGGCAGCACCCGGTCCCGGAAGTCCGGGTTGTTCAGCCGCTCCGGACTCACCAGCAGCACGTCGACCTCGCCGGCCTCGACCGCGGCGAAGGTGCGTTCCCAGTCCGCGGTGTTGGCCGAGTTGACGGTGGCGGCGTGGATGCCGGCCCGCTGCGCCGCCTCGATCTGGTTGCGCATCAGTGCCAGCAGCGGGGACACGATGACGGTCGGCCCCGCCCCCGCGGCGCGCAGCAGCGCCGTGGCCACGAAGTACACCGCGGACTTGCCCCATCCGGTGCGTTGCACGACCAGCGCCCGGCTGCGCAGCTCGACCAGCGCGTGGATGGCCGTCCACTGGTCGGCCCGGAGTCGGGCTCCGGGGCCGGCCAGTTCGGCCAGCGCCGCCTCGGCGCGGGCCCGCAGGCCGCCTGCAGTGGGCGTCAGCTGTTCGGTACCGGTCACGCGCTCCATGGTGGAGCAGACCCCCGACAGTTCGCGGCCCGCCCCGCAGTTGTCCACAGCCCGCGACGCCAGGGCAGGATGGTTCGGATGAGCGGCAACCAGCCACCGCTGTTCGGATCCGTCAGCGACGTGGCGGACCGGCTGGCCGGCGTGGGCTACCTGGCCTCCACCGCGGTCGCCACCACCGTCTACCTGGCCGACCGGCTCGGCAAACCGCTGCTGGTCGAGGGCCCGGCCGGCGTCGGCAAGACCGAGCTGGCCAAGGCGGTGGCCGAGGCCACCGGTGCCGGGCTGGTCCGGCTGCAGTGCTACGAGGGGATCGACGAGGCCCGCGCACTCTACGAGTGGAACCACGCCAAGCAGCTGTTGCGGATCACCGCAGGTCAGGGTGCCGAATCGTGGGACGAGACGCGGGATGACGTGTTCTCGGAGGAGTTCCTGCTGCCCCGTCCGCTGCTCGCCGCGATCCGCCGCACCGACCCGACGGTGCTGCTCGTGGACGAGGTCGACAAGGCCGATGTCGAGGTCGAGGGGCTGCTGCTGGAGGTGCTCAGCGACTTCCAGGTCACGGTGCCCGAACTGGGCACGATCAGCGCCTCCCGCCGCCCGTTCGTGCTGCTGACGTCGAACTCGACCCGCGAGCTGTCGGAAGCGCTGAAGCGGCGCTGCCTGTTCCTGCACCTCGACTTCCCGGACGCCGAGCTGGAGCGGCGCATCCTGCTGACCAGGGTCCCGGAGCTGGCCGAGTCGCTGGTCGATGCCCTGGTCCGGACGGTGCGCGTGCTGCGCACCCTGGAGCTGCGCAAGTGGCCGTCGGTGGCCGAGACGATCGACTGGGGGCGCACACTGCTCGCGCTCGGCCTGGACACCCTCGACGACGACGCGGTCCGGACGACCCTCGGGGTGGTGCTCAAGCACCAGTCGGACGCGGTGAAGGCAGCGGCCGAGCTGGGCCTCAACTGACCGCCCCGGTACGACGTCGACCGGGCTCCGTCGCGCCGGGCATGATGGGTCGATGCAGACCTCGGTCGACGCGGCGGGGTACGGGCTGCCCGGCCACCTCGTCGCGTTCGTCGGGGCGTTGCGCCGGCACGGGATCGCCGTCGGTCCCGGCGAGACCGTCGACGCCGGCCACGTGCTGAGCGCGCTGGACCTGGTCCGGCGCGACCAGCTGCGCGAGGGGCTGGCGGCGGCACTGCTGCGCCGGTCCGGGCAGCGCCAGAGCTTCGACACCCTGTTCGACCTCTACTTCCCGGCCGCGATCGGGGCCGGGACAGGCGAGGTCGACGTGCCCCGGTTGAACGACAGCGCGCACGGACCCGTCGACATCGACGCGTTGCGCGACGTGCTGGCCGACCTGCTGCGCTACGGCGACACCGCCGCACTCGCCGATCTGGCCCGCGCCGCCGTCGACGCGCTGGGCCGCTCCGGGGCCGCCGGCACCGGGATCCGTGGCGACGGCGGGCAGCCCAGCTGGTCGGCCTACCAGGCGTTGCGCGTGCTCTCCCCGGAGACGCTGCTGGCACGCATCCTGGACCAGCTGCGCGCCGGCCGGCCGCCGCCCGGACGGCTGGCCGACGAGGTGCAGCGGCGCGAGGTCCGGGCCCGCATCGCGGCGTTCCGCACCATGGTCGACGACGAGGTGCGACGGCGTTCCGCGGAGATCCGCGGCCGTGACCAGGTCGAGCGGCACGCCGTGCCGCGCCAGGTGGAGCACGTCGAGTTCCTGACCGCGCACGCCGAGCAGCTGGCCGAGCTGCGCCGGATCGTGCACCCCCTGGCCCGGCGGCTGGCCTCCCGGCTGGCCGTGCGGCGTCGGCACGCGAAGCGCGGGGCCATCGACATGCGGCGCACGCTGCGGCGGTCGATGTCCACGGGCGGGGTGCCGATGCGCCCGTACTACCGCACGCGCCGCCACGGACGGCCCGAGCTGGTCGTGCTGTGCGACGTCTCCGGCTCGGTGGCCGGGTTCAGCCACTTCACGCTGCTGCTGGTGCAGGCCCTGCGGGAGCAGTTCAGCCGGGTCCGGGTCTTCGCGTTCGTGGACCGGGCCGACGAGGTGACCCGCCTGTTCGCGCCGGGCGTGCCGACGGCAGGGGTGATGACGAGGGTGCTGCGCGAAGCCGACCTGGTCGCGTTCGACGGGCACAGCGACTACGGCAACGCCATGGCCGGCTTCGCCGAGCGATGGGGGAGTGCGGTAGGACCGCGCAGTTCGCTGCTGGTGCTCGGTGATGCCCGCACCAACTACCGGGACCCGAAGCCCGCGGTCCTGCGCGGGCTGGTGGCACAGGCCCGGCACGCACACTGGCTCAACCCCGAGCCGCGCCGGCAGTGGGGCAGCGGCGACTCCGCGGCCCTGCGCTACGCGGAGCTGATGCCGATGCACGAGTGCCGCACCGCGGCCCAGCTGGCCGAGGTGATCGCCGGGCTGCTTCCGGCCTGATCCGCGGCGAGTATCGAACTGATGTTCGAAAAGTGCTACCGTCGGCGGTGTGATACGAGACCTGAGCTGGCAGCCCTCCCTGCTCGGCGGCACCGCCGTCGAGATCGACCCGACGTTCCGCCGCAGCCGCCGGCACGTCCTCGCCGAGGAGGCCTGGGTCGACCACGTGCCGGGCTGGTGCGGAGGGGCCGACGTGCTGTTCGCCGAGCTGCTGCAGGACACGCCATGGTCCGGTCGCGAGGTGAGGATGTACGACCGGGTGCTGCCGGAACCCCGGCTCACCCACCGCTGGCATCTCGACCACGGTCCGGCGCCGCCGGCCACGTTGACCGCGATGGCCCGGATCATCGGCGGCCGGTACGGGGTGCAGCTGACGCAGGTCGGCGTGAACCTCTACCGCGACGGTGCCGACAGCGTGGCCTGGCACGGTGACCGGGTGGCCAGGGAGCTGCCGGAGGCGCTGGTCGCGCTGGTCTCGCTCGGGGCCGTGCGACCGTTCCGGCTGCGCCCGGCCGCGGGTGGGCCGTCGCTGGCCTTCCTGCCCGGGCCGGGAGACCTGCTGGTGATGGGCGGGTCCTGCCAGCGCACCTGGCAACACTCGGTGCCCAAGGTCCGCTCGGCCGGGCCGCGGATCAGTGTTCAGTTCCGGCACGCCTACCCGCGCTGACGGATACGCTCCGCGCGTGCAGCGCAAGATCGGGGTGATGGGTGGGACCTTCGACCCCATCCATCACGGTCACCTGGTGGCGGCCAGCGAGGTCGCGGACCGGTTCGGGCTCGACGAGGTGGTCTTCGTACCGACCGGCCAACCGTGGCAGAAGGCCGAACGCCAGGTGAGCAGGGCCGAGGACCGCTACCTGATGACGGTGGTGGCCACCGCGTCGAACCCGAGGTTCTCGGTCAGCCGGGTCGACATCGACCGCGTCGGGCCCACCTACACCGCCGACACCCTGGCGGACCTGCACACCCAGCGGCCGGACGCCGAGCTGTACTTCATCACCGGCGCCGACGCACTCGCCCAGATCCTGTCCTGGCGGCGGGTGGACGAGCTGTTCGCGTTGGCGCACTTCGTCGGCGTCACCCGTCCGGGCTACGAGCTCGACGACGACCATCTCCCGGCCGGTGTGGTGAGCCTCGTCGAGGTCCCGGCGATGGCCATCTCCTCCACCGACTGCCGGCGCCGCGTGGTCGAGGGCCGCCCGGTCTGGTACCTGGTCCCGGACGGGGTGGTGCAGTACATCTCGAAGCGCCGGCTGTACCAGGAGGACCGCAGCGGGCGCGCCGCGCGGCCGGGCTGAGCCCGGCCCCGCCTCAGCTGGTCGGTATGCCGGCCATCGCGTCGTCGACGGTCTCGAACAGCGACAGCACATCATCCAGGCCCATCGTGGTGATGGGACGGATGACCGACCGGGTCTCGTCGACCACGATCCGCAGCGGGCGGGCCAGTTGGCGCCCCTCCTCGTCGAGGGCGACGAGGTGTCCCAGTCCGGAGGACGAGAGGAACTGCACCCCGGACAGGTCGAGGATGACCGGTCCGTCGTCGGGCTGCTGCAGGACGGTGCTCACCATCTCGCGCAGCCGGTCACCGGTGCTGAGATCCACTTCTCCGGAAACCGTGAGGACGGGCCGGCTGTCGCGGTCGTTGCGGGTAACAGTCATCAACTGTTCGGGGGGCGGCGTGTCGCCGAGCGGGCCAGTCACGCTGTCGGAGGGTACAACCACTCCGATCGGGTGCATCGCGTGCCCGCGGCCGGTTCCGCTCCGTACCGCTCCGCACGGGACCCCTCGGACCGCACACGTCGGGCCAGCGCCACCAGCTCGCGCAGCCCACGGCGGTCCAGCATGCGCGCCACATCCCGAGCTGCCCGATGAGCCACGTCGTCGCTGTCGGTCATGGAAGGGCCTGCTCCCTCCGTGGATCTTGTATCGGCACATTCCATACCTGCAGGTCCAAGGCCGCAATTGCTGGCACACGGGTGATCGGGTGATTACTGTTCGTGCTACAACCCGGTCGATCTCGTCCATTTCCACCCGGCTGAGACACTGGTACCCGACGCCGGACCGGTCGGTCCGACGGAGAGGGGAGCGGTGACGGCAACCGACGAAGCGCTCGCGATGGCGCGGGTGGCGGTGGCCGCGGCCGCCGACAAGAAGGCTCAGGACATCGTCGTTCTGGACGTCTCCGACCGGCTGGCGATCACCGACTGCTTCGTGATCGCTTCGGCGCCCAACGAGCGGCAGGTCCAGGCCGTCGTCGACGAGGTCGAGGAAAAGCTGCGCGCGCACGGATCCAAGCCGACCCGCCGCGAGGGCGCCCGCGAGGGCCGTTGGGTGCTGTTGGACTTCGTCGATGTCGTGGTGCACGTGCAGCACACCGAGGAGCGCGGCTTCTACGGACTGGACCGGCTGTGGAAGGACTGTCCGCGGGTGTGGTTCCCGGAGGCCGAGGAGCCCCGTCCGGCGGAGCCCGAAACCAGGGCGAGCGCCAACGGCGGCGGCGGGTGAGCCTGCGCAAGTTGGTCCTGCTGCGCCACGGCCAGACCGACTACAACGTGGCCGGTCGCATGCAGGGCCACCTCGAGTCCCGGCTGACCGAGTCCGGGCGTGCGCAGGCCGCGGCCGTCGCCCCGGAGATCGCCCGGATGACCCCGGACCTGTTGATCAGCTCCGACCTGCAGCGGGCCACGCACACCGCGGACATCATCGGCGCCGCGACCGGCCTCCCGGTCAAGCTCGATCCGCGGCTGCGCGAGACGCATCTCGGCGACTGGCAGGGACAGACCCTCGCCGAGATCGAGCAGAAGTGGCCGGGGGCGATCGTGCACTGGCGCGCCGACCCGGAGTGGGCGCCGCCGGGTGGGGAGTCGCGGGTCGAGGTGGTGCGCCGATCCCGACCGGTCGTCGAGGAGTTGGACGACGAGCTGAGCGGCCCCAACGCCACCGCGGTGCTGGTGGCGCACGGGGGCATGATCGCCGGACTGGTCAGCGGCCTGCTGGCGTTGCCGATCGCGTCCTGGCCGGCCATCGGCGGAATCGGCAACTGCCGGTGGGCCGCGCTGGCCCGTCGTGAGGATCATCCGCGGTGGCGGTTGATCGGGTTCAACGTCGGCACCGGAACGTGACGGACGGGTCCCCCCGCCGGCGCCATGGGCTCGCAGTGGGTGCCTCGTGCCTGTCGTCGTGGTGACCGATTCGACCGCGTACTTGCCCGCGTCGGTGCTCGCCGCCCGCGGTGTCCAGGTGGTGCCGTTGGAGGTCCGGCTGGGCGAGCGGATCGGCCGGGAGGGCGTCGACATCGGCGCGGCCGAGCTGTCCGCCGCCCTGGCTGACCGGCACCTGGAGGTACAGACCTCGCGGCCGGCGGCCGCCGAGTTCGTCGAGTGCTACCGGCGGGCCCTGGATGCCGGGGCCGACGGCGTGGTCTCGGTACATCTGTCCCGGGAGCTGTCCGGAACGTGGGAGTCGGCCCGGATGGCGGCCGACGAGGTGGGGCCGGATCGGGTCCGGGTGGTCGACTCGCGGGCGACCGGGATGGGTCTGGGGTACGCGGTGCTGGCCGCGGCCGACGCGGCCGCGGCGGGCCTGCCCGGAACTGCGGTGGAGCAGGCGGCGGCGGAGGTGGCCGCGCGCTGCCGGATGTTCTTCTCGGTGGACACGCTGGACCGGTTGCGCCGCGGCGGCCGGATCGGTGCGGCGGCGGCGTTGCTGGGCACCGCGCTCGGGGTGAAGCCGCTGCTGCACGTCAGCCAGGGCCGGATCGTGCCGCTGGAGAAGGTGCGCACCAGCGCGCGTGCCGCGCAGCGCCTGGTCGATCTGGCGGTTGAAGTCGCCGGCGGGCAACCGGCGGACCTGGCCGTGCACCACCTCGCGGCCGGGGCGCGGGCCGACGAGATCGCAGCGCGGCTCCGGGAGCGGATTCCGCAGGCCACCCCACTGCTGGTGTCCGAGGTCGGTGCGGTGATCGGGGCGCACGTGGGGCCGGGCTTGCTGGGGGTCGTGGTGGTTCCCCGGGCCTGACCCCTGCGACGCCCGGGCTCCCGCAGCCGTCGATGCACTCGGGTCACGCAGTCGGGCTTCGCCCCCGCTTCCAGTCTGCCGGTCGAGGACGACAGTTCCGGCCGGCGGGCTGCTGGTGGAGCCGAGTTGTCCACATCGGCTTGCCGGCGTCCACAGTTCGGTCGCTGACCAGCTCGGGCCTGGTCGGTGAACCTAGCGTCGAGAACGTGACGCTCTCCGATCCCCAGCTCCGGACCCCGCGCCTCGTCGCCGTGCTCGGCCCGCCGGTGCCGGTGCGACCTCGATCAGGCCATGCGCAGCAGTCTGGTCCGGCCGGATCCCGAGCCGATCCGGCCGGTGCCGATCCACCGCGGGTACGAGCAGGTCCGCGCCCGTGGGCGGTAGCGGGCGGAGACCCGAGCGCCTTCCCGCCGGGGTGGCCGGGGCCGGATCCGGTACCGGATCCGTCGATATCCGGGCCCGATGCGTCCGGCCTCGACCCGTTGACGGTCCCGCTGCCGGTCCCGTCGGGCTCCCGGGGGCGCGGACCGGACCGGGTCGGCGACGGCTCCTCAGATGGACCGGGCCCCGGCTGGGCCGAGGACGTGGAGCCGGCTGCCGATGGAGTCGAGTGCGACCCCACGCCGACCCGTGGGCGGGTGCGTGCGGTGCTGCGCCGGCTGCCGCCGGCCGCGTGGCGAGCGGCCCGGGTCGACCCGGGCCGACCCGGCGCCACCGCACTGGTGCTGGTGGCGACCGCGGCTGCGGTGCTGGCCGCGATCGGTGTCTGGACGGAGCGTCCCCAGGTGACACCGGTGGAAGGCTTGCCCAGCGTCACCGCGCTCGGTCCCCCGCCGACGCAGAGCAGCACCACCGCGCCGGATTCGGGAGCGGGGCCCGAGCCGGCTGCCGGCACCGCGGGCGCCAACACCGCGGCGACCCCGACCCCGACTCCGCCGCCGGCGCCGCTGGTGGTGAGCGTGTCCGGCACGGTGCGCCGCCCGGGGCTGGTGGAGGTGCCGGACGGCTCCCGGGTCGCCGACGCGATCGAAGCGGCCGGCGGCCCGCTGCCCGGCACCGACCTGAGCCGACTCAACCTGGCCCGCCGACTCGGCGATGGCGAGCAGGTGGCGGTCGGGGTTCCGCCGGCGCCCGACGCCGCCCCGCCGGCCGCCGCGCCGTCGACCGCCGCCGGCGCGGCCCCGAGCGGGAGTGGGCCGACGTCCGCCGGTGGCAAGATCGACCTGAACGCGGCCACCGCCGATCAGCTCGACGGTCTGCCCGGCGTCGGCCCGGTCACCGCCCAGCGCATCCTCGAATGGCGCAGCCGCAACGGCCGGTTCGCCCGGGTAGAGCAGCTCCGCGAGATCGAAGGCATCGGGGAGCGCCGGTTCGGGCAGCTGCGTGAGCTGGTGACCGTGTGAGGCGCGGGCCCGACACCGAGCTGCCGCAGCGGGCGCCGGACCTGCGGCTGGTGCCGCCGGCCCTGGCCACCTGGGGTGTCGTGCTGCTCGGCGTCGTCGCCGGGCCGCTGGTGCCGATCGGGCTGGCCGCTGCGGCTGCCCTGATCACGCTGAGCTGTTGGCGCCGGGGTGGATCATCGGTCCTGACGGCGGCATCCGGCTGCGCCGCCGCGGCCGGACTGGTGATCACCACCCACATGCTCCTGCTGGGTGCGCACCCGCTGCGCGCACCGGCCGAGCGGGGGGCCGCAGCCACGGCGCGGGTCGTGCTGAGCGACGATCCGCACCCGATACGCACCGCCGGCTACGGCTCCAGCGCGGCCGGGGCGACACAGGTCCTGGTGGCGGCCGAGCTACGGCAGGTGCAGGTCGACGACGGGAACTGGGCGACCGGCGGCCGGATGCTGCTGATCGCGCCGGCCGCGGGGTGGAGCGAGCTGCTGCCGGGCCAGGTCGCCACGGCCGAGGGGTTGCTGGCGCCGGCCGGTCGGCGCGATCTCACCGTGGCCGTGCTGCGGGTCCGCGGGCCGCCGGCTGTGGTGACGCCACCGCCGTGGTGGCAGGTCGCCGCGGGCGAACTGCGGGCCGGTCTGCGGGACGCAGCCGCCGGCGTGCTGCCGCCGGAGTCCGCCGGCCTGCTTCCCGGGCTCACCGTCGGCGACACCAGCGGGCTGACCGCGGAGGTCGAGGCCGACTTCCGCGCCGCCGGGCTCACGCACCTGCTGGCCGTGTCCGGAGCGAACCTGGCCATCGTCAGCGGGGCGGTGCTGGCCCTGCTCCGGCTGATCCGGGCCGACCCGCGGCTGGCCGCCCTGCTCAGCATTCTTGCCATGGTCGGTTTCGTCGTACTGGCCCGGCCCTCGCCGAGTGTCGTGCGAGCGGCGGTGATGGGCGGCATCGCCCTGGTCGCGCTGTCCACCGGGCGTGGACGGTCCGCGGTGCCGGCCCTGGCGACGGCGGTGCTGGTGCTGGTGCTCGCCGACCCGGCGCTGGCCGTCGACCCCGGCTTCGCGCTGTCCGTGCTGGCCACCGGCGGGCTGGTGCTGCTGGCACCGCCATGGGCCGAGGCGTTGTGCCGGCGTGGGCTGCCGCGCTGGGCCGCGGAAGGCCTGGTCGTGCCGACCGCGGCCTTCGTGGTGACCATTCCACTGGTCGCCGGGCTGAGCGGACAGCTGAACCCGGTCACCGTGCCGGCGAACCTGCTGGCCGCTCCCGCCGTCGCGCCGGCCACGGTGCTCGGTGTGCTGGCCGCAGTCGTATCGCCGTTCGGGCAGCCCGCCGCGGAGCTCGTGGCGTGGGCGGCCGGGCCGGCGGTGGGGTGGCTGGTGCTCGTCGGTGACCGTTCCGCAGCGGTTGCCGGGGCCGCGCTGCCCTGGCCGACGGGTCCGGCCGGCGGGCTGCTGCTGGGCGGCGTCGTGGTGGTGGTGCTGCTCGCGGTCCGGTCCCCGCGGTGGCGGGTACTGCTGGCCGCCGTGGTGCTGGGGACGGCCGTCGTACTCGTCCCCACCCGGCTGGTGCCGCCGGGCTGGCCGCCGGCGGGCTGGTCGGTGGTCGCGTGTGACGTCGGCCAGGGCGACGCGATCGTGCTGGCCACCGGCCAGCCCGGCTGGGTGGTTCTGGTCGATGCCGGGCCAGACGACGGATTGATCGACAACTGCCTGGACCGCCTGGGGGTGCGTGGCGTCGCGCTGGTGGTGCTCAGCCACCTGCACGCCGATCACATCGGCGGCCTGGCCGGGGCACTGCGCGGCCGCCCGGTCGGCGGGGTGGCGATCGGCCCGGTCCTGGAGCCGCGGTGGGCGCTGCGCCAGGTCGCGGATCGGGCCAGGGCTGCCGGTGCCCCCCTGGTGACGCTGGCCGCCGGTCGCCGGCTGGGCTGGCCGGCGCTCACCCTCGACGTCATCGGCCCGCCGCACGCGCCGACCTGGGTCGACCCCGAGGACGGAACGGCCGTCAACGACGGCTCCGTGGTGCTGCGGGCCGCCACCCGGGCGGGCGCCGTGCTGCTCACCGGCGACGTGGAGCTGGCCGCCCAGGCCGCTCTGATCGACGCCGGGGCGCCACTGCACGCCGACCTGTTGAAGCTGCCGCACCACGGCTCCCGATACACCTCACCCCGGTTCCTGGCGGCTGTCGCGCCGCGGGCAGTGCTGGTCAGCGTGGGCGCCGGGAACCGCTACCGCCACCCCGACACCGGGCTGCTGGAGCGGCTCGGAGCCGCCGGTGTCACCGTGGCACGCACGGACCGCGACGGCGACGTCGCCGTCCTCCCCGGACCGGGCGGGCACGGGGACCTCACCCTGGTCCGTCGTGGCGCCGCCCTCCCGGGGCCTCGCCGAGCCGGTCGGTCCCGGCGCTGCAGAACCGGCGTCGGCTCTGCGCTCGGATCCCGCGGTGAGCCCGGTTGCCGCCGTGGGGTCAGTTCCCGAGGTGGGCCAGCGCCGCGTGCACCGCCGCGCTGTTGGCGGGCACCGTTGCAGTCGGGCCGATCTGCCCGGCCACCGCGTCCAGCGTCTTCAACCCGTCCCCGGTGATCAGCAGCACGGTCTCCGCGTCCGGGTCCAGCCGACCGGACTCGACCAGCTTCCGTGTCGTGGCCACGGTGACCCCGCCCGCGGTCTCGGCGAAGACGCCCTCGGTGCGGGCCAGCAGCCGGATGCCGTCGACCACCTCGGCGTCGGAGACGTGCGCGAGCGCGCCACCGGTGCGCCGCACGGCGTCCAGCACGTACGGACCGTCGGCGGGGTTGCCGATCGCCAGCGAGCGGGCGATGGTGTCCGGCCGCACCGGTGCGACCACGTCGTGCCCTTCCTCGAAGGCCTTGGCCACCGGGGAACAACCGGTGGCCTGTGCCCCGAACACCCGGTACGGGGTGGCCTCGACCAGGCCGAGCGTGCCGAGCTCGGTGAAGCCCTTGTCCACCTTGGTCAGCTGTGAGCCGGACGCCACCGGCACCACGATCTGCTCGGGCAGCCGCCAGCCCAGCTGCTCGGCGACCTCGAAACCGAGGGTCTTGGAGCCCTCCGCGTAGTAGGGCCGCACGTTGACGTTGACAAACGCCCAGTCCTCGTGCTCCGCGGCCAGCTCGGTGGCCAGCCGGTTCACGTCGTCGTAGTTGCCGTCGACCGCGATCAGGGTGCCGCCGTACACCGCGGTCGTGAGCACCTTGGCCTGCTCCAGCGAGGACGGGATCAGCACCACCGAGTCCCAGCCGGCCCTGGTGGCGGCCGCGGCCACGGCATTGGCCAGGTTGCCGGTCGACGGGCAGCAGAGCACGTGGAAGCCCAGCTCGCGGGCCGCGGCCAGGGCGACCGCGACCACCCTGTCCTTGAAGGAGTGCGTCGGGTTGCCGGTGTCGTCCTTGACCCACAGGTTGCGGATGCCCAGCGCGGCGCCGAGCCGATCGGCCTTGATCAGCCGGGTCAGGCCGGGATCGGTGTTCGGGTGCTGCTGGACGGTCGTGGGCACCGGCAGCAGCTGCCGGTAGCGCCAGATCGACTTCGGCCCGGCCTCGATCGACTCCCGGGTGATCGAGCCGTAGTCGTAGGCCACCTCGAGCGGTCCGAAGCACTGCGGGCAGGCGAACTCGGCGGCCAGTGGGATCTCGTGCCGGCACTCCCGACAGGACAGGGCCCGGGCCGGGCCCAGATCGAAAGAGGTGGATGCCGCGACGTCGGCGACGAGTGTCATGAAGAATTCTCCTCATCTTCCCCGCTGAGCGGGTCGGAATTGGCACCGTGATCGAGCGCGTGAGCACGCGCGTCGCCGGTTGCCGGGGCTTCAACGGGCCGTTCCCTCTGCCCCTCTGGATGAGCCATATGAAGTTGCACCCTCGACCACGGCCGCGGGCAGGCCCCACGTTACGACATACCGCGCCCCGCGCCCAAGCGTGACCCTGTTCACCCGAGCGGTGGCCGCCGGTGATCCGGCCGACTCGAGAACGGCGGGCGGCCGGCTCCACGACCGTCGGTGCGGTGCGCGACGATGAGGGGCATGACCCAGCCGACGGTGCACCTCGTGCTCGGCGAGGAGGAGCTGCTGGTCGAGCGGGCGGTCGAGGCCATCGTCGCCCAGGCCCGCACCGCCGACCCGGATGCCGAGCTGCGCCGGTACCGGGCCACCGACCTCACCCCCGCCGACCTGGTCGAGAGCCTGAGCCCGTCGCTGTTCGCCGAGGCCAGGGTGATCGTGCTGCAGGCCGCGCACGAGGCCGGCAAGGAGCTGGCCACCGCCATCCTCGACCAGTCCGCCGAGCCGGCCGAGGGTGTGGTGCTCGTGGTCGCGCACGCCGGCGGCGCCCGCAACAAGGCCATGGTGGACACCCTGCGCAAGCGCGGCGTCGCCGTCGTGACCTGCAACAAGATCACTCGCTACGAGGAACGGGCCGACTTCGTGCGCTCCGAGGTCCGCCGGGTCGGTGGTCGGATCGCGCCGGCCGCGGTCGGGGTGCTGATCGAGTCGGTCGGGTCCGATCTGCGGGAGCTGGCCTCCGCGACCAGTCAGCTGGTGGCGGACACCGGAGGAACGGTCGACGAACAAGCCGTGCGCCGCTACTACCGGGGCCGCGCCGAGGCCACCGGTTTCGCGGTGGCCGACAAGGTCGTCACCGGGGACCGGGCGGGTGCGCTGGAGGCCCTGCGCTGGGCCGAGCTGCTCGGGGTGCCTCCGGTGCTGGTCGCCGACGCGCTGGCCGACGCGCTGCGCACGCTGGCCAAGGTCGGGTCGGCCGGGCGGGGCGATCCGAACCGGCTGGCCGGGGTGCTGGGGATGCCGCCGTGGAAGGTGCGCAAGGCGCAGGGACAGGTCCGGCACTGGCGGCCGGAGTCGCTGGCGCTGGCGTTCGCCGCCGCGGCGGAGGTGAACGCCGATGTCAAGGGCGCCGCCGCGGACACGGACTACGCGCTGCAGCGGGCCGTACTGCGGATCTGCGCCGCCCGCGAGTCGCGGTGACCCGACTGCGGACACGCCGAACGGCGCCACCCCCGAGTTCCGGGTGGCGCCGGTGACAACGAAATAAGGGCGGCGTCGCCGACTACAGAGCGGCGGCGCGCTTGGCCATCGCCGACTTGCGGTTGGCGGCCTGGTTCTTGTGGATCACGCCCTTGCTGGCCGCCTTGTCCAGCGCCTTCGCCGCGGCCCGCTGCAGCGTCGTGGCCTGCTCGGTGTCGCCGGCCTCCGCGGCCTCGCGGAAGCGGCGGACCGCGGTCCGCACGGCCGAGCGCACCGACTTGTTGCGCTGCCGACGCTTCTCGTTGGTCTTGACCCGCTTGATCTGGGACTTGATGTTCGCCACGCGAATGCCTCTGAGTCTTCCTGCACGCCTTGGTATCGGTCGGCTCCGGCGGCACAATCCTGCGTTCACGCCGGGCGCATCGTCGACCATGCTACAGCGCGCGGTGCGCGCACCCGAAATCGGTCCGTTCAGTCCCTCGCCGTAACGCAACGATGTGGCGGCTGGGCAAGATGGCCACCGGCAACACGGGAGGTCGAGTGGTCCGGGCAGCAGGCCGCGTCACGGCGCCGAACCGATCGGGTCGGCGCCGGCCGAAGCATCTACCGGGGGCGCGGCGGCCGCGCTGGACGTCACCTGAGACATGACCCGGCTGGCCTGATCGACCCGTCCACGGGCGGCTCGCCGGCACTGATCACCTTGTTGCCGCCCTCGTGCTTGGCCTGGTACATCGCGGCGTCCGCGGCCGCCAGGGTGGCCGCGGGCTCCCCTTCCGGTGCGGCACCGACCACGCCGACCGACATGGTCACCCCGGAGGCGACCTCCGGCGGCAGCGCGGCGATGGCCTTGGTGGCGCGGGTCAACGCCGCGCTCGCCTCGGCGAGCGGGGTCGACGGCATGATCACCACGAACTCGTCACCGCCGTAGCGGGCCACCACATCCCGGGACCGCAACGCCCGGCGCAGGGTGCCGGCGATCTCGCGGAGCACCACGTCGCCGACCGCGTGCGAGCGCCCGTCGTTGACATCCTTGAACCGGTCCAGGTCGATCAGGGCCACCGCGCACGGCTGGGTGGCGGCGCTGGTCGCCTCGGCCAGGTGCACGTCCAGGGCGCGCCGGTTGAGCAGGCCGGTCAGCGGGTCCAGCAGCAGCTGCGCGGAGAGGGTGCGGTCCTCCCGGCTGAGGGTGCGGTGCGCGCGGCTGAGCCGGTGCTGGTCGCGGTGGCTGCGCAGGGCGGCGATCCCCGCCTCCTGCAGCGCCGCGAGCTCACCCTCCAACGCCGCGACGTAGTCGTCCCGGGCGTCGCCTCCCGCCGGGTCCGGCCCGCCGCGCCGGGCTGCCGCATCGACCAGCGCACATTCCCGGAGCAGGGCCAGCGTGAACCCCGCGTCGCCGCTGGGCCTGCCGAGCTCGCGGTGCAGCGGCTGCAGCGCGGCCGCCGCGGCCTGCGGACGGCCGGCGGCCAGCAGGCAGCGCGCGCCGGCGATGCCCACCGCGATCCGGTCGTCGGCGGTGCGGGCCACGCCGGCCAGCCGGGCCAGGGCCTGCAGGTGCTGCGGGCCGGGACCCGCGAGCGCGAGCGCGGCTCCGATGATCGGGCATTCGCGGCCGGCCGAGCCAGCGGCCCGGTCACCACCCACGGCCGGGACCCACAGCCAGGAGGCCAGCTCGGCGGCGCGAGCAGCCTCGGCGAACCGTCCGGCGGCCGCGTCCGCACGGCCGCCGCGCTCCAGCTGCAGTGCCCAGGACAGCTGCAGCCGCACCCGGGTCAGTTGGTGGACCAGCCGCTCGAGCGGCGAGCCGGTGCCGTCGGCCACGGTCACCGTCTGCCGCGAGACCTCGTCGGCGATCTCGTGGGCGCCGAGGGCGAGCAGCAGCTGCACCAGCCCGTTCCACGAGCGGGCCAGCGCCCGGGGGCGCGTCGCCGGCTCGGCTTTCGGCCCGAGCTGGCTGCCCTCGGTCAGCACGGCGAGCGCCGCGGCCGCCTCGATCAGCGGGTTCTCGTCCGGCCCGAGCACCGAGACCCGCGAGGTCGCGCGCCGAGTCAGGGCGCGGTGGTAGGCGTGCAGCGCGGTGGCGTCGCCGCTGAGGCGGGTGCTCCCGCACCGGTCGGCCCGCTGGCGCAGCTCCGCCAGCATCGCCTCGACGGCCACCACGTCGGCGCGCCGCCCGGCGTGCATGCGTGCTGCGATGCTCAGCGCGAGCAGCTCCGCGATGACGATGGACGGGCGGTGTCGGCGGGAGTGCGCGAGCAGCTCGTCGAGTCCGCGCCTGGTCGGCGCGCCGGCGCCCGGCTCGCCCAGCTGCTGCCAGCAGAACATGTCGGCGGCCCGGGTCAGCAGCTGCTCGTCGGTCAGCGCCGCCGCGTTCCGGGCGCACTCACAGCGCACCGCTCCGTCCAGCAGCGCGCAGCCGGTACCAGGGGAGATCGGTGTGCGCGTGTGCTCCACCATTTGCCCCCCGGACGGCCAACCGTGTGATGTCCGAACCGGAATCCGGCACCGTGGGTGTCGGGTCGGCTCCGCTGTGCGTCCGGAACCTCCATGTTGGCACGTGCCTGGACCGGGTTCGGCGGCCGATCGGGTTGATTCCACGAGCTCCCTGCCCCAATCCGTGCTCCGAGGGCCGCGCCGCGGACATGAGGGGTGTGTAAACGAGTTCAGGGCCCTTCGGCCTCGGCGCCAACGTGCCGGGCGAGGAGGACGACGACCACCGCAGATCGCCACCGAGAACCGGGTGGCCGAGTGACCGCAGTCGGCGTGGGACGATGGAAGGACCCCACCCCGATAGGAACACCTGAGTGAGCTCGTTCGCCGACCAGACGTTCACCCGGCCGGAGCTGATCCGGAACTTCTGCATCATCGCCCACATCGACCACGGCAAGTCCACGCTGGCCGACCGCATGCTGCAACTCACCGGAGTCGTCGACGAGCGCCTGATGCGGGCCCAGTACCTGGACCGGATGGACATCGAGCGCGAGCGCGGCATCACGATCAAGGCGCAGAACGTGCGGCTACCGTGGCGGGTCGGTCCGACCGAGCACGTCCTGCACCTGATCGACACCCCCGGCCACGTCGACTTCACCTACGAGGTGTCGCGGGCGCTGGATGCCTGTGAGGGCGCGGTCCTGCTGGTCGACGCCGCCCAGGGCATCGAGGCGCAGACGCTGGCCAACCTGTACCTGGCGCTGGAGAAGGACCTCACGATCATCCCGGTGCTCAACAAGATCGACCTGCCGGCGGCCGACCCGGGCCGCTACGCCGCGGAGATCGCCCACATCGTCGGCTGCGACGCCGACGAGGTGCTGCGGGTCAGCGCGAAGACCGGGCTGGGGGTGCGGGAACTGCTGGACGAGGTGGTCCGACAGGTGCCGCCTCCGGTCGGGGACGCCGCGGCCCCGGCCCGGGCGATGATCTTCGACTCGGTCTACGACACCTACCGCGGCGTGATCACCTACGTCCGGGTCGTGGACGGGCGGATCACCCCCCGCGAGCGGATCAAGATGATGTCCACCGGGGCCACCCACGAGATCCTGGAGATCGGGATCGTCTCCCCGGAGCCCAAGCCCAGCGTCGGGCTGGGGGTCGGCGAGGTCGGCTACCTGATCACCGGCGTGAAGGATGTGCGCCAGTCCAAGGTCGGCGACACCGTGACCAGCCAGCGGCATGGGGCCACGACGCCGCTGGTCGGCTACCGGGAGCCGCGGCCGATGGTCTACTCCGGGCTCTACCCGGTCGACGGCTCGGACTACCCGGAGCTGCGGGACGCGCTGGACAAGCTGCAGCTCAACGACGCCGCGCTGACCTACGAGCCGGAGACCTCGGCCGCGCTGGGCTTCGGGTTCCGCTGCGGGTTCCTGGGCCTGCTGCACCTGGAGATCACCCGGGACCGGCTGGAGCGCGAGGCCGGGCTGGACCTGATCTCGACCGCGCCCAACGTGGTCTACCGGGTGATCCTGGACGACGGAGCGGAGCTGATCGTCACCAACCCGTCGGACTGGCCGACCGGCAAGGTGGCGGAGGTCTACGAGCCGATCGTCAAGGTGACCGTGCTGGCTCCCTCGGAGTACATCGGCTCGATCATGGAGCTGTGCCAGAGCCGACGCGGGCAGCTCGGCGGCATGGACTATCTCTCGGAGAGCCGGGTCGAGCTGCGCTACACGATGCCGCTCGCAGAGATCATCTTTGACTTCTTCGACGCGCTGAAGTCGCGCACCCGCGGCTACGCCAGCCTGGACTACGAGGAGGCCGGTGAGCAGCTCTCCGACCTGGTGAAGGTGGACATCCTGCTGCAGGGCGAGCCGGTGGACGCGTTCTCCGCGATCCGGCACAAGGACTCCGCCTACGCCTACGGCACGTCGATGGCCACCAAGCTGCGGGAGCTGATCCCGCGCCAGCAGTTCGAGGTGCCGATCCAGGCGGCCATCGGGTCCCGCATCATCGCCCGGGAGAACATCCGCGCGATGCGCAAGGACGTGCTGGCCAAGTGCTACGGCGGGGACATCACCCGCAAGCGCAAGCTGCTGGAGAAGCAGAAGGAGGGCAAGAAGCGGATGAAGACCATCGGCCGGGTCGAGGTTCCGCAGGAGGCCTTCGTCGCCGCCCTGTCCACCGATTCCGCCGCCGACAAGTCGAAGAAATAGGGACCGCACCACTCCGCGTTCCGTCCGTGTCCGACGACGGAAGGAGGATGCACCCGTGATCGACGAGGGCCGAGTGGTGTCGGTCAACGTGGCCGTCGTGCGCACCGACCCGTGGACCCGGTTCAAGAGTGGACGGTCGGGAATAGACAAGCGTCCGGTGGACGGTCCGGTGCCGCTGCTCCGCCACGGCGTGGGCGGGGACACGATCTGCGACACCGCCCACCACGGTGGGCCTGACCAGGCGGTCTACGCGTACTCGGTCGACGATCTGGCGTTCTGGGCGGCGGAGCTCGGGCAGCGGGTCGAGCCCGGCGGCGTCGGGGAGAACCTGACCCTGTCCGGAGTGGACTGCTCCGGGGCGGTGGTGGGGGAGCGCTGGCGGGTCGGGGACGCGGTGTTGCAGGTGCGCGGCCCGCGCATTCCGTGCCGGGTGTTCGCCGGCTTCCGCGGCGTGCCGGACCTGATCAAGCGGTTCATCGCCGCCGGACGGCCCGGCAGCTACCTGGCCGTGGAGCGCTCGGCGGCGGTGCAAGCCGGAGACCGGGTGCGGGTGCTCGACCGGCCGTCGCACGGCGTGACCGTGGCCGAGGTGCTGGCCGCGATGACCGGCGACCGTGAGCTGGTCCCGCACGTCGCTACCGCCCGTGATCAGCTGGGACTCGCCGGCCGGCACTGGCTGGAGCGCACGCTCCGCAGGACGGTGCCCTAGCTGCGGACCTTCATGCTGGCCAGCGATTCGAGCAGCTCGGTCAGTCGGGCCCGCTCCGCGGTGTGCGACGCGCCCAACGCCTCGCCCGCCCGCCGCTCGACGTTGCCGCAGACCCGCTCCACGACCGCCCGCCCGGCGCCCGCGAGGTGCACGAGCACCCGCCGCCGGTCGACCGAGTCGGTGCGGCGGTAGGCGAGCCCGGACGCGACCAACCGGTCCACCACGCGCGTGGCGGTCGGCGCCGGCAGCGCGGTGTAGGAGGCGATCTCGCCCATGCTGCGCCCCCCACCGCGGGCCAGCATCAGCAGCACCCGCCAGCCGTCCCGGCTGACCCCCTCGGCCGCCGTGACCGGGGACAGTGCGGCAGCCACCGCGCGGTCCAGCCGATCGAGCAGCTCAACCAGACCCGTCACGCGTTGCGACGGCACGTAGACCGACGCTGCCGCCGCACCCTGACCTGAGGACTCGGACACGGTTACAGAATGTACATACTGCGCGGACCCCTGGTTGCTCCCGATGTAGGAATTTTTTGGACGAATGGTTAGCTGGGAGCGCCCGGCGGCATCACCGCGTGAAAACGATCTTCCCGGCCGTGTCTCCGTCGAGCATGGCCCGGAAGCCCTCCTCGGCCCGTTCCATCGGCAGCTCGAGCCCGATCTCGGGCGCGATCCCCGCATTCGCCACGAACTCCAGCAGGTTCGCCAGCTCGTCGCGAGTGCCCATTGTGGATCCGATCACTCGCAACTGGAGGAAGAACAGCCGCTGCAGGTCGGCACCCGGGTTCGGGCCGCTGGTCGCCCCCGACACCACGATCACGCCGCCCGGCTTGAGCGCCCGCATGGAGTGCGACCAGGTGGCGTCACCCACGGTCTCGAACACCGCGTCGACCCGTCCGGGCAGCCGGTCGCCGGTGGCGAACGTGGCGTGCGCCCCCAATCGCTCGGCGACCGCCCGCTTCTCCTCCGAGCGCCCGGTCACCCACACCCGCATCCCGGCGGCCCGGCCCAGCTGCACCAGCGCGGTTGACACGCCTCCCGAGGCGCCCTGCACCAGCATCGTCTGCCCGGGCTGCAGCCCGGACCTGGTGAACAGCATCCGGTAGGCGGTCAGCCAGGCGGTGCCCATCACCGCGCCCTGCGCCGCCGTCATGCCCTGCGGGCGCGGGATCGCGTTCCGCCGGGGCACCACCACCTTCTCCGCGAAGCTGCCCTGGTGGCGCTCGGTGAGCATGTTCCGCTTCGGGTCCAGCGTCTCGTCGCCGAACCAGGTCGGGTCCCCGATGATCGAGTGCAGCACCACCTCGGTGCCGTCGTCGAGCCGGCCGGCACCGTCGCAGCCGAGGATCATCGGGAACTGCTCGGGCTTGATGCCGACTCCGCGCAGGGTCCAGATGTCGTGCATGTTCAGGCTGGCGGCGTTGACGGTGACACTCACCCAGCCGTCGGGAGCCTCCGGTTCGGGTCGGTCCCCGACCTGCAGGGACTGCAGTGGAGCATCGGCGTTGGGCTCGGCGGCGTAGACGGCGAACATGCAGGTGAACGTAGCCTGATTCGACGCCGGAGGCAGTCGCGGACCCGGCTAATGTGGGCAAGGTGGCACGAGCGGTGGCGGACTGGTGGGACGCGGTCGAGCTGTGGCTGACCCAGCTCGCCTTCCCGTTCCAGGTGCTGATCGCGGTGCTGGTGCTGCTGCCGGCCTGCTGGGGCGCCGCGGCGCTGATCGATCGGCTCTGGGAGCTGGTCGCGGTCCGCGGCACCGCGCGCCGCGCGACCGATGGCGACGACGCCGGATCGCTCAGGCGCTGAGCAGGTCCCCGGTCGCGGCCAGTGCGCTGAGGAACTCCGAGCAGCCCGCCGGGACCAGCACCTGCGCCAGCGGATCGCCCCGGGTGCAACCCCGGTTGACGATCACGATCGGCATCGCGAGCTGGTGCGCGTGGCGCACGAAGCGCAGCCCGGACATCACGGTCAGCGAGGAGCCGGCGACGAGCAGCGCGCCACCGTCGGCCCCCACGCGCTCGACCGTGGCATAGGCCCGCCGCACCCGCTCCCGCGGCACGTTCTCCCCGAAGAACACCACATCGGGCTTGAGCAGCCCGCCGCAGCCGGTGCAGCCGGCGAGCCGGAAACCTGCGGTGGCCTCCAGCTCGGCGTCGCCGTCCGGCGCGGTCTCGATCGCGGCGCCGGCCGCCTCCACGAAGCCCGGGTTGAGCGCACTGAGCCGGCGCTGCAGCTCGGCCCGGGAACCGCGCCGGCCGCACCCGACGCAGATCACGTCGGCGATCCGGCCGTGCAGGTCGATCACCTCCCGGCTGCCGGCGGCGGCGTGCAGCCCGTCCACGTTCTGGGTGATCAGCCCACGCAGCACGCCGGCTCGTTCCAGCTCGGCGAGCGCCCGGTGCCCGGCGTTGGGCGCGGCGTGCGCCATCCGGGTCCAGCCGACGTGGCTGCGCGCCCAGTACCGGCGCTGGGCGGGCTGCCCGGACAGCAGCTCGGAGTAGGTCATCGGGGTGCGGCGCGGGGAGCCGGGGCCGCGGTAGTCGGGGATGCCCGAGTCGGTCGACAGCCCGGCCCCGGTGAGCGCGACGAGCGGGCGCCCACCCAGCACTGTGAGGGCGGGCTCGAACGACTCCACAGTCCGAGGGTAACTCCCGGTCAGGAATCCGGCGCCCAGGACGGCGGGCGCTTCGCGGCGAACGCGGCCATGCCCTCCTGCGCCTCCGGGGCGGCGAAGAACGTGGCCGACAGCGCGAGCATCTGCTCGAACCGCTCGCCCAGCGCCGCCGGCTGCTCCCGGTGCAGCAGCTCCTTGGTCGCGGCCAGTGCGCCCGGCGCGCCGCGGCGCAGCATCTCCACGTAGCGGTGCACCTCGGCGTCCAGGTCGAACCCCGGCACCGCGCTGTTGATCAGACCGATCCGGGCCGCGGTGTGCGCGTCGAACGTCTCGCCGGTGAGGAACAGCTCGTGCGCCGCCCGCGGCAGCAGCCGCGGCAGCACGGTCACCGAGATGATGGCCGGCACGACGCCGATCCGGACCTCGCTGAAGGCGAAGCTCGCGTCCTCCGCGGCCACCGCGATGTCGCACGCCGCCACCAGCCCCACCCCGCCGGCCCGCGCGGGGCCCTCCAGCCGGGCCAGCACCGGGGTGGGGGAGGTCCAGATCCGCTCCAGGATCGCGGGGAACTCGTTGACCCCCTGGTCCTGCGCGCTCGCTCCACGCGATTCCTTGAGGTCCATCCCGGAGCAGAACACCGTCCCGGTGTGCGCCAGCACGATGACCCGGGCCGCGTCGTCGGCGATGGCGGTGGCGAGGTGCGCGAGCAGCTCCCGGCGCAGCTGCGCGGACAGCGCGTTGCGGTTGGCCGGGGAGTCCAGCGTGACGGTGGCGACGCCGTCGGCCACGTCGAGGTGCACGAGTTCGGTCACGCGCTGACCGTATCCGGGCCGCCGTAGGCCCGCGCCTGCAGCGTGAACAGCTCGAAGTAGGTGCCGCGCAACGCCATCAGCTCGTCGTGCCGGCCGCGCTCGATGATCCGACCGCGCTCCAGCACCAGGATCTGGTCGGCGAAGCGCACGTTGGCCAGCCGGTGGGTGACCAGCACGGTGATCCGTGCGGCCAGCCGCTCGGAGCTGCCGTCCGCGCGCCCGCGCAGGGTGCCGAACACCGCCTCCTCGGCCCGGGCGTCCAGCGCGGCGGTGGGTTCGTCGGCGATCACCACCGGGGCGTCGCGGTAGAGGCCGCGGGCCACCGACAGCCGCTGCCACTGCCCGCCTGACAGGTCCCGGCCGGTCTGGAACTCCCGGGACAGCACCGTGGCCCAGCCGTCGGTCAGTTCGGCCACCACCGAGTCCGCTCCGGAGTCGCGGGCCGCGGCGTCGCGGGCGGCCGCACCGGGGTCGACGCGGGTCAGCCGCCCGATACGCACGTTGTTCTCCGCGGTCATCGGCCAGCGCACCGGATCCTGCAGCACCACCGCGACCCGCTCGTGCAGCGCGCCGGCGTCCACCCGCGCGGTGTCGACGCCGTCCCAGGCGACCCGGCCGCGCTCCGGCAGGTAGAGCCCGGTGATCAGCTTGGCCAGCGTGGACTTGCCGGAGCCGTTCTCCCCGACCAGCGCGATCACCTCGCCGCGGCGCAGCGTCAGGTCGATGTCGGCCAGCGCGACGTCGTCCTCGCCCGGGTAGCGGAACCCGACGCCGGTCAGCTCGATCCGCTCCGGGTCCCCGGCCAGCTGCTGCACGCCGGGCGGGCGCCTGCGGCGCTCGGTCTCGGCGATGCAGCTGCGGAAGATGGCGATGAAGAAGCTGGCCTCGTACAGGTGGTTGGTCTGGTAGATCACGGTCGAGACGGCCTGCGCCGCGGTGCGCATGGCGACCGCCGCCGCGCCGGCCAGCGCCAGCGGCAGCACCGCGGCGTAGAGCAGCAGCGCCAGCACCACGTAGGCCGCCGCGGTGCCGATTCCGGACAGCGTCCGGCCCAGGAGCTGCACCACCGTGCGGTCCCGGGAGAGCCGCATCGCGTCCGCGGTGAGGCTGGCGGCGATCCGCCGGTGCTCGGCCAGCAGGACCCGCTGGGTGGTGAAGGCCCGCAGCTCGGCCGCCTGGTCGCGACCGGTGATCAGCCGCCCGGTCACGCCGAGCCGCCGGCGGGCGGAGAGGGTGCGCACCACCGACTCGAACATCAGCCGCGCCGACCGCACCGAGGCCCAGCCCTGCGGCAGGGCGGCGAGGAGCACCACCGGGGCGAGCAGCGGGTGCAGCAGGCCCGCGGTGAGCACAGCCGCGGTCACCGACACCAGGCCGGCGATCAGGTCGCCGGTGTCGCGGACCGCGCCGGACACCCGGTCCGGCCCGTGGTACGTCGAGCGGTCGACCAGCTCGAAGAAGTCGGCGTCGTCGAACGCGGACAGCTCGACGTCGAGAACCGAGACGTGCAGCAGGTCCCGGGCCCGCTGCTCGACCTGGGGGACGAGCGCGCCCTGCAGCGCCGCGATCGCGGCGTCCAGCAGGCCGCGGGTGGCGAACGCGGCCACCACCAGCCCCAGGGCGGGCAGCGCGGCCAGCACCCGGTCCGGCGTCGGTCCCTGGGCCAGCAGCCGGGTGAACACGTCGGCGGTGGCCAGCAGCCCGAGCGCGGTGACCAGGCCGGCGGCGAGCTGCACGACCCCGCTGGCCACGGTCAGCCGCGGCGAGGCCTCCCAGGCCCAGCGCACGGCCAGCGCCACCGTCCGCGGCGCGGCCTTGGCCACCTCGATCGGGCCGGCCTTGGCCGCCTTCTCGTACCCCTCGGCCCACGGCGGGGTGGCGATGTCGTCCGCCCCGATCAGCGGCTCCCCGAACCCCCCGGCGTCGCTCGTGCGGCTGCCGATGTCGAGCGCGGCCATGTCGTCCCCCTCCGCCATGCCGTCGCCGTCCATGCTTCCCGACGGCGCGACCGGATGGGGACGTTCAGCCGAACCGCTCCCGCAGGTAGCCGGCCGTGGCCGCGTCGGCGGGGAAGAAGCTCTCGATGGCGATCTCGTCCAGCGTCACGTCCAGCGGTGCGCCGAGCACGGCGACCGTGGAGAACAGCGCCAGCTCCTGGTCCGGGTGGCGCAGCCGCAGCGGCAGCACGATGCGCTCCCGGGGCTGCGCGATCGGGTCGAGCCCGGCCTCGCGGCAGTAGCCCACCAGCTCCCCGAGCAGCGCCCGCAACCCGGTCGAGGCGGCCCGCTCCGCCTGCCGGCGCACCCGCGACACCACGTGCGCGGCGTACTCCTGCAGGTCGACCACGTGCCGGGCGAGCCCACGGGGATGCAGGCTGGCCCGCAGCACGTTCACCGGTGGGGTCAGCAGGGCCGGGTCGACGAGGTCGGTGAGCAACGCCACCGCATCGTTGGCCGCGACCAGGTTCCACTGGCCGTCCACCAGCACCGCCGGGTAGGGCTGGTGGCCGTCGAGGATGCGGCGCAGCGAGTGCTGCACCTCGCCGAGCTCCGCGTCGCCCAGCGCGTGCTGGCTGTAGGCGGGTGCGAACCCGGCCGCGACCATCAACTCGTTGCGGCCGCGCAGCGGGACGTCCAGCTCGTCGGCCAGCAGCAGTACCATCTCCCGGCTCGGCCGGGAGCGCCCGGTCTCCAGGAAGCTCAGGTGCCGGGGGGACACGTCGGCGGCCAGGCCGAGGTCGAGCTGGGTGCGCCGACGGCGCTGTCGCCAGTCCCGCAGCAGCGATCCGAAGGCGGTCCCGGTGGCGACGGTCATGGATGCCGACCGTAGCGCCGGCCGGGGCGCCACTCGATGACCTTCCACGTCATGCGCCCCGGTGCTCGCCTGCGGCAGGCCGGACCGATCGCCTAGCGTGCGTCCATGACGGGGTGGGACCGGCTCGCTCGTCTCCCGGGGGCCGCGGACAACCCGGTGCTGCTGCACGTCCCGCACGCCGGGCGGCGGATTCCGGGCTGGGTGCGTGAGCGGCTGCTGCTGGACGACGCCGAGCTGGCCGCCGAGCTCGCCGCGCTGACCGACCACCACACCGACGCGATCGCGCGGGCCGCCGCCGCGATGGCGACCGTGCCCCCGTGGGTGCTGATCAACCCGGTGTCCCGGTTCGTGGTGGACGTCGAGCGCTTCCCGGACGGGCGTGAGGAGATGGCCGCGGTGGGCATGGCCGCCGTGTACACCCGGGGTACAAGCGGTCAGCGGCTGCGCGCCGAGGACCCGGTACACCGGGAGGCGCTGCTGGCGGCGCACTACCGGCCGTGGGCGGCGGCGGTGCGGGAGCTCGTGCAGCAGCGGCTGGACAGCTGCGGCCGGACGGTGCTGATCGACGTGCACTCCTACCCGAGCCGGCCGCTGCCCTACGAGCGGCACGCCACCGGTCCGCGGCCCGCGGTCTGCCTCGGCGTCGACCCCGTCCACACCGCACCGTGGCTGGTGGAGGCGGCGCGCCGGGCCTGCGCGCCGATCGGCTCGATCGCGGTGAACAGCCCGTTCCGCGGCACCTACGTGCCGCTGCACCACCACGGCCGCGACCGGCGAGTCGCCTCGATCATGATCGAGCTGCGCCGGGACACCTACCTGCAGGAGCCGGCCGGGCCGCCGACCGCGGGCCTTGCCGGCGTCGTCCGGGCGCTGGTCACCCTGCTCGACGCCGCGGCCGCGCACGATCTCCCACCGTGACGTCGGACCGATCCGGTGGTGCCGCTGCGGCCACCCACCTACCCTCGAGAAATGGTCCGCCCGACGTTCTCCCGCCGCCGGCACGTGGACCTCTGCCGCACCGACGCGGCGCTGTGAACGCTGGACGACCCCGCCCCGTCCGTCCGTTCCGAAGGAAACCCATGGGATCCGCCATCGCGATCGTCGGCGCCGGCCCGCGTGGTGTCGGGATCCTGGAGCGGCTCGCGGCCAGCGCGCCCCAGCTGCATCCCGACGGGCTGGTCGTGCACCTGGTCGACCCGTACCCGGCCGGCGCCGGCCGGATCTGGCGACACGACCAGTCACCGTTGCTGGCCATGAACTCGATGGCCGCCGACGTGACCATGTACACCGACGAGTCCGTGGTCTGCGACGGGCCGATCCGGCCCGGTCCGTCGTTCTGGGACTGGGCGCAGCGACTGCGCACCCGCGGGGAAGCGGACACGCTCGGACCCGAGCTGGCCGCCGAGCTGCGCGCGGTCACCGCCACGACCTTCCCGAGCCGGCGGCTGCAGAGCGCCTACCTGGAGCAGGTGCTGCGCGACGTGATCGCCGCGCTGCCGCCGGGCCTGCGGGTGCACGTCCACCGGACGGTGGCCACCGGGCTCACCGCGGACGGCGCGGACCAGCTGCTGGCCCTGCGCGACGGCCCGGCGCTGCGGGTGGACGCGGTGGTGCTGGCCTCGGGCCACTTGGACGCCACCCCGACCGAGGACGAGCGGGAGCTGGCCGGCCGGGCCGCCGCGCTGGGACTGCGCTACCTGCCGCCCGAGCAGACCACCGACACCGACCTGTCCGTGATCGCGCCGGGGGAGACGGTCATCGCCCGCGGCATGGGACTGGCGTTCATCGACCTCATGGTGCTGCTGTTCGAGGGCCGCGGTGGCCGCTTCGTGCCCGATCCGTCGCCGGACGACCCCGACCGGCTGGCCTACCTGCCGTCGGGGGCCGAGCCGCGGCTGGTCGCGGGCTCCCCACGGGGCGCTCCCTACCACTCCAAGACGCACTACGCGCTGCGCGCCGGCCGGCCGCCGCTGCCCCGCTTCTTCGGCCCGGACGTCGGCGACCGGTTGATCGCCGCGCCGGAGCCGGTGCGGCTGCGGGAGCAGGCGTGGCCGCTGATGGCCAAGGAGATCGCCTGGGGCTGGTACCACGAGCTGTTCGTCGGGCACCCGGACCGGGTGCGGGTGCCGTGGGAGGAGTTCGCGGCCCGCTACGCCGAACTGGACTGGGACTCGCCGGCAATGGTCGAGCTGATCGGGGCCGCGGTGCCGGATCCGGTGGACCGCATCGACTTCGCCGCCCTCGACCGCCCGCTGTCCGGCCTGCGGGCGGACAGCCTGCCGGCGCTGCAGCCGCTGGTGCGCGCCCGGATCGCCGAGGACCTGCGCCAGCACGTCGATCCGCGGCACACCGCGCACCTCGGGGCGTTCGTGGCCATGCTCTCGGTGTTCGGCGAGACCACCCGGCTGGCCGGCTCCGGCGCGCTCTCGGCCCGCTCGCGGGCGGTGGACCTGCCGTGGTGGCAGAGCTTCTTCAACGCGGTGGCCAGCGGGCCGCCCGGGTTCCGGGTGCGCGAGCTGCTCGCGCTGTCCCGGGCCGGCCACATCGATTTCCTGGGCGCCGGCATGTGGGTCGACGTCGCCGACGGCGGCTTCCGGGCCGGCAGCGCCACCCTGCACGGCGTCCCACCGGTGACCGCGACCGTGCTGGTCGACGCCCGGCTGCCCGACCCGAGCGTGTCGCGCAGCACCGATCCGCTGCTGGCCGACCTGCTGCGCGCGGGCGCGGTCAACGAGGAGGTGCTCGTCGACGCCGACGGCACCGTACTGCGCAACACCGGGCTGATCCGGGTTCGGCCCGCGGACGGCGCGGTGATCGACGCCGGCGGTTCGGTGCACCCGCGCCGGTTCGCGGTCGGTCCGCACACCGCGGTCAAGGTGGCCGGCGCGTTCACCCGGCCCGGGATGAACGCGCAGAGCCTGCGCTACAACGACGCCGTGGCCCGCGCGGTGCTGCGCAGCCTCCCGGTGGCCGCGGTTGCGGCCGCGTAGCGGTCGACCCGGGGCTCAGCCGCCGAACAGCTTGCTCAGCTGGTCCCCGAACGTCAGCACCGACAGCGTGCCGAACAGGGCAACCGACCAGAACAGCCCGGCCAGCCGCCACCCGCGCACCCGGATCGGCTCCGGCAGGATCTTGCGGTTGATCAGGACGAGCAGCCCGGAGTAGATGAACATCATCACGCCACCGACCACGGCGGAGATCACCAGCAGCACGATCGGCTGGCTGAACCCGACGAGCAGCACCACGATCCCGATCGCGACCAGGCCCCACACCAGGCCCGCGTACATCTTGCTCTCGTTGGCGTCGCGGCGGTACGAGGTCTTGATGACGTCGGCGGCCAGCCGGCTGGTGTAGTCGACGATGCCGAGCGCGGCGGCGAACAGTGAGAAGGCGCCGATGAACCAGAACAGGTACTGGAACCACGATCCGACCCGCTGCCCCAGCACCTCGCCCTCGCTCTTGATGAAGGCGATGTTGTTGGCCAGCCCCTCCTGCCCGAAGACCGTCGAGTAGGCCAGCAGCGAGGTGAACAGGATGGTGAGGAACGTGATCAGGACGAACGTGGTCAGCTGCTCGATGTTGGCGAACCGCCACCAGCCGCGCCAGCGGCTCATGTTCTCGGTGGTCGGGGTGAACACGTAGCCGGTGCTCGGGATCGCCTCCGGCTCCCCGGTGATCGGGCTGACCAGCCGCGGGACGTAGACGCCCATCCCGAAGCCCTTGTCCCGGATCCAGTTGGCCTGCACCAGGTTCTGCCCACCGCCGGCGCCGGCGAAGGCCAGTGCGCCGAGCAGCACCGCGAACCCGAGCTCGGCGGCCGGGATGCCGGGCGCGGTGACGACCTGCGGCAGGTCGGCCCAGGCGTCGGCACCGATGGCGAAGATCGCGCCCACCGTGAACAGCAGCACCACCGCCGCCACCTTGAGCATCTGGGCCTTCTCCAGCGCCACGTAGACGACCGGGGCGAGGGTGAGGATGAGCCCGATGGCCACCAGCATCCCGATGGCGATCCAGCTGGCCTCGCCGCCGAACAGGTAGGTCACCAGCGTCGCCGAGCTGGTCACCCACCCGGGCCAGAGGTTGGCGAAGTAGGTCAGGATCGCGAAGACCAGGCCCCAGTGTCGCCAGTAGCGGCTGAAGCCGGTCAGCGCGGTCTCGCCGGTGGCCAGCGTGTAGCGCTCGATCTCCATGTTCAGCACGAACTGGGTCAGCAGGCCGACCAGGGCGGCCCACACGAACACCAGCCCGACCTGGGAGGCGATGTAGGGGAACAGGATGAACTCGCCGGAGGCCAGGCCGACGCCGGCCGCGATGATGCCGGGCCCGATCAGCCGCCATTTCGAGTCCGGAGCCGCGGGCAGGTCCCGCACCTCGGGCCGGGGCAGGTACCGGGTGGGGAAGGAGTCGGCGACCGAGACCCCACCGTCGCTGCCGGGCAGGTCGGACTCGCTCGTCGCCATCGTTCCTCCAGTGGGCCGGTCGCGTGGCGACCATTGAAGCGCCTGGGACCGCCGAGGGAAACCCACTGAAGCGGTGGCCCGGCACCGATTGTCGGTGCCGGGCCACCGGCGCCGGTCAGCTCAGCGGGGGGTGCCGGTGCAACGCGCTGCGGGCCATCGCCAGCTGGTGCGCCACCTCGGCGGTGATCAGCTCGGCGTGCAGGTCCACGTGCTCACCGAGTTCCACGGCATCGCCGTGCGGCGCGAGCGCGCGGTGCCGGCGGACCAGCTCGTCCAGCGAGGTGAGCAGGCGGTCGGCGATGCGGCGGCGGGTGTCGTCGCGGGTGGAGAAAGGCATGTCAGGGCTCCTGGATGGGGGTGCGTACGGAGGGTGGGGCGGCGGGCCGGTCGACACCGGGCCGCTACGCGGCGTCGAACCCGGAGAACAGCAGCACCGCCAGGCCCAGCCCGACGAGCAGGTTCACCGCCGTCGCGGCCGCGAACACCCCGACCGGGCGCCAGCCCGCCTCGCGCAGCGGGGCCACCCGGAACTCGAGCCCGATGGACACGAAGGCCAGGATGAGGAACAGGGTGCGCAGGTCGTTCACCGTCGTGATCACCGGCTTGGCCGCGGCGGCGCCCACAGCGCCGGTCCACAGCGTGGCGATGATCGACGCGGCCAGGAAGCCGAGCACGAACTTCGGGAACCGCTCCCACAGCTCGCGGGCCCGGGGCCGGGCGGCCGCCGCGTCGCGCTCCACGGAGAACGCGAAGTAGGCGGTGAGCGCCACGGCCACCACGCCGAGCAGCGCGTTCTGCGTGGTCTTGACGATGGTGGCGATCTGCAGGGCCTGCTCGCCGACGATCGCCCCGGCCGCACTGACCGCCGCGGTCGTGTCGATGTTGCCGCCGACCCAGGCCCCGGCCACCGCCTGCTCCAGCCCCAGCAGGCTCGCCGCCGCCGGCAGCAGGAAGATCGACGGCAGCGCGAACAGGATCACCATGCTGGCGGTGTAGGCCAGCTGCTCCTTGCGGGCCTGCACGGCGCCGGCCGCCGCGATGGCCGCGCTCACGCCGCAGATCGACACCGCGGACGCCAGCAACGCCCGCAGCCGGTCGTCCAGGCCGAGCCGCCCGGGCGAGCCACCAGGTGAAACCGAAGACCACGGCGATCAGCACCACGGCCTGCGCGAGCGCCGGCCCGGCGGCACTGACGATCACCGCGATGTTGATCGACGCACCCAGCAGCACCAGCCCCGTCTTGATGAAGAACTCGGTGCGGAAGCCGCCGGCCAGGAGCGCCCAGCCGGTGGCGGTGGTGGTGGACCGGTCTGGCGCGCTGACGTCACGAGCGCTCATGGCACCAGCCCACCGGGAAGCAGGCCGGTGAGCACCAGCCCGAGCAGGATCAGACCGGCGACGGTCGCCGCCCAGTCCACGTTGAGGGCGACGCGGCGGCTGCGCCGCACCGCGGGATCGCCGGCGGAATCGGATTCGGACATGGCTCTCCCCTTCGGGGTGTGATCGGGAGCCCGGCGCGCCACGCGCCGTCCGGGCGGGGGCCGATCAGGCCCGACAGCCGGTGGTGCCGACGTGGCAGTGGTCGACGTGGCGGCGGCGCACCAGCACCCGCGAGGTACCCGTGCCGCCGCCGTTCACGTCACCGCTCATGCCGGCGCGAGCCCCCGTGTGCGCAGCACCCGGCGCTCCAGCGGCCGGAACACCAACAGCTCGATGCCCACCCCGACCAGCAGGATCAGGAAGATCGCCGCGATCACGCCGGGGATGGAGTTGAAGTCGCTGCCGTGCTTGAGGTAGGCGCCCAGGCCCACGCCCAGCTGGGGGGAGGTCGCGATGATCTCCGCGGCCATCAGCGACCGCCAGGAGAACGCCCAACCCTGCTTCGTCCCGGCCAGGTAACCGGGCAGTGCCGCCGGCAGCAGGATCAGCCGGGCCGAGTCGAGCGAGCCCGCGCCCATCACCTGCCCGACCCGCGGCAGGATCGGTGGCACCTGGTCGATCCCGGCGACCAGTCCGTTGGCGATGGACGGGATCGCGCCGAGCAGCACCACGAAGTAGATGGTGGCGTCGGTCAGCCCGAACCACAGCACCGCCGCCGGCACCCAGGCCACCGAGGGCAGGCTCTGCATGCCGGCCAGCAGCGGCCCGATCGCGGACCGCACCACCGGCACCTTCGCCACCAGCAGGCCGAGTGGGGTGGCGATCACCACCGAGGCCGCGAAGCCGAGCACCGCCCGGTGCACGGACGTCCAGGTGATCGACCAGATGCTGCCGTCGGCCACGGTGGACACCAACTCGTCCCACACCGCCAGCGGGGCCGGCAGCTGGTACTCCGGCCAGATCGCCGACGCCCACACCGCCTGCCAGACGCCGATGAACAGCGCGAGCGCGACCAGTGGCGGCACCCCGGTGGCCAGCACCCGGCGCAGCAGTGGCCGCCGGGCGACGGTCGGGGTGTCCAGCGCGTCCAGCCCGGCGCCGACCGAGGCGGCGTCCTGGGTGTCGGGCGAGGCGATCGCCTCAGGTGCGGGCATGGGTGGAGATCACTTCCCGCAGCCGGCCGGTGACCTCGTCGGTGAGCGACTCGCGGTCGTCGACGTTCACCAGGTTCCACTCGCCCACCACAGTGCCGGGCCGGGAGGACAGCAGCACCAGCCGTTGCCCGAGCCGCACCGCTTCCCGCACGTCGTGGGTCACGAACAGCACCGCGGTACCGGTGGCCGCCCAGATCCGGCGCAGCTCGCCCTGCAGGAAGTCGCGGGTGATCGCGTCCAGGGCGGCGAACGGCTCGTCCATCAGCAGCAGCCCACCACCCTCGTCGGTCCCGGCGGTGGTGGCGGCCAGCGCGCGGGCCAGCGCGACCCGCTGCCGCATCCCGCCCGACAGCTCGTGCGGACGCTTCCGTGCCTGCCCGCCGAGGCGCACCAGATCCAACAGCTCGGCAGCGCGGGCCCGCCGGTCCGCCCGGCCCACCCCGGACAGCCGCAGCGGCAGCTCCACGTTGCGCCCGGCGTCCAGCCAGGGCAGCAGCGCCGGCTCCTGGAACATCACCGCGGGTCGACTGCTGTGCACGGTGACCGTGCCGGTGCTGGGCTCGTCCAGCCCGGCGACCAGGTTGAGCAGCGTCGTCTTGCCGCAGCCGGAAGCGCCCAGCAGCACCACGAACTCACCGGGCCGCACCCGCAGGTCCACGCCGGACAGCGCGGTCACCACGTCCGGGCCGCGGCCGAAGGCCTTGCCCACCCCGTCCAGCTCGACGGCGCTGCGCTGGGTGACGACCGGTCGATCGAGGACGGTGGTCATGAGCTGCCTCCGGGCTTGTCGAGTCCTGCGGCGTCCACCGCCGGCTTGCCCGCGGCGGCCAGCTCGGCGTTCAGCGGCCCGACGTCGACGAAGCCGGCGAGGTCGGTGGCCTGGTCGGTGATGCCGGCCGTGACGCTGTCCTGCGCGAGCTGCGGGAACGTCGCGGCGAGCGGGTCCGGGTCGAGAGTGATGCCGGTGAAGGCGCGGTCGATCACCGGCTCGGCCAGCGCGCTGCCGGTCAACTTCTGCAGCCCGGCGTTCACCACGGCCTTGGCCTGGGCCGGGTCGGCGTTCGCCGCGTCGATGGCCTTGAGGTGGCCGCGCAGCAGCGCCCGCACGGTTTCCGGGTACTGCTGGGCGAACTCGGTGCGGACCACCAGCACGGTGGTGGGGAACCGGCCGTCCGGCCACAGCGTGGCCTCGTCGACCAGCACGGCGGCGCCGGCGTCGAGCACCAGCCGCGAGCTCCAGGGCTCGGGCAGCCAGCCGCCGTCCACGCTGCCCTGGCGGAACGCGTCCAGGGTGCGCGGGTTGTCCAGATTGGCGATCTTGACGTCCTGCGGGCCGTCGCCGGCCGTCAGGCCGTTCTCCGAGAGCCACTTCTTGAACGCGATGTCCTGGGTGTTGCCCAGCTGCGGCGTGGCGATCGTCCGGCCGCGCAGCTGCTCAGCGCTGGTGATCTCCGGCTTGACCACGAGCTGGGCGCCGCCCGCCGTCGCTCCGGCGACCAGCCGCACCGCCGCCCCCTCGGACTTGGCGAAGGCGTTGATGGCCGGGCCGGACCCGATGTAGGTGGCGTCGAGCGAACCGCCGAGCAGCGCGTTCACCGCGTCGCCGCCCGCGTTGAAGGTCTGCGGGGTGAGCGTGGTGGTGCCCAGCTCGGTGCTGAACAGCCCCTGCTCGACGCCGATGATCGCCGGCGCGTGGGTGACGTTGGGGAAGTAGCCCAGCCGCAGCTCCTGCGCGACGCCGCCGGCCGCCGGGACCGCAGGGGCCTCCGGTGCGCGTTCGGCGCGCGAGCAGGCGGTCGCGGTGAGCAGGGCCAGGGCGGTGAGCAGCAGGGCGGGGGCACGGAGCCGGCGCATCGTGGGGCGGTCCTTGTCTGGGTGGTGGCGTGCCGGGGTCGGGAACGGGCCCGGCGGCGAGGCACCGCTCGGCGGAGGGCGCGCCGGTGCGGCGCGGCCCGGCTCGGCCGGCGGTGCAGGGGGTCAGCGACAGTACTCGTCGAAGGCGTGGCCGCGGCGTGACGGCCAGAACCGCTCCAGATCGGTGACGAGCAGGCTGGACATCGACGGGTCGGCTCGCCGGCCGGGGTGTCCCGACCAGGCGATCGACGGCGTCGATGTCATTCGCCCATCGTGCGCCCGTCGTCGTGGTCTCGACAACCGAGTGTCCGCGCGTCGGGACGGCGCCCAAATGTCCGTACGTCTGAGTTCGTCCAGCTCACGAACCCCGGGCGTGGTGGTGGGCCGCCCCGCTGGTGACCGGCGTCTCGCCGGCTCCTAGGGCCGGCCGCCGGAGTCGAGCAGATCCCGGAGCGCGCGGTCGACTCGGTCGCGGGCCGCCCGGGGTTAACCGGTGACGAAACGCTCGTGAGTGCAGCGCCGTGTTCTAGCACGGCGCGCCACTCACGGGCCAGTCAGATTGAGCGGCATACCGACCAGGCCCGCGGCGAGCGTGTTCCCGGTCGCCGGGTCGATGAGCAGGAAACACCCGGTCGCGCGGATGTCGGCGTAGTCGTCGACCGGCAGCGGATCGGCGGTGCGCAGCGCCACCCGCGCGATGTCGTTGATCGCCAGTTGCTCGGGGGGATCGACGAAGCGCACGGTCTGGGTGTCCAGCCGCTCACCGAGCGCCCCGACGATGACCTGGGTGGTGCGGGTGCCGTGCTTGAGCAGCAGGCGCGCTCCCGGGCGCAGCGGCTTGTCGGCCAGCCAGCAGAGCGTGGCCTCCAGCTCGGTGCTCACCGGCGGCGCCGCGTCGGCCGCGGCCAGCATCTCGCCCCGGGAGATGTCGATGTCGTCGGCGAGCAGCACGGTGATGCTGCGTCCGGTGGCCGCGCGCGGCAGCGTCCCGTCCGCGGTGTCCACCGAGGTGACGGTGGTCCGGGCGCCGCCCGGCAGCACCACCACCTCGTCGCCCGGCGCCACGCTGCCCGCGGCGACCTGGCCGGCGTAGCCGCGGTAGTCGGGCAGCTCCGGCGTCCGCGGGCGGATCACGTACTGCACCGGCATCCGGAAAGGCGCCGCCACATCCGGGTCGGTGACCGGCACCGACTCCAGGTGCCCGAGCAGCGTCGGCCCGGTGTACCAGGGCGTGCGCACGGAGGGTTCCACCACGTTGTCGCCGACCAGTGCGGACACCGGGATGGTCACCACAGCGTCCTCGGCGAAGCCCAGCGAGCGGGTCAGCCCGGTGAAGTCCTTGCCGATCGCCGCCAGCACCGCCTCGTCGTAGTCCACGAGGTCGATCTTGTTGATGGCCAGCACGAGGCGCGGGACCCGCAGCAGTGCGAGCACGGCGGCGTGCCGGCGGGTCTGCTCGACGACGCCGTTGCGGGCGTCGACCAGCAGCACGGCCAGCTCGGCGGTGGAGGCGCCGGTGACGGTGTTGCGGGTGTACTGCACGTGGCCAGGGGTGTCGGCCAGCACGAACTCGCGGCGCGGGGTGGAGAAGTACCGGTAGGCGACGTCGATCGTGATGCCCTGCTCGCGCTCCGCCCGCAGCCCGTCCACGAGCAGTGAGAGATCCGGCGTGGACAGTCCCTTGTCGACCGAGGCGCGGTGCACGGCCTCGATCTGGTCGGCCAGCACGGACTTCGTGTCGTACAGCAGCCGGCCGACCAATGTGGACTTCCCGTCGTCCACGCTGCCGGCCGTGGCGAAGCGCAGCAGGTCCCGGACCGGGCCGTCAGGTGCACTCATGTCAGAAGTAGCCCTCGCGCTTCCGGTCTTCCATGGCCGCCTCGCTCAGTCGGTCGTCGGCCCGGGTCGCGCCGCGCTCGGTCAGCCGGGACGCCATCACCTCGGCGATGATCTCGTCGACGGTGCCGGCCGCCGACTCGACGGCCCCGGTGCAGGACCCGTCGCCGACCGTGCGGTAGCGCACGGTCAGCGGCTGCAGGGCCTCGATCCCGCGCGGCCCGCCCCACGGCCCCTCGGCCAGCCACATCCCGTCCCGGCGGAAGACCTCCCGCCGGTGCGCGTAGTAGATCGAGGGCAGCTCGATGCGCTCCCGCCTGATGTAGCGCCAGACGTCCAGCTCGGTCCAGTTGGAGATCGGGAAGACCCGCACGTGTTCGCCCGGGGCGTGCCGGCCGTTGTAGAGGTTCCACAGCTCCGGGCGCTGGCTGCGCGGGTCCCAACGGCCGAACGCGTCGCGCAGCGACAGGATCCGCTCCTTGGCCCGGGCACGCTCCTCGTCGCGGCGCCCCCCGCCGAACACCGCGTCGAAACGGTGCGCGTTGATCGTGTCCAGCAGCGGCACCGTCTGCAACGGGTTGCGGGTGCCGTCCGGGCGCTCGCTCAGGCGGCCGTCGTCGATCCACTCCTGGACGTGCGCGACCTCGAGCCGGAGCCCGAGCCGCGCCACCAGCCGGTCCCGGAAGTCGATCACCTCCGGGTAGTTGTGCCCGGTGTCGACGTGCAGCAGCGGGAACGGCACCGCGGCCGGCGCGAACGCCTTGACCGCCAGGTGCACCAGCAGCGTCGAGTCCTTACCCCCGGAGAACAGGATCACCGGCCGGTCGAACTCGCCGGCCACCTCCCGGAAGATGTGGATCGACTCCGACTCCAGCGCGTCGAGCGCGTCCAGCACAGCAGGAGTGCTCATCCGTGCAACCCGCACTCGATCTTGCCGGTGCCGGCCCACCGGCCGCTGCGCTTGTCCGCACCCGGGACCGGTTTCGCCGTGCACGGCGCGCACCCGATGCTCGGGTAGCCCTCCGCGACCAGCGGGTTGACCAGGATGTGGTGTTCGGCGATGTAGGCGTCCATGTCCTCGTCGGTCCAGGCCGCGATCGGGTTGACCTTGACCAGGTCGAACTTCTCGTCGTAGGTGACCAGCGGGGTGCCGGCCCGGGTCGGCGCCTCCACCCGACGAACCCCGGTCACCCAGGCGTCGTAGCCGGCCAGCGTCCGCTGCAGCGGCACCACCTTCCGCAGCGCGCAGCACCTGTTCGGCTCGCGTGCGAACAGGTCCTTGCCCAGCAGCGAGTCCTGCTCGGCGACCGTCTGCTCGGGCCGGGCGTTGACGATCCGCACCCCGTACACGGCCGCTGCGGCATCCCTCGTGCCGATGGTCTCCGCGAAGTGGTAGCCGGTGTCCAGGAACAGCACGTCCACCCCGGGACGGGCCCTGGCGGCCAGCTCGACCAGCACCGCGTCCTGCATGTTCGAGGCGACGATGAACCGCTCGCCGAAGGTCTCCGCCGTCCAGGCCAGCACCTGCTCGGCCGTCGCATCCGGGCCGAGCTGCTCGGCTCCGGCCGCCGCGATCGCCCGCCCGTCCGTGAGAACACTCATCGGGTCACCTCCGGTACTCCGATCCCCACCAGCTTGAGCGAGAAGGTGCGCAGGCAGTCCGGGCAGTACCACGCTCCGTGGCTCACCTCGGCCGGCCGCAGGTCCTCCTCGCCGCAGTACGGGCAGTAGAACGGGACCGCACGCTCGCTCATTTCCGATCCGTCACTTCAGGTCGTCCTCGGCGGCCCGGGCCACCCACTGCGCGAACCGCTCGTCCCCGGTGCGCTGCTCGCTGTAGCGACGCACCAGCCGGTCCACGTAGTCGCCGAGCTCGGCGCTGGTCACCTTCAGCCCGCGCAGCTTGCGGCCGAAGCCGGAGTCCAGCCCGAGCCCACCGCCCAGGTGCACCTGGAAGCCCTCGACCTGCCGGCCGTCGGCGTCGGTGACGATCTGGCCCTTGAGCCCGATGTCGGCGACCTGGGTGCGCGCACAGGCGTTCGGGCAGCCGTTGAGGTGGATCGAGATGGGCACGTCCGGGTGCACGTCGACCAGCCGCTTCTCCAGCTCCTCGACCAGGCGGATGGCCCGCTCCTTGGTCTCGACGATGGCCAGCTTGCAGAACTCGATGCCGGTGCAGGCCATCGTCGAGCGCCGCCACGGCGACGGACGGGCCTGCAGGCCCAGCGCGTTCAGCTCGGCGATGAGCGGCTCGACCCTGTCGTCGGCCACGTCCAGCACCACGATCTTCTGCTGCGGGGTGAGCCGCACCCGGCCCGAGCCGGCCCGCTCGGCCGCGTCGGCCAGGGAGATCAGAACCGACCCGGACACCCGTCCCGACGCCGGGGCGACGCCCACGTAGTTGCGCCCGTCGCGCTGCTTGTGGATCCCGACGTGGTCGATCGGGGTCGCGGGGGTCGCGGGCGCCGGGCCGTCGATCAGCGGGCGGTGCAGGTACTCCTCCTCGAGCACCCGGCGGAACTCGGCCGCGCCCCAGTCCGCGACCAGGAACTTGATCCGGGCCCGGTGCCGCAGCCGGCGGTAGCCGTAGTCGCGGAAGATCCCGATGATCCCGGCCCACACGTCCGGGACGTCGTCCAGCGGCACCCACGCCCCGAGCCGCTGCGCGATCTTCGGGTTGGTGGACAGCCCGCCGCCGACCCACACGTCGAAGCCGGGGCCGTGCTCGGGGTGCTCGACGCCGATGAACGACACGTCGTTCACCTCGTGCGCCACGTCCTGCTGCCAGGAGATCGCGGTCTTGAACTTGCGCGGCAGGTTGGAGAACTCCTTGGCGCCGATGTAGCGGTCCAGGATCGCGTCGATGGCCGGCCGCGGGTCGATCTGTTCGTCGGCGGCGATGCCGGCGACGGGGGAGCCGAGGATGACCCGCGGGGTGTCCCCGCAGGCCTCGGTGGTGAGCAGGCCGTTGGCCTCCAGCTTCTGCCAGATCGCCGGCATGTCCTCGATCTCGATCCAGTGGTACTGGATGTTCTGCCGGTCGGTGACGTCGGCGGTGTCGCGGGCGTGGTCCCGGGAGATCTCACCGACCAGCCGCAGCTGCCCGGTGCTCAGCGCGCCGCCGTCGATGCGTACCCGGAGCATGAAGTAGCGGTCGTCGAGCTCCTCGGGTTCCAGCGCGGCGGTGCGCCCGCCGTCGATCCCGGGCCGGCGCTGGGTGTAGAGCCCCCACCAGCGCATCCGGCCGCGCAGATCGGCCGGGTCGATGGAGTCGAAGCCGCGCTTGGCGTACACGTTCTCGATCCGGGCCCGCACGTTGAGGCCGTCGTCGTCGCGCTTCGTCCGCTCGTTGGGGTTCAGCGGCTCGCGGTGGCCGAGCTTCCACTGGCCCTCGCCGCGCTTGCGCTTGGTCGGGGCGGTGGTGGGAGTGGGGGGCAAGGTGGTGCCTCCGGGTCGGGCCGCGCGACGGTGCTGGTGGTGGAAGGCGCGACCGGCTGACGATGGGTGGGCGGATCCTGGCTAGCGACAGAGCGCGCTGCTCACCCGATGCAGATCGACGTGCCGGCGCGCGACCAGGCGCAACCCCACGGCGGCGGACTCCCGCGTCGCCGACGCCGATCCACGAGCGGGAACCGGCCGCGACGGACTCATGGGTCAAGAGTGCCACCTGTCCGGTCCCTGAGCCATCGACGTCCGCATGCTGGGAGCGGATTCACAGCGCCGACGGCGTGTCCGTGCCGACGCCGCGGGACGAACGCAGCGGATCCCCGCCCGGCAACCGGCCGCCTAAGCTGGATCCGGTGCAGCCCGTCCCGTTCGGCGTCTACGTCCACGTGCCGTTCTGCGCGGCGCGCTGCGGGTACTGCGACTTCAACACCTACACGGCCTCCGAGCTGGCCGGCTCCGGGGCGTCCCCGGACGGCTGGTTGCAGGCGGTGCGCCGGGAGCTGCAGCTCGCCGCGAGCACGGTCGGCACCCGGCCGGTGGACACGGTGTTCGTCGGCGGCGGTACTCCGTCGCTGCTCGGAGCGGAGCGGCTGGCGGTCGTGCTGGACGCGGTCCGGGAGACGTTCGGGCTGGCCGCCGGGGCCGAGGTGACCACCGAGTCCAACCCGGAATCGACCTCGCCGGAATTCTTCGCCGGCCTGGCCGCGGCGGGATTCACCCGGGTCTCACTGGGCATGCAGTCGGCTGCGCCGCACGTGCTGGCCGTGCTGGATCGCCGACACACCCCGGGCCGGGCGGTGGCCGCCGCAGGGGAGGCGCGCGCCGCCGGCATCCGGCACGTGAACCTCGACCTCATCTACGCCACACCCGGCGAGACCGACGACGACCTGCGCGGTTCGCTGGACGCGGTGCTGGCCGCCGGGGTGGACCACGTCTCGGCGTACGCGCTGATCGTCGAGGACGGCACGGCGCTGCACCGCAGGGTGGCCCGCGGCGAGCTGCCCGCCCCGGACGACGACGTGGCCGCAACCCGCTACGAGCTGATCGACGACGCGCTGTCCGCGGCCGGGCTGCGCTGGTACGAGGTGTCGAACTGGGCGGCCACCACGGACGCCCGCTGCCGGCACAACCTGGGCTACTGGCTCGACGGCGACTGGTGGGGGCTCGGGCCCGGCGCGCACTCGCACCTGGCCGGGAGACGCTGGTGGAACGTGAAGCACCCGGCCCGGTACGCCACCCTGCTGGGCGAGGGGCGGTCGCCGGAGGCCGGCGGCGAGCAGCTCACCGACACCGAGCAGCACACCGAGCGGATCATGCTGCGGCTGCGGCTGGCCACCGGGCTCCCGCTGGAGCTGCTCGACGCCGACGGGCGGGCGGCCGCCGCCCGGGCCGCCGAGGACGGGCTGCTGGAGCCGATCGACGTCGACGGCGGGCCGGGCGGGAACGGGGGCCGGGCCGTGCTGACGCGGCGCGGGCGGCTGCTCGCCGATCGCGTCGTGCACGCCCTGCTGCTCGGGGCCCCGGTGTGAGCCCGCGACGGCGGCTGCTGATCGGGTTGCTCACCGCCGCGCTCGCGGTGGCGCTGGTGGTCGTCGGCGTGCGGCTGGTCGGGGCCCGCGGGCCGGCGGTCGACCCGGCGACCCGCCCGGCTCAGGACGCCCTCGGGCCGGTACTGCTGGTGCCGGGCTACGGCGGCTCGCGGACCGGGCTGCTCGCGCTGGCCGACCGGATCGAGGCCACCGGCCGGCCCGCGCAGGTGCTCACCCTGGTCGGCGACGGAACCGGGGATCTGTCGGCCCAGGTCGCCGTGCTGGACACCGCGGTCGACGCGGCGCTGTCCGGCGGCGCCCCCTCGGTCGACGTGATCGGCTACTCCGCGGGCGGCGTCGTTGCCGGCCTCTGGGTGGCCCGCAACGCCGACGCGCCGGCGCGGGTCCGCCGCGTGATCACCTTGGGCGCGCCGCTGGGCGGCACCCGGCTGGCCGCGGTGGCCGCGGCCGGTACCCCGGACGACTGCCCGGTCGCGTGCCGGCAGCTCGCCCCCGGCAGCGCCCAGCTGGCTGAGCTGGCCCGGGCCAGGGTCGGGGCCGCGCTGCCCTGGCTGTCGATCTGGACCACCGACGACGAGACGGTGACGCCGCCGGAGTCGGCGCGGCTGGCCGGCGCCATCGACGTCGCGGTGCAGGACACCTGCCCGGGCGCCCGCATCAGCCACGGCGCGCTGCCCACCGACGCCGTCGTCACCGGCCTGGTCCTGCGCGCGATCACCGCGGATCCGCTGACCGGCTCCGGCGACTGCACGTCGCTGCGCGCCGCGGGCGCCCGCTGACCGGACGCCCGGTCAGGAAGTGACGTCCTTGGTCGCGAAGTTGGCCCACGCCGCCCCGAACGCCACCAGCACCCAACCCAGCTGCACCTGCGCGCCCTCCCGCACGTCGGTCCAGAGGATCGGCGCGCGGTACAGGTCGACCCAGGCCAGCCAGTGCGCGGTGGGCAGGTAGAAGCGGATCGCCGCGGCCGCGTCCAGCGGCAACAGCACCGCGCTGGTCACCACGAGCGCCAGCACGCCCAGGGCGGCGGCCAGCGGCGAGTCGGTGAGCGTGGAGAAGAACAGCCCGACGGCGCCGAGCGTGAGCATGCACAGCGCGAGATAGCCCACCGTGGTCGCGGTCCGGGCGGCCAGCTCGGTCGGGGTGAGCACGGCCCCGGACAGCGACGTGACGCCGCCGGTCCCGCCGAGCGTCGCGTCCGGCCCGAAGCCGAACAGCGCCACCCCGACCAGGTACCCCGTCACGGTCACGAACAGCACCGCGAGCAGCACGAACGCCGCCACCGACAGCAGCTTCGCGACCAGCAGCCGCAGCCGGCCGACCGGGCGGACCAGCAGGTAGCGCAGGGTGCCGGTGCCGGCCTCCCCGGCGATCGTGTCACCGGCCACGATGGCCACTGTGATCGGCAGGAACACCGGGAGCACCAGGGCCAGGGCCGCCGCCGGGAACAGCTGGCCGTTGCTCACCACCGCGGACAGGAAGTTCCCGCCGCGACCGGGGGCCGGCACGATGTCGGTGACGGCGAGCAGCACCCCCACTGCGGCCGGCAGCGCGCACAGCAGCGCCCAGCACAGCCACACCCGGCGCCGGCGCAGCAGCAGCTGCAGCTCGACCCCGATCACGGCCGATCCTGCGGCGCGGCGTCGACCCGGTCGGCGCCGGTCCCGGTCAGTTCCAGCACCACCTGCTCCAGGCTGCGGTGCTGCGGCGCCAGCTCGGTGACCCGGATCCCGGCCTCGACCAGCCGGGCGTTCAGTCCGGCCGGGTCCAGCGACCGCACCTGGAGCACGTCCCCGTCGCGGCGGGCCACCTGCCCGTCCAGCAGCGCGACGACGGCGGCCGGGTCGGGGGTGCGCACCAGGACCCGCCCGGTCGGCGCGCGCAGCGCGGCCAGCTCGTCGGTGAGCACCAGCCGGCCGCCGTCCATCACCCCGACCCGGGTGCACAGCTGCTCCACCTCGGACAGCAGGTGGGAGGACAGCACCACCGTCGTGCCCGCCTCGTTCAGCGCGACCAGCAGCTCGCGGACCTCGTTGATGCCGCGCGGGTCCAGCCCGTTGGTCGGCTCGTCCAGCAGCAGCAGCTCGGGCTCCCGCAGCAGCGTCGCGGCGATGCCCAGGCGCTGGCGCATCCCGAGCGAGTAGGCCCGCACCGGACGTCGGTCGATGTCGCCCAGGCCGACCCGCTGCAGGGCCTCGGCGACCCGACGGGACCGAGCGCGCCTGCCGCCTGCCGTGCGGCGGCCGCCGGCGGTGCCGGTGCGCCGGCCACCGGCGGCGTCCAGCAGCCGCAGGTTCGCCGGCCCGGACAGCTGCGGCCACGCGGCGGGGCTCTCCACCAGAGCGCCGACGCGCGGCAGCACGGCCGCGGCCTGCGCCGGCATGGGCGCGCCGAGCAGCTCGACCGTGCCGCGCGTCGGATGCACCAGCCCGAGCAGCATGCGCACCAGCGTGGTCTTGCCCGAGCCGTTCGGGCCGAGCAGGCCGAACCGGCAGCCGGCCGGCACCCGCAGGTCGAGCCCGTCGACCGCGGTCACCCGGCCGAAGCGCTTGGTCAGGTCGCTGGTGACGATCACGTCGGTCACGCCGGCCGCCGGCCGGGGAGTTCCTGCAGTGCCTGGTCCAGCACCTCCGGCGCCACCGTGCCGATCAGCAGCGCGCCGTTCCGGCGGCGGGCCCGCACCGCGACCGAGACCAGCGGGGTCGCCACCCGCGCCGCCCGCCCGGTCGGCACCGGCACCGCCACTCCGGCGGCCGCGGCCGCCCCGTCGATCGCGCGCTCGGCGATGTCCCGGCTGAGCGGGATCAACGCGAAACCGGCCAGCCCCGCCCCGTAGAGCCCGACGCCGGGCAGCCCGTCCCCGCCGCCGGCGATGCGGTCCCGGCCGGCCAGCCGGTCCGGGGCCGGCGGCGCGCCCAGCACGCGCAGCGCGGAGGACAGGTCGTCGGCGGCCGCGGTGATCGCGCCGGCCCCGGGTGGCACGGTCGGCACCAGGTCGGCGGCGTCCGGCGCCCGATCGGCGACGTCGGTGAAGGCGCTGATCAGCAGCGGCGGCCCGGTCCGGGCGGACACCTCGACGCGCAGCGGCAGCGCCGTCACCGGGTCGGCCCACACGTCGACCAGGCCGACCGTGGTGTCCGGGTCGGTGGGGCGCAGCCGCAGGCCGGCGGCGGCGCGGCCGGCCACGCGGCGATCGGGCAGCGCGGTCACCGGGTCGGCGCCGGCCCGCGCGAGCAGCCGCCGCGCCAGCGTGGGCGGCAGCAGGTCGGCGGGCCGGGGGAGGTGCACCGGCCCGACGCCGACGATCCGGGTGAGCTGATCGGCCCCGAAGTCCCAGACGTACTCGGTGTCGCCCAGCCGGTAGGTGTCCCGCTCCCCGACGGGGGTCAGCTCGTCGACCCGGAAGCGGTCGGGGCCGGCCACGAACGCGCGGATCCGGGTGTTGCCGGTGAGCAGCGCGGTGACCGACTCCAGGCGGGAGATCTCCGGCAGCCCGAGCCGCCCGCTGGCGTCGACCAGCCCGACGTGCGGCGGAAGCGGGCCGAGGATGCGCGCCCGCAGCACGGCCGGGTCGATGTCACCGACCGCGGCGGGTGCGGCGACGGCCCCCATGCCGACCAGGCCGGCCGCGCCGGCCGCCACCAGCAACCAGCGCCGGCTGAATCGCTGCGCGGTCACGACGTCCAACGTGCCACAGCCCCGGGTATGGACTCCGTGTGCTGGACGCGGGAGGTGGGTGGAGCGACGGCGCCACTCGGCGGCTCGGGACGTCGCGCGCGACCGCCGACCCGCACGGACCACGTCGCGCACCTGTCAGTGCCGTCGGGGTCTTATCCATTTGTTGCACATCGAAGACCTGCTGAAGACGTAGCTGGGCGGGAGCACGGAGCATCGGCCACGGCCCTCCTGCGGTCGCGAGCAGGCTCCCTGCCGCGCGTCATCCGCAGCGGATGACGCGCGGTAGCGGCTGCGCCCGGCACCATCTGCGGATGGCGGCCCATAAGCCTTCGGACAGGTGCTGGATTCCGCGGCGCGGGCTGAGCTACGCGGGTGCTCGCTGCAACCGGCTGTTCCTACTATTCGTCGTCGAGTTGATGGGCCTCGACGCCGTCCATTCCTCTCGTCGGCTCATTGCCGGGAAGCGCAAAGACGTCGTCACCGCGTTGGGCAGCTTCGCCCGCAGGACTCGGAGCTATCTGATCGTCGTTATCGATCGTACTGTGACCGGTGCGCCGGGCATTGGGCCGGCGGCCACCATTGCGGCTCGACTGATGGCGCCGGCCCCGGCCGATCCGGATGCCGAGCTTTCGCCGCCATGACGTTGAGCGACCGCCGCGACCGCGCGCTGCGACGCTACCGGGACTCGCTTGTCCTGCGCGTGTCGCGGCGGATGATGGCGATCGGCGGGTATGACCGCGCGCTCGCCTTGTCCGCCCAGGCTTTCGTCGCGCTGATCCCGATGCTGATCGTGGTCGCCGCCTTCGCTTCCACAGCCGTACAGCAGTCCTACGGTCAGGCGCTGCTGGCCGGTTTCGGTCTGTCCGGGCAGGCAGCCGCCTCAGTAATGGTCCTATTCGACCACCCGCCTGGGGTCGAGTCGGTGACCGTGCTCGGCGTGGCGCTGCTCGTCGTAACCGTGCTCGGCTTCGTCAGGTCTCTTCAACGGACCTACCTCGCCGCCTGGGAGCTGCCGCCTCAGGGAATCCGGGGCTTGGGTCACGGACTGCTCGCCTCGGCCGCGCTGATCGGTGAGTTCGCCCTGTTCACCCTGCTCGGCCCCGTTCGAGCCGTGCTTGTCGACAGCCTGGCGATCCGACTCACGGTGCAAGCACTGGCGGCGACTGTGCTGTGGTTGCCGGTCGTGTACCTGCTTCTCGGTGGCCGCGTCGGCTTTCGGGCGCTGCTGCCGGGCGCCGCTCTGACCGGTGCCGGTCAATCCGTCGCGATCGTGGTAGCGGGCCTCTACCTGCCCATCGCCATCGGCCACGAGGCCGACCGATATGGGCTTTTCGGCATCGCTATCGCGCTCTTGTCATGGCTCGTTGTACTTGGCCTGCTCCTTGTCGTCTCCGCGGTTCTCAGCGCCGAATTGACCCGGAACTCATAACACCCGGTCGATTAGGGCGGTCCGGTTAGGTCAGCATTCGAAGCCGGCAACGCGCAGCCTGGAGACCGTTGGCGGCGCACAGGATGTGCTACTTCGATCCGGCTGCAGTCTTTGGTCATGAAGACCCTGGTCGCGGTCGTGTCGGCCACCCGCCCGGGTTCCCAACGACCCGCGCACGCTCTCTGGCTTGGGGCTGGCCGGTTGGGAACGTGATACCGCAGGTGGTCCTCAGCAACGCCGGCACCGCGGAGCTGTGGACCGGGAACATGGCCGAGGCCGAGAAGCACCTGCGCGCTGCGGTGGACGCCAACCAGTGGAGCGGCCTGCTGCGCCCGCACCTGAACGCGGCGGCGCAGCTGGCGCTGCTGCTGAGCGAGCGCGGCGAGCTCGACGCCGCGGAGGCCGACGCGCAGGCGGTCGTCGACCGGGCCGCCGAAGCGGGCTGGACCGGCTGTCGCCGCCTACCTCGCGCTCGTCTGGGTATCGCTCGACCGGAATGAGCCCGAGGGCATCGGTCGCTGGCTCGGCAAGGTGGCCGAGGTCGAGGCCATCGCGCCCGAGCCGCACGTTCAACTCGCCGCGGCCGCGCTGAACGCGCTTCGCCGCGCCGACGCCGGCGACCGGGAGGGCGCACGCACCGGCCTGCGGATGGCGATGTCCCGGCCGGTGGGAAGCGCGCCCGTCCTTGCCGACCGAGTGTTGCTGGTGGAGGCCGAGCTACTACGCGGCACCGGCGACCTCCAGCAGGCGGCCGACGTCCTGACCCAGCTACGCGGCCCGCCCACCCCACACACCGCCCACGCGCACGCCCGGCTGCAGATCGCGCGGGCGACGCCGCCGCGGCGCAGCATTC
>DATMDS010000271.1:0-2571 GCA_035557575.1 Pseudonocardia sp. | reverse complement strand
CCTTCTCGTGGTACTCGCGCTGGATGTCGAGGGCGCTCGCCTCCCGCCCGCCCGCGAGCCGGACGGTGCGCCGCCCGGTGAGGTCGTGGCTGATCTCGCGGATGGCGCGGATCGGGTTGTCGAGGGTGAAGTCCTTGAACTGGACGCCCGCCTCGATCATCTCCAGCACCAGCGTGGCCGACCCGACCTTGAGCAGCGTGGTGACCTCGGACATGTTGGAGTCGCCGACGATCACGTGCAGCCGCCGGTAGCGCTCGGCGTCGGCGTGCGGCTCGTCCCGGGTGTTGATGATCGGGCGGGACCGGGTGGTGGCCGAGGACACGCCCTCCCAGATGTGCTCGGCCCGCTGCGAGAGGCAGTAGACGGCGCCGCGCGGGGTCTGCAGCACCTTGCCGGCACCGCAGATCAGCTGCCGGGTGACCAGGAACGGCAGCAGCACGTCGGCGATCCGGCTGAACTCACCGGCCCGAGCCACCAGGTAGTTCTCGTGGCAGCCGTAGGAGTTGCCGGCGGAGTCGGTGTTGTTCTTGAACAGGTAGATGTCCCCGCCGATGCCCTCGTCGACCAGCCGGCGCTCGGCGTCGACCAGCAGGTCCTCCAGGATCCGCTCGCCGGCCTTGTCGTGGGCCACCAGCTGGCTCAGCGAGTCGCACTCCGCGGTGGCGTACTCGGGGTGGCTGCCCACGTCCAGGTAGAGCCGGGCCCCGTTGCGCAGGAAGACGTTGGACGAGCGCCCCCACGAGACCACGCGACGGAACAGGTACCGCGCGACCTCGTCGGGCGAGAGGCGTCGCTGGCCGTGGAAGGTGCAGGTGACCCCGAACTCGGTCTCCACACCGTAGATCCGCCGCTGCATCCCGTCAGCGTAGGCGCACAAGCGCCCCTCGGGGCACACCTGTGACGCATGGTTCTCGCCGGTCGGCACTCCTCGGGCCGCGGTCGCTCGCCGCCCCACGCCGGCCTGCACCCGGCCGGTCCGGGGCGCTGCCCGTAGGGTCGGCCGGTGCTCTCCAGGATCCGCCGGGCCTCCGACGGGGTCAGCGACATCGACCGCGCCATCTCGCGGGCGGTCTCATCGCTGCCGCCGTCGCCGGTCGACGCCACGCTGAAGGACCTGTCCCGCGCGGCCGACCACAGCCTGCTCTGGTTCACCGTCGCCGCCGCGCTGGCCGCCCGCCGGGGCGCCAGCCGGAAGGCCGCGGCCCGCGGCGTGCTGGCCATCGCCGGCGCCAGCGCACTGGCCAACGCCGTGCTCAAGCCGTTGCTGCCACGGCGGCGGCCGGCCGCCTCCGAGCTGCCCGCGTACCAGACGATCGCGAACCCGCCGACGTCCTCGTCGTTCCCGTCCGGGCACTCCGCCTCGGCCGCCGCCTTCGCCACCGCGGTCGCTCTGGAGAGCCCGCGGCTGGGCCTGATCGTGGCCCCGGTGGCCGCGTCCGTCGCGTACTCGCGGGTGCACATCGGGGTGCACTGGGCGTCCGACGTCGTCGTCGGCGCGGCCGTGGGCAGCGGGATCGCACTGCTCACCCGCCGCTGGTGGCCGGTGCGGGAGAGCGACGAGGCACGTGCGCGCCCGCTGGACACCGTGCCGGCGCTGACCGCGGGCGAGGGCCTGGTCCTGGTGTCCAACCAGCGCTCCGGCAATCCCGACTACGACCCGGCAACCGACGTGCAGGAAGCGTTGCCCCGCGCCGTGGTGCTGCGCGCCGAGCCCGACCGCGACCTGGACGAGCAACTGGAAGCCGCGATCGACGAGCGCGGCGCGTGGGTGCAGGCGATCGGGGTGGCCGGCGGCGACGGTTCGGTGGCTGCCGCGGCGGCGGTGGCCGGGCGCCGCAAGCTGCCGCTGGTCGTCGTCCCGACCGGGACGCTGAACCACTTCGCCCGCGACGTCGGCGTGTACGACCTGCAGGAGGTGGTGGACGCCACCGGGGCCGGCGAGGCCGTGGCCGTGGACCTGGCGTTGGTGGAGGTGCATCCGGGCCGGGGCGCTGACCCGGCGTCGGAGTCGGTGATCACCGTGCGCGCGTTCCTCAACACCGCGAGCCTGGGCTCCTACCCCGACTTGGTCCGGCTGCGCGAGCGGTGGCAGCCGCGCTGGGGCAAGTGGCCGGCGTTCGCGGCCGCACTGGTCATCGTGCTGCGCCGGGCCGAGCCCGTCTCGATCAAGATCGACGGGAGTTGGCGCAAGGTCTGGTTCCTGTTCGTGGGCAACGGGCCCTACCACCCCAAGGGCATGGTCCCGGCGTGGCGGCCGACCCTCGACTCGGGGCTGCTCGACGTCCGTTGTCTGCGCGCCGATCTGCGGTTCTCCCGGCTGCGGGCGGTGCTGTGTCTGCTGCTGGGCGCGTTGGGGCACAGCCGGGTCTACAACGCGTGGGATACCCCCGAGCTCGACGTCGAGCTGGCCGTGCCGGGGATGCTGGCCACCGACGGGGAGGTCATCGGCACCGCCGGCCGCTACACGTTCCGGGTCGCTCCGGACCCGATCCCGGTCTACCGGCGCAACGAGGCCAACTGGCCGGACCGGGAGCGCCCGTTCCAGCGGATGTGAACCGCTGCCGCGCCGGC
>DATMDS010000270.1:0-30796 GCA_035557575.1 Pseudonocardia sp. | reverse complement strand
CACGTAGTAGCTGCCGCCCCACGGGTCGATCACGTCGGTGGTGCCGGCCTCCTGGGCCAGCAGCAGCTGGGTGTTGCGGGCGATGCGGGCGGAGAAGTCGGTGGGCAGCGCCAGCGCCTCGTCGAGGGCGTTGGTGTGCAGCGACTGGGTGTGGCCCTGGGTGGCGGCCATGGCCTCGATGCAGGTGCGGATCACGTTGTTGTAGACGTCCTGCGCGGTCAGCGACCAGCCGGAGGTCTGGCAGTGCGTGCGCAGCGACAGCGACTTCGGGTTGCTCGGGCCGAACTGCTGGACCAGCTGGGCCCACAGCAGCCGGGCCGCCCGGAGCTTGGCCAGCTCCATGAAGAAGTTCATGCCGACGCCGAAGAAGAAGCTCAGCCGGGGCGCGAACGTGTCCACCGACAGGCCCGCGTCCCGCCCGGCCCGCAGGTACTCCACGCCGTCGGCCAGCGTGTAGGCCAGCTCCAGGTCGTTCGTCGCCCCGGCCTCCTGGATGTGGTAGCCGGAGATGGAGATCGAGTTGAACTTGGGCATCTCCCGGGAGGTGTAGGAGAAGATGTCGGAGATGATCTGCATCGACGGCTGCGGCGGGTAGATGTAGGTGTTGCGGACCATGAACTCCTTGAGGATGTCGTTCTGGATGGTCCCGGTCAGCTGCTCGTGCCCGACGCCCTGCTCCTCCGCGGCCACGATGTAGAGCGCGAGCACCGGCAGCACGGCGCCGTTCATCGTCATCGACACCGACATCTGCTCCAGCGGGATGCCGTCGAAGAGCTGGCGCATGTCGTAGATCGAGTCGATGGCCACGCCGGCCATCCCGACGTCGCCGCCGACGCGGGGGTGGTCGGAGTCGTAGCCGCGGTGGGTGGCCAGGTCGAACGCGATCGACAACCCCTTCTGCCCGGCCGCCAGGTTGCGCCGGTAGAACCCGTTGGACTCGGTGGCGGTGGAGAACCCGGCGTACTGGCGGATCGTCCACGGCTGCGTGACGTACATCGTGGGGTACGGCCCGCGCAGGTAGGGCGCGATGCCCGGGTAGCCGTGCAGGAAGTCCACGTCGGCCAGGTCGGCCGCGGTGTAGAGCGGCGCCACCTCGATGCCTTCCGGCGCCTCCCAGTACGGCGGCGCCGCGGCCCCGGCCGGCGGCCAGTCGGTGGTCGGGGCGGCCCCGCTCTCCAGCGGGACCGTGGTGAAGTCCGGGATCATCGTGCCCCCTCCAACCCGGCGTAGACGCTCTCGATCGTGGCCAGCGCGTCGTCGCCGGCAGCCAGCTGCCCGTCGAGACCGGGTACGTCGGCCCGGCCGGCGAGCAGCACCGTGCCGGCGCCGGCGGCGCGCAGCGCCGCCACGGTGGCCGCGGCCCGCTCGGCGTAGACGCGGTCGCTGGAGCACAGCACGGCCACCGGGGTGGCGGCGGCGTCGAAGGCCTTCGCGACGTCCTCGACCGCCTCGGTCGGGCCGGCCTCCACCACCTCGATGCCGCCGGCCCGCAGCAGGTTGCGCGCGAACGCGGCCCGCACGGCGTACGCGGCCTGCGGGCCCAGGGTCGCCAGGAACACCCGTGGCCGGTGGCCGGTCGCGGCGAGCCGGGCGTCCGAGCGGTCGCGCAGGGCCTCGAACGGCGCGGCCGGCCGGTACACCGGCAGCCCGCCGGTGGGCCGCTCCGGCTGCGGGGCCCGGGTCACCGGGCGCTCGTCGAGATCCGGGAACTCGCTCACTCCGGTCAGCGGCGTCCGGCGCCGGGCCACGTCCCGTTCCCGGCGGGCGCGCACGGCGGCGATCCGCTCGTCCAGCAGCCCGGAGTCCAGCGCCGCGACCGCGCCGCCGGCCGCTTCCAGCTCCTGGAAGAAGGCCCAGCCCGCACGGGCCAACGCATCGGTGAGCGACTCCACGAACCAGGAGCCGCCGGCCGGGTCGATCACCCGGGCCAGGTGCGCCTCCTCCACCAACAGCGCCTGGGTGTTGCGCGCGATCCGCCGGGAGAACGGCTCCGGCGCACCGACGGCGGCATCGAACGGCTGCACGGTGATCGCGTCGGCCCCGCCGATCCCGGCGGCGAAACCCGCGACCGTGCCCCGCAGCAGGTTCACGTACGGGTCGCGGCGGGTCAGCATCGTCGGGGACCCGACGGCGTGCTGGAACTGGGGCTGAGCCGCACCGCACACCTCGGTCACCCGCGACCACAGCCTGCGGGCCGCGCGCAGCACGGCGGCGGTGGGGAACTGCTCCACGGTGGCGGCGTAACGGAACTCCAGCAGCCGGGCCGCGGTCCCCAGCTCCAGCCCGGCGTCGGTCAGCTTCCGCAGGTAGGCCACCCCCACCGCCAGCGACCAGCCCAGCTGCTGGGCGTCCGAGCCGCCCGCGGTGTGTACCGGCAGCGCGTCGACCACCACGGCCCGCAGCTTCGGGTGCCGCTGCGCCGCCCGCCGGGCCAGCGGCACGATCGATGCCGGGTCCGGCCCGGATCCGGTGCGGGCCCGCAGCCCGATCGGGTCCAGGCCCAGGCAGCCGAGCAGCTCGCGGTCGGCGACGCCGCGCTGGGCGGCCACGGCGAGGAAGGCCTCGGCCGCCTCGGCCGCGGCCGGGCCGGCGTCCAGCAGCACCGGGGCGAGGTCGAGGTAGATCCCGCCCAGCGCCGTCCCGAGGTCGGCCACCGCGGTGCCGCCGTCGCCGACGGTCAGCCAGATGGACGTGACCCCGTTCTCCAGGTCCTCGGTGATGGCCGTGGCCACCGCTTCCGGGTCGGGCTGCCGGTGCTGCTGACGCACATCCCATCCGGTCGGCACCGGGCCCGCGGCGCGCGACCCGCGCACGAACGGAGCCGCGCCGGGCACCCCGGTGGCCGGCGGCGCGGGATCGTCGGCGGTGTACAGCGGCCGGATCGGGATCCCGTCGAAGTTCGTCCTGGTCAGCGCCCGCTCGCCGGCTCCGGGCTCGGCATCGTCCGGCAGCCGGCCCGCCCTGCGGACCACCTGGTCGACCAGGGCCAGCCACTCGTCACGGCTCGGGCTGGGGAACTCGGCGGCCAGTGCCGGCGCCGGCGGCTCCGCCGCTGCCGGCACACCCGATGAGACCTCGGACATTCTCGGATCGTAGTGAGCCGGGCCGACCGGCGGGCAGGTTCGCACCGGTGCCCTCGGTCACGCGAGCGTCAGCCGGCCACTCTCGACGGTGACGTCCTTCTTGGCCAGCGCGCGGGTCGCCGGGCCGGTGACCACGGTGCCGTCGGCCAGCGCGAACGTGCTGCCGTGGCACGGGCAGTTGATCGTCTCGCCGGTGATGGTCGTCACCGCGCAGCCCTGGTGGGTGCAGGTGGTGGAGAACGCGACGAACGTGCCCTCCTCCGGCTGGCTCACCACGACCCCCTCGGCGGCGAAGATCTTGCCGCCGCCGACGGGTACGTCCGTGGCCGGCCCGAGGGTGGCGCCGGCGGCGGCGCCGGGGGCGGGAGCGGCGGTCACCGAGGCGCCGACCTGCGGGTCGGGCCCGGCGGCCGGCGTCGGCGCCGGGGTGCCGGCGGTGTAGGTCGCGCAACCGGTCACGGTGGCCGCGCAGGTGCCGCACGCCCCGACGAGGACGCTGCGGCGGGACATCGCGCGGGAGCTGCTCGAGGTGGTGGTCACGGTTCTCCAGTGGGGAGCTGGTCTGGTCGGTCACGGGCCGGACACCGCCGAGCCCTCGCTCAGAAGACGATGCCAGACGTGCCGAAGAACCACAGCGACGAGGTGAGCCAGAGGGCGGTGAGCGCGGTGAACAGCACCCCGCCGAGCACCGGGATGCTCCACCGCGGCGCGTTCGGGCGGGGCAACACCAGCATCTTGGCCACGAACACGCCGTAGACGAAGCAGCCGGCCAGCGAGTGCGCGAGCACCCGCGGTGAGCCGGGCTGGAAGCCCAGCGCGTACAGGCAGTGCACGGCCACCGGCACGGTGAGCAGCACCGCCGCCCGGCCCGACCAGCGATGCAGGGGCGCCGCCCAGCGCCGCCCGGTGCGGTACATCAGCACCGCCGAGAGCAGCTGCACCAGCACTAGGGCGAACGCGGCCGAGCCGAGCCAGGCCTTGGCCGCGATGCCGCTGGAGAAGCCGGCCACCGACAGCGCGGTGAAGGTGGGCTCGTGCAACCGGCCGTAGACCCCGAGGCCCACGCTGACCAGGGTGCCGGCGGCCACCGCGATCAGCAGTGCGCCGATCCGGGTGGGCGGCGCGGACAGCAGCTCGGCCTGCGACGGGAACGAGCCGATGCCGTGTTCCGGCCCCGCTGGTGGCGGTGGGCGGCGCGGCACCGGGTCGGCGGACGTCGGGGCGCCGCCGGCCGGTGGCCGGGGCGCGACCACCGGGATCGCCTGGGTGACGACGTCGCTGTCCACGCGGGGGCTCATCGCGCGCGGGCTCATCCGGCGTCCCCCAACCGGGCGACCACGCGGCCCACGTCGGGTCGCCCGTTGCCGGCCGCGGTGGCCACGTCGGTCGCGGCGGCCGTGTAGGCCGACTTCACCCCGTCGATGGTCACCGAGCCGTCCACGCCCGCGGCGCCGACGGTGCCGGTCAGCGTGGTGCGCCCGCTCGCGCTCCGCAGCGACAGCGTGCCGCCGGTGGCGGTCCCGCTCAGCCAGGCCTCGACCGAGCCGGTGCGGCACACGTAGGCCGTCGCCCGGTCCCCCTGCACCGCGACCGCCACCGAGTACTTGTCGTCGGTGGTCCGCCCGGCGAACGCGTCGGACGCGCCGTCGTCGGCCGCCGCCGGGGTCGCGGCCCCGGCCACCGTGATGTCGGCGAGGGAGATCTCGGTGCGGCCGGGCGCCCCGGTCGCCGGGACCGCCGGCGCCGCGCCGGAGGCCGCCGGGGCGGCACCCGCCACGGGCAGGTCGCCCAGGGCGATCTCGGTGCCGCCGGTCGGGGCGGCGGCCGCGGCCGGGGCCCCGACCACCGGGAGGTCGGCGAGGGAGATCTGGGTACCGCCGGCCACCGCCGGGTCGGCCCCGCCCACCGGCGCTGCCACCGCGGCCGGAGCGGCCGGGACGGTCGACGTCGGGTCGTTGATCGCGTTGGCCACGAACATGCCGCCGCCGAGAGCGGCGACCGCGAGCAGCGTGAGCGTGGGGGCGATCCTCGTCATGTTCGGACACACGGACGGCCCACAGGAAAGGTTCAGCAGTTTTGGGGTGAACCTTTCGCGTCTTACCGCCGTGTAGGCAATCGGGTGGGTTCCTTTAGGGTCCCGCCCGTGCCCCGGACCGGTGACCGCGACGCAGCACTGGTCGATGTCGTCTATTCCGAACACGGACGGGCCATGCTGGCGTACGCAACGCGACTGCTCGGCGACCGGGCCACGGCTGAGGACGTGGTCCAGGACGCGCTGATTCGCGCCTGGCGCAACCCCGAGGTGCTCACCAACGGCAAGGGATCCACCCGCGGGTGGCTGCTGACCGTGGTCCGCAACCTGGTCATCGACCGGGTCCGGGCCCGCTCGGCCCGCCCGGCCGAGGTGGCGGAGGACCCGGACGCGCAGCCGGCCGAGCGCGACCACGCCGATCTGGTGGCCGCGGCGGTCACCATACAGGCGGCCCTGCGCGAGCTGTCCGAGGAGCATCGAGCGGTCGTCGAGCAGCTGTACCTGGAGGGCCGCACGCTCGGCGAGGCCGCTGAGGTGCTCGGCGTCCCGACCGGCACCGTGAAGTCGCGCTCCTACTACGCGCTGCGCGCGCTGCGTGCCACCATGCAACGGGAGGTGCAGGCGTGAACGGCATGCACGATCCCGGCGAGCTCAGCGCGCACGCGCTCGGCTTGCTCGGCGGGGCTCAGGCCCGCGCGGTGGAGCAGCACCTGGCCGGGTGCGCGGCCTGTCGGCGCGAATGGTCGGAGCTGCGCGAGACCGCAGCGGTGCTGGAGTCGGTGCCGGCGGAGATGTTCCTGGACGGCCCGCCGGACAACGATCTGGTGCGGCAACGCACGCTGCGCGAGATCCGGGCCGAGACCGGGGCCCGCCGCAGGCGGCGCCGCTTCGGTCTGGCCGTGGTGGCCGCGGTGGTGGCGGCCGCGCTCCTCGGGGCCGGTGGTTACGTGGGGCAGCAGCTGGCCCCGGACCCGACGGTGGTCGCGGCCCCGCAGCCGGCTCCTCCCCCGCCGGCCCCGGCCCCCCCTGCCCCGCCGGCCGGCGGGCGCACCGTCGAGGGCACCCAGGACGGCGTCACCATGTCCGCCACGATCACGCCGGCCAGCGGCTGGGTCCGGTTGGCGGCCAGCGTGCGCGGCATCCCGCCGGGCGAGCGTTGTTCGCTGGTCGTCGTGGGCAGCGACGGTTCCGAGCACCTGGCCGGCAGCTGGGTGGTCGGCGTCCCGGGACCGGTGCCGGGTGCGCCCGTCCAGGGCTCGACGATCATCGACCCCGCAGAGGTGGCCGCGGTGTCCGTGCGCACCGAGGACGGACGCGAGTTCATCACGCTCAGGGTCTGAACGCCGCCGGGGCCGGATCGGCCAGAATGGCGATCATGAGCGACGATGCCTGGTGGCGGTCCGCGGTGGTGTACCAGATCTACCCACGCAGCTTCGCCGACTCCGACGGCGACGGGATCGGCGATCTCCCGGGCATCACCGCCCGGCTCGACCACCTGGCGGAGCTCGGCGTCGACGTGCTGTGGCTGTCGCCGATCTACCCCTCCCCGCAGGACGACAACGGCTACGACATCAGCGACTACACCGGCATCGACCCGGTGTTCGGCACCCTGGCCGACTTCGACGAGCTGCTCGCCGGCGTGCACGCGCGCGGCATGAAAATGATCATGGACCTGGTGGTCAACCACACCTCGGACGAGCACCCGTGGTTCGTCGAGTCACGCTCGAGCACCGACAACCCGAAGCGGGACTGGTACTGGTGGCGGCCGCAGCCGGCCACCGACTGGCAGTCGTTCTTCTCCGGCCCGGCCTGGCAGCTCGACCCGGCCACCGGCGAGTACTACCTGCACCTGTTCTCCCGCAAGCAGCCGGACCTGAACTGGGAGAACCCGCAGGTCAGGGCGGCGATCTACGACATGATGCGGTGGTGGCTGCGGCGCGGCGTCGACGGGTTCCGGATGGACGTCATCAACATGATCTCCAAGGACCTGGACGCCGGGGTCTTCCTGCCGGGGCCGCGCATCCACGAGTTCCTGGCCGAGATGCACCGCGAGGTCGTCGCGCCGCATCCGGACCGGCTGCTCACCGTGGGCGAGATGCCCGCCGTCACGCCCGAGCAGGCCCGGCTGTTCACCGACCCGGCCCGGGCCGAGGTCGACATGGTGTTCCAGTTCGAGCACGTGAACCTGGATCAGGGCGCGCACAAGTGGGACCTGCGGCCGCTGGAGCTGCTGCGGCTCAAGGAGTCACTGGGCCGCTGGCAGGTCGCGCTGGCCGACGTCGGCTGGAACAGCCTGTACTGGAACAACCACGACCAGCCGCGGGCGGTGTCCCGGTTCGGCTCGGACGCACCCGAGCACCGGGTGGCCGCGGCCAAGCTGCTGGCCACCGTGCTGCACCTGCACCGCGGCACCCCGTACGTCTACCAGGGCGAAGAGCTCGGCATGACGAACACCCCGTTCGCCGCCATCACCGACTTCCGGGACATCGAGTCGATCAACTACCACGCCGCCGCGGTGGCCAGCGGCCTGCCGCCCGACGAGGTGCTGGCCGCGCTGCGCATGATGAGCCGGGACAACGCGCGCAGCCCGGTGCAGTGGGACTCCTCGCCGCACGCCGGGTTCACCACGGGCCTCCCGTGGCTGCCGGTCAACCCGAACTATCCGGAGATCAATGCGGCCGACCAGTGGGCCGACCCGGACTCGGTGCTGCACCATTACCGGGCCGTGATCGCAGTGCGGCACGCCGAGCCGGCGGTGGTGCACGGCACGTTCACCATGCTGCTGCCGGACGACCCGGTGGTCTATGCCTACACCCGGACCCATGGCGCGGTGCAGCTCCTGGTGCTGGCCAACTTCTCCGGAGCCCCCGCGGCCGCCGCGGTGCCGGGCGCGGCGGCGTGGGACGCGGCGCAGCTGGTGCTCGGCAATCTGGCCGGGCCGCCGGAGGCGCCGGCGTCGACGCCGCTGCGGCCCTGGGAGGCCCGGGTGCTGCGTCGGGTGGCCGACTGACCGGCGCCGGCCGGGTTCGCAGCCGGGCCGGTGCCTGAAGCGCACGCCGCCGAGTATCTCGGCGGGATTCAGCCCCGGGGTCCGCCGGCGACGTACATCACCTGGCCGGAGACGAACCCGGCCCCCTCGCTGGTGAAGAACGACACCGCGTGCGCGATGTCCTCGACCTGGCCGGGCCGGGCCACCGGGATCTCCGCGGTGCGGGCGGCGAGGTAGGGCTCCCAGTCCTGACCGATCCGGGCCGCGGTGGCCCGGGTCATCTCGCTGACGATGAAGCCAGGGGCGATGCAGTTGACCGTGATGCCGAACTTGCCCAGCTCGATGGCCAGTGTCTTGGTGAATCCCTGCAGCCCGGCCTTCGCCGTGGCGTAGTTGGCCTGGCCGCGGTTGCCGAGCGCCGACGTGCTGGACAGGTTCACGATGCGGCCCCACCTGGCCGCGACCATGTGCTGCTGCACGGCCCGGGCCATCAGGAACGAGCCCCGCAGGTGCACCCCCATCACGGTGTCCCAGTCGTTCTCGGTCATCTTGAACAGCAGGTTGTCCCGGGTGACGCCGGCGTTGTTGACCAGCACCGTCGGTGCGCCCAGCCCGTCCACGACCTGGGCCACCGCCGTCTGCACCTGCCCGGCGTCGGCGACGTCGGCGCCGACCGCCAGCCCGCGGCCCCCGGCCTGCTCGATGGCGTCCACCGTGCCCCGAGCGGCGTCGGCACTGAGGTCGAGGACGGCGACCGCACACCCGTCGGCCGCCAGCCGCATCGCCGTGGCGGCACCGATCCCACGAGCCGCCCCGGTGACGATGGCCACACGCGGGGTGGGGGTAGCGGTCATCAGGGCCCTCCTGGGACTGGTTCCTGCGAGATCGACAGCGACGTCCGGGAACCTATCTCGCCGAGCGGACCGAATCAGCGTCCGGCCGGCAGCGGGGGGTCCGCAGCATGATCCGGGCGACGACTCAGCGTGACCGCCTGTCGAGAACCTGCTACCACTCGGCGGCGCACGGCCGCGTCGACATCCCGGCGTGACCTGAGTGGCCAAGGATCGAGCCAGCACGCACGACGGAGGCGGTGACAGGGTGTACCTGTCCGGTTGGTTACCGTGACGACTCCGCGTCCGGGGGCGCGCCCTGCCACCTCGCCGCGCGCCTGTGCTCCGAACCCGATTGCGAGGGCCCTGTGGCCGAAAGTGCCGATCGATCCCGTCGACCCGGTTGGCTGCCGCTCGTCGGCGCCACCGTGCTGGTTCCGACCGTGCTGGCCGGGTTGACCCAGCTCTGGCCGCGGCCGCAGATCGAGCAGCAGCTCACCACCGCAGGCGCGCTGGCGCTCGCCTCGGCCGGCTTCCCCGGTGCCGGGCTGGTGCTGGACGGTCGGGACGCGACGATCAGCGGGATCGACCCGGCGGACGGCGGGCGGGCCATCGACACCGTGCAGGGCGTCGCCGGGGTCCGGGTGGCGACCGTCCCGGACACCGGCGTCGCGACCGGTGACCCGGCCAGCGTGCTGCCGGCCCCGCCGGCCGCGCCGGCCGGGGAGGCCGAGCCCTTCGGGATCGCCCGCCGGGGCGAGGACATCGTGCTCTCCGGAGTCGTCGGCTCGCAGGAGGAGCACGACCGGATGCTGGCCGCCGTGACCAGCCGGGCCAGCGGGCGGACCGTCGTCGACGAGCTGACCGTGACGGCCGGCGCCATCCTGCCGACCGGGGTGAACCCGACCTCGGTGGAGGCCGCGGCAGGTGCACTGGCCGGCGGCGTGGGCGGCGACACCGCGATCAGCATCTCCGACGGCGGGGTCTCCCTGACCGGGACGGTGGCTGCCGACGCCGCGAAGAACACCGCCGAGCAGGCGGTGTCCGCGGCGCTGCCCGGCATCGCCGTGAACAACCAGCTCGTCGTCGATCCGACCCTCGCCGGTGCACCCAGCGGCGCTGCCGCGGCACCCGCCGCGCCCGGTGCGGCGGCCGGCGAGCTGGACGCGGCGGGTAAGCAGCAGCTGCAGAACGCGCTGAACCAGCTGCTCGGCGGGGCACCGATCTCCTTCCTGCCCAACAGCTCGGCACTCACCCCGCAGGGCAGCAGCGCCGTCGCCCAGGTGCTGCAGCTGGTGCGCGGGGCGCCCGGCGCCCGGCTGCAGATCGACGGGTTCGTGGCCACCGGCCCGGGCGGCGGGCAGTTCACCGCGCAGCAGCTGTCCGACCAGCGGGCCGCCGCGGTGCGCGACGCGCTGGTGGCCGGCGGTGTGCCGGCGGACCACATCGTCGCCCGCGGCCTCGGCGAGGGAAGTGCGCCCGCGGCCAGTGCGGGCGGCCGCCGCGTCGACATCATCGTCATCTGAGGAGAGACGCCATGCTCTGGTTGTTCACCCAGGTCTGGGTCTGGGTCATCGTCGCGCTGCTGCTCGGGGTGCTCGCGGGCTGGTGGTTCTGGGCGCGCCCGCTGCGCCGGGAGGCCGACGCGCTCGAGTCCGCACGCAGCGCCACCCGCTGACCGCCCCACCCGCCGCCGTGCCCCGGGCACGCGCGCAACCCGTTGATGGAGGACGTTCCTCGTGTCGTGGCTCTACGTCCAGACCTGGCTCTGGTACCTGATCGCGTTCGTCGTCGGCGTGCTGCTGGCGTGGGCGTTCTTCGTTCGGCCGCAGCAGCGCCGGCTGCAGCCCGCGAGCGGCTCCGGCGCGCCACCGGTCGCCGACGCCGGCGACGACCGCTCGCGGGCGGGACTCGCCGCGGCCGGGGCCGGTGCGGCGGCCACCGGCGCCGCCCTGTTCCACGCCGAACCCGACAGCGCCGACCGGGCCGCCGCAGCACGGGAGGCCGAGATCGAGAGCGAGACGTCGAGCGAGACGGCCCGAGGCCACGGCGAGGACGGCCCGCGGACCCCGGACGAACCGGTCACGGAGCAGATCCCGACCGTCAGCCCGTCGCTGAGCACGCTGGACACCACCGAGCTGCCGGTCCAGCCGCACCCGGATGCCGAGACCTCGACGACCGAGATCCCGGTCGTGACCGAGCCAGCCGCCCGCGCCGACGCCGAGCGGGCCGACACCGAGCGGGCCGACACCGCCCCCCACCCGACGCCGCAAGCGGCGGCCGAGGCCCAGGTGTCGGAGCCGGCCGCGTCCGAGCCTGCCGTGTCCGAGCTGCGGTCGTCGACCAACGGCTCCACGGCCGCGGCGGCCGCACCTGCCGACCCGGCGCCCGCCACCAACGGGGAAGCCACGGCGGCCCGCACACCCGCCGCGGCCGACTCCGTCACCGCGGGCCCCTACCCCGGCTCCGCGGTGCCCGGCCCCGACGGGGCGGCACCCGGCCCGGAGTTCACCATCAAGGGCAACCCGGACTCGATGCTCTTCCACACCCCGGATTCGCCCAACTACGGTCGGACGAAGGCCGACGTGTGGTTCAGCAAGCCCGAGGACGCCGAGGCCGCCGGTTTCACCAACTGGACCCGCACGACGAGGTGACCCGTCCCCGCTCGCGTTCCGGACGAGCGGACACGTCACGGGCCAGGACCGACTGGTGACGTCGGTCCTGGCCCGGTGCGGTGCGGGATCAGTGGCGGAGCGGGTCCGGGCGGAGCGGTCGGGCTCAGAGGCCGAGCTTCTCGGCGGCCATCCGGGTGCCCTGCACCCGCGCCTTGATCTTGTCGAAGGCCACGTCGCGGGCGTAGTCCGGCGACCCGTGATTGGGCTTCTCGTCGATCGAGAACGGGGAGAAGCCGCAGTCGTCGGTCGACCCGAGCTGCTCCTTGGCGATGAAGTTGGCCGCTCGGATCAGGTTGTTGGCGATCTCCTGCGGGGACTCCACCCGCGGCGACTGGGTCACCGTGCTCCCGATGTAGGCCATCTGGGTCACGCCGTCCGCGTCGGTGCGCAGGTGCTTGCCGATCGACTCGAACACCGGGTCCTTGTCCCGCTCCGAGGCCAGCTGGATCAGGAAGTAGCCGGCGTTGATGTCGAACATCGTGCCCAGCAGGTTGTTGTAGGGCACGTCGGCGGAGTGCACCGAGTCCCGGTCGCCGCCGGGGCAGGTGTGGACGCCGATGTTGCGGCGCTCCTCGGCGCTGAACCGGGCCATCACCCGGTTGTTCAGCTCGATGAAGTGCGGCAGCAGGCCGGCGCCCGTCCACGGGTTGCGCGGGTCCTCCCGGGTGGCCAGCCGGCCCTCGGTGAAGTCCACCGACACCCGGGCGGCACCCGCCGCGAAGGCCTCGCGGATGTCCTTCTCGCACTCGTCGACCAGCGCCGCCTCGAACTCCTCCCGGCTGTAGCCCTCCACCGGGTCCTTCAGGGGGTACAGCAACGCCAGCATCGAGGGGGCGATCACGGCCTGCTTCATCGGCTTGGTCGCGTACGGGATGGACTTGCGCAGGCTGTCGGCCGCGTGCTGGTTGTAGCGGAACGGACCGCGCTCGAGCTTGGGCAGCTGCCGGCCGTGCCCGTCGGCGAAGATCGCGAAGAACTGGCCGCCCGGGGCGAGGCCCGGGGCCAGGCCGGTGCCGGCCAGCGTGTCGGCGATCGGGTAGGTGGCGAAGCTCGACCTGCGCTGCTCGCCGTCGGAGATGATCGGGGAGCCGGTGGCCTCGAAGCGTTCGATCGACTCCTTGACCGCGGCGTCCTGCTGCTCGGCCAGCTCCTCCTTGCTGATCTCCCCCGCGTCGTAGCGGGCGTACGCCTCCTGCAGGGTGGCCGGGCGCGGCAACGATCCGACCGGCTCGGTGGGGATTCCGGTGTCGGTCCGCGGGTCGTAGTCAGCCATGACTTGTGCGCACTCCTCGATCGGATCGGCCAAGCGGACAGGGACGGGAGACTCGGCGGCCTCGGCACGGCGCCAGGGCAGCGGCACATCCGTCCAGCGTTCGGCCCTGCCTCCTCCCGGTCGGGCGCCGCTGCGGTAACCGCCGTTGCCCGTACGGTTATAAAACGTACTGGCGTGATGCAGCTCACGTCAACGATCAGTCACTCTCTGTTGATCACGGCGCGACCGCGGCGGGTTCCAGCCCCACTGAGCGGCGTGCTCGCGGCCCGGACCCGGATACACCCGACGAGCGCGACGCCATGGTTGTTCGATCGTGTCCGGACGACCGTGATGTCGCGCTCGACGTGCGGACCGGGTCGGTCACCTCGGGCGCGCGGCCGCCAAGAGGCGGTCGGCGGCCGGCCAGTCGTCGGGCAGGGCCAGCACGACACCGTCGACGAGTCCGCGCAGCCCGTGGACCAGCTCGACGGCCAGCTCGACACCGGCCTGCGCCGCGTCCCCGCCGGCCCGGGCCAACACGTCCAGCACGACGCCCGGGACGGCCGTGTCCGGGACCTCGTGCGCCAGGTAGTCGGCCTCGGCGAAGCTGCGCAGCGGGCGGACCGCGGCCAGCAGCGGCACCGGTTCCGTTCGCCCGTCGCCCACGACATCGCGCAGCCGGCGCACCGAGTCCAGCTCGTAGACCGGGCGGGTCACCAGGAACTGCGCCCCGGCCGCCAACTTGCGCAGCGCCTGCGCCGACTCCGCGGCCGGTTCGCGGGCGCCCGCCGCGACCCGGGCGCCGATCTCGAACCCGGTCTTGTCGGCCAGCTGCAGCCCGTTGCAGTCGTAGCCGGCGTTCAGCCCGGCCAGCAGCTCCACCAGGCCGACGGAGTCGACGTCCCAGACGCCGTCCACGTTGGGATAGTCCCCGCGCAGCGGCGGGCTGCCGGTCTCGCAGACGATCCGGCGCACCCCGAGCGCGTGCGCCCCGAGCAGGTCGGCCTGCAGCGCCATGATGGTCCGGTCCCACGTGGTGACGCTGGCCAGCGCGTCGACGCCGAGCTGCTGCTGCAGGTGCACCGCGAGGTTCACCGGGCTCAGCTGCGCCCGCGGCCCGGCGCCCGCGGAGACCAGCAGGGCCGAGACACCGCGGTCCCGCAGCGCCCGCGCGCCGGCCACCGCCTCCGCGACGTGCCCGGGCTGCGGCGGCTCGATCTCGGCCAGCACCCGCAGCGGCGGCGGATCGGCCGCCGGCGGCCGCGTGGTCGGCGACCGGGTGACCGGCGGCCCCGGCGCCGGACGGGGCGCACCGCCCGCCGGCCCGCGCGGCATGGTCTCGACCACTGCGGCCACGTGCGCGGGTGTCGTCCCGCAGCAGCCGCCGACCAGCACCGCGCCCGCCGCGACCAGCAGCTGGGCGTACCGCGCGAAGTACTGCGCGTCCACCCCGTAGGAGAAGCGATCTCCGCTGCTGCGCCGGGGCAGCCCGGCGTTGGGCTGCGCGGTGATCGGCAACGCGGTGTGCTGCCGCAGCTGCTGCACGACCGTGAGCACCCCCTGCGGCCCCAGCGTGCAGTTGGTGCCGATCGCGGCGACCGGCAGCCCGGCCAGGCCCGAGCACACGTCGTGCGGGGTGTCGCCGCCCAGCGTCCGGCCGTCGGCGGCGAAGGTGGCCTGGGCCAGCACCGCCGGCCCACCCGACCCGGCCAGATCGGTGGCCACCCCGGCCGCCTCGACCAGCTCCTCGAGATAGCCGAACGTCTCGAGCACGATCAGATCGACGCCGGCGGCGACCAGCGCCCGCACCTGTGCCGACACCGCCGCCTCCCGATCGGCGCGCGAGACCCGGCGCCGCTGGTGCACCGTCACCGCCGGTCCCACCGAGCCGGCGACCAGCACCACGCGCCCGGCCTCGGCGACGGCCTCCCGCGCCACCCGCACCCCGGCGGTGTTGACCGGGTCGGTCTGCTCGGCCAGCCCGTGCAGCTCCAACCGCAGCGGGCCGGCGCCGAACGTGTTGGTCTGCACCAGACCGGCACCGGCGGCCAGGTAGCTGTCGTGGATCCGACGCACCAGACCGGGGTCCGACAGGTTCAGCTCCGGCAGCGCCCGGTCCAGCGGGTAGCCGGCGGCGTGCAGCACGGTGCCCATCGCGCCGTCGGCCACCAGCGGGCCCTCGGCCAGCCGGTCGGTGAGCTCGGCCGCGCTCACCACGGGCCCAGCACCTCGACGATCTCGCACGCCACCTGGGCCATCAACCGGTCCTGGTACTCGTCCAGGTCCAGCCCCGCGATCTCCTCCACCCGCCTGATCCGGTAGCTCACGGTGTTCGCGTGCAGGTGCAGGGCCCGCGCCGTCCGCTGCGGGCTGCCGCCGGTGCGGAACCAGGCGGCGAGGGTCTGCAGCAGCTCGGCGCGGCCCCGGTCGCGGATCAGCTCGCCGAGCACCGCGGTGGCGAAACCGCGCAGCTCGGCCAGGTCCGGGACCTGCAGCAGCAGCCGGTGGATGCCGAGGTCGTCGTAGGCGACCACGGCCGGCGTGGTGCCCATCCGGGCGGCGGCGTCGATGGCCCGCCGGGCCTCGACGTAGGACCGGGAGATCTCGACCGGTTGCAGACAGCAGCCGCCGATGCCGGCCACCACCCGGGCGTCGGGGTACCGCCGGACGATCGCGTTGCGGCACTGCTGGGCCAGCCCGCGCACGTCGTCGATGCCGGCCCGGGAGCCGGGCGGCACCAGCGCCACCGCCACCACCTCGGACTCCCGGACCGCGACGATCGCCTCCGGGATCGTGCGCAGGATCGCCCGCTCGGCCAGCGCCAGCATCCGGGCCCGGTCCGGGACCGGGGCGTCGCCCGACCCGTCCTCGGGCCCACCCAGGATCGCCACCGCGAACACGTGGTGCTCGACCCCGACCAGGAAGCCGAGGTGGCCCGCCCAGCGCTCGGCCTCGCCGTCGTCGCGGTCGCGGGCCAGCAGCAGCCCCTCGACCAGCTCGGCGCGGGCCCGCGCGCCGGCCGCCGCGACCGCTCGCTCGCGGCCCAGGATGATCCCGCAGATCGTCGCGGCGTGTTCGGTGAGCAGCAGGTTCAGGTCGTCGTCCAACTCGGCGCCGGACGGGCCGGGCCCGGCCGGGCGCAGCGCGACCAGGTGCGCGACGACGTCGTGGTTCACCATGATCGGCGCCACCGCGATCGTGCCCGGCTCCGGCCCGAGCCCCGGCAGCGACATCGGCCTGCGGTGCTGCGCGGCCGCGCCGAGAACGGGGGCGAGCGCGGCGGCGCCGATCGTCGCCTCCAAACGCTGCACGGCGTCGGCCGGCGCGGCGGCCAGCGGCTGCTGACCCGGCCCGAGCACCACCACCGCGGCCCGGGTGCGGTGCGCGACCAGCCGCACCACACCGCCCATGTCGGCATCCTGCGAGGCCAGCCCGGACAGGTGGCTGTAGACCGCGACCAGCTCGCGCAGCAGCTGGTTCTCCCGGTGCGGCCCTGCCTCCGGCCGGTCCGTCCCGGCGTGCGGCCGGGTCGCGGGCCGGACCGATCCTGACATGCCGGAATCCTAGGCGCTTCCCCCAACGAAGGCCCGTGGCGATTTGTGCCCGGATACATGTGATCGCCGACACCGCGCCGATACCGTGGTCGGGACACCGCCGAGGTCAGGAGAGGCAGCGGGCATGGACGTGGTGCACCACGCGGCGCCGGTGGCGGCACTGCTGGGCGAGCTCGAACGGATCTGCGGCCGGGCCGACACCGAGCGCGCCGCCGTTGACCAGGCCATCATCCAGGATCTGCGACGCGAGGTGGCGGCGCTGCGGCAGGCGGTGGCCCACCTCCGGGCCGCGGGCGGGCCGCTGCCCGAGCGGCTGCGGCCGGTGGTGGCCCGTGCCGAGCTGGCCACCCGCTCCGACCGCCCGGCCGCCCGATCCGTCGGCAGCTGACTGTGTCCGTCGACAACAGCCGCCGGACGGCCGCACTGTGCTGAACAACAACAGCGCACCGCCGGACAGGGGCGCCACCGCTCCGGCCGGGGACCCGGAGCGTGACGGGCCGGCCCGCCCGCGCCCGGCCCGGCCCCGGCCCTCGGCCGGCGCGACGTACCGGCTCGGCCGGTGGCTGCGCCCCAACCCCGCCTACCGGCGGCTGGCGACCTGGCTGGAGCGCTCCCCCGCCGCGCTGCGGGCGTTCACCGCGGCGGAGCGGCGCAGCAAGGAGAAGCTCTTCGGCTGTCGGATGTGCGGCCAGTGCGCGCTGCCGGCCACCGGCTACGCCTGCCCGATGAGCTGCCCCAAGCAGCTGCGCAACGGCCCCTGCGGCGGGGTGGCCCCGAACGGCGACTGCGAGGTCTATCCCGGCCGGCGCTGCGTGTGGGTGATCGCCTACGAGCGGGCCGACAGCGCCGGGCACGCCGACGACCTGGCCCGCCTGCAGCGGCCGGTGGACCACCGGCAGACCGGCGCCAGCTCGTGGGTGAACTACTGGCTGGGCCGCGACGAGGACCTGTGGACGGACGACCCCGGGCTCGGGCAGCCGCCCTCGGTGCACCGCGCCCCGGTGGACCTGGGCCTGCCCACGGTCGGACCGCAGCGATGAGGCCCGGGAGATGAGGTCGGGGCGATGAGGTCGGGGCGATGAGCCTGCGCGAGGCCATCGGCTCCGGCCGGTTCGTGGTCACCGCCGAGATCGGCCCGCCGCGCGGGGTGGACGCCGGCGCGATCGAACGCGCCGCGCACCGGCTGCGCGGCTGGGTGGACGCGGCCAACGTCACCGACAACCAGGGCGCGCACGTGCGGCTGTCCAGCATGGCCGGCAGCGTGCTGGCCGCCCGCGCCGGCGTGCCGCCGGTGATGCAGCTGACCTGCCGGGACCGCAACCGGATCGCCCTGCAGTCCGACCTGATCTCCGCGGCCACCCTGGGCATCCCGAACGTCCTGCTGCTCACCGGGGACCACCCACGGTTCGGCCACGACCCGGAGGCCAAGCCGGTCTACGACCTGGACTGCGTGCAGCTGATCTGGACCGCGCGCACCATGCGCGACGAGGGGCGGCTGCTCTCCGGGCGATCCGTCGACCCGGCGCCCGGCTTCCTGATCGGCGCCGTGGAGAACCCGTTCGCCCCACCGGTGGGCTTCCGCCCCGTCCGGCTGGGGAAGAAGATCGCCGCCGGCGCCCAGTTCTGCCAGACCCAGTTCGTGTTCGACCTGCCCGCGTTCGGTCGCTTCATGGCCGAGGTGTCCGACCGCGGGCTGGCGCAGCGCTGCGCGGTGCTGGCCGGGGTCGGGCCGATCCGCTCGCTGCGCGCGCTGGAGTTCATCCGGACCAGCGTGCCCGGCATACACGTGCCCGACCAGCTGGTGCGCCGGCTGCGCGGGGTCCCGTCCGACCGGGTGGCCGCGGAGGGCGTGACCGCCTGTGTGGAGACCATCCAGCAGCTGCGCGAGACGCCCGGCGTGCGCGGCGTGCACGTGATGGCCTTCGGCTACGAGCGCGGGGTGCCGGAGATCCTGGAGCGTGCCGGGGTGCGCCGCGACCCCGTGCCGGAGCCCTTCGCCGACGCCGAGGCCACCCGTGCTGGTTGAGATCCGGCCCACGTCCCGGCTGCGGGGCAAGAGCGCGGTGGACCTCTCCGCCGCGCTGGCCCCGGTGCTCGACGCCCTGATCGCCGACCCGGCGGCCGACGATCTGGACCTGTCCCGGCTGCGGGTCTTCGTCGACTGGATCCAGTACCGCAACGGCTTCTCCGCACCGGTCGAGCTGCGGCCGGTGGTCGGCAGCGCCGCGCTGGAGCTGGCCGTCGACCTGCGCCGCACCGCAGGCTCCGACCCGGACGGGGTCGCCACCGCGGTCGCCGCCGCGCTGCACGCGCACCGCAGCGGCGGCCCGCGCGACCACATCACACTGGAGGAGTGGGGACCGACCCGGCACAGCCGGATCTGGGGGTTCAACACCCTCTACTGGCTGCACCTGCGGCACTGGGAGGAGGCGACCGGGCAGGGGTACGAGTCGGCGCTGCCCGGCGGCCGCAGCAAGGCCCGCGACGTGGCGCCGGTCCGGGAGACCATCGCCGGGCTGTTCGCGATCTGGGACGGCCTCGCCGAGCGCCGGGCGCTGCCCGAGGAGCTGTACGTCGTCGAGCTCGGCGTCGGCAACGGCGGGCAGGCCCGGACCTGGCTGGACACCTTCGTCGAGATGGACCGGGCGCACGGGCGCGACTACCACCGGCGGCTGCACTACCTGATGTGCGACTACTCGCCGCACGTGCTGGAGCTGGCCCGGGCCGAGGTCGCTGAGCACCGCGACCGGGTCAGCTCGTTCGTGCTGGACGCGAGACGCCCGCTGACCTCGCTGGCGTTCCTGCGGTTCAAGGCGTTCTTCGTCTACATCTCCAACGTCTACGACAACCTGCCGACCGACGAGATCGCCACCATCGGTCAGCGCGAACACCTGGTGCAGTCCCGCGCCTACCTGCCCGCCGACGCGGCCGGGGCCGTCGCGCACCGGCTCGGCGTCCCGCCCGAGGGCCTGCGCACGCTGGTGGACAAGCTGCTGCGGCTCGGCCCGGAGCTGCTGGCCGAGGCGGCACCGCAGCACTTCCCGCGCGGGACGGCCGACGCGGTCGAGTTCTGGCGGGACTGCTGGCAGGGCCTGCGGCTGCAGGAACGCTATGTGCCGCTGCAGGGGCTGGACACCTACGAGATCGCCCCCGGGATCAGCGGCGAGCTGCTGCGCCCACTGCTGTCGACGGGTGGCGACATGCGGATGCACGTCTCCAACGGGGCCGCCACCAGCTTCGCCGAGACGCTTCCGCTGCTGCACCCCTACGGCAGCCTGCAGTGCCACGACATCGTGGTCACCGACCCGCACCAGTACCGGGTCTCGTTCCGCGGGCCCGGCAAGTACGACGGCTCCGTGGTCAACTGGGTGAACGGCCCGCTGCTCGCGCACATCGGGGCGCGCAAGGGATTCGACGTCGCCTTCGCGCCGTTCGCGCCGGACGGCGGCCACGTGGTGACGATGACCGCGCAGGTGCGGGACTGATGGCCGGCACCGGTGCGGCACACCCGCTGCTGCCCACCTCGGTGATCGGGTCGTGGTCGGTGCCGGACTGGCTGGAACGGGCCAAGACCGGCGTGCACCACGGCGCGGTGAGCCGCACCCAGCTGGCCGACATGCACGACATGGCGGTCAAGGCGGCGCTGAAGGACCAGGAGGTCGCCGGCATCGACATCGTCTCCGACGGCGAGCTGCGCCGCGACAACGACGTCGACTACCTGCTGTCCCGGGTCCCCGGGGTGCAGGCGCCGAACCCGGTGAAGGCGTTCTACTTCGACTATCTGGACCTGCACCTGACCGGTCGGCTGGTCGAACCGGGCCCCGGCCCCCTCGGGCTGGCGCCGGACCTGCGCTTCACCCTCGCGCACACCGACCGGCCGGTGCGGTTCTCGATGACCGGGCCGTTCTCGCTGTCCCGGCGGCTGCGCTGCGACGACCACGCCTACCCTCGGCGCACCGAGCTGGTGCTGGACCTGGCCCGGGTGCTCAACGCGGAGGCCCGCGCCCTGGCCGCGGCCGGCGCGCAGCTGCTGCAGCTCGACGAGCCGTTCCTGGCCGGTTACCCGGAGCAGGTCGAGCTGGCGATGGCCGCGGTCAACGTGGTGACCGCGGACGTGCCGGTGACCTGGGCGCTGCACGTCTGCTACGGCAACCGCTACGCCCGCCCGCTCTGGGAGGGCCACTACGACTTCCTGTTCCCGGCCGTGCTGGACACCGGGGTCGACCAGCTGCTGCTGGAGTTCGCCCGCAAGGGCGACGAGGACCTGCAGCTGATCGGCCGACACGACTGGGACCGCACCGTCGGCGTCGGCGTACTGGACGTCAAGACCGACGACGTGGAGCCGGTCGACCTGGTCATCGACCGCATCGAGCGCGCGTGCAAGATCGTGCCGCCGGAACGGATGGTGATCACGCCCGACTGCGGCCTGCGACACCTGCCGGCGCCGGTCGCGCGGGCCAAGTTGCACGCCATGACCACCGCGGCCACCCAGGTCCGCGAACGCCTGCTGAGGGAGTCCACCGGATGATGCCGCTGGCCGACAACGAGCACCTGTTCACCTCGGAGTCCGTGACCGAGGGCCATCCCGACAAGATCGCCGACCAGATCTCGGACGCGATCCTGGACGCCGCGCTGGCCGGTGACCCGAACTCCCGGGTGGCCTGCGAGACCCTGATCACCACCGGACTGGTCGTGGTGGCCGGGGAGATCACCACCAGCACGCCCGTCGACTTCAGCGACGTGGTCCGTCGGACCATCTGCGCGATCGGCTACGACGACGGCAGCTTCGGCTTCGACGGCCACCACTGCGCGGTGATGATCGCGCTGGACAAGCAGTCTCCGGACATCGCCCAGGGCGTGGATGCCGCCCAGGAACTGCGCGCGCACCTGTCCGAGGACGAACTGGCCGACGACTACCTGAACAGGGCAGGCGCCGGCGACCAGGGCATGATGTTCGGCTTCGCCACCTCCGAGACCCCGGAGCTGATGCCGCTGCCGATCGCGCTGGCGCACCGGCTCGCTCGCCGGCTGGCCGCGGTGCGCAAGGACGGCACGCTCCCCTACCTGCGCCCCGACGGGAAGACGCAGGTCACCGTGCGCTACCGGGACGGTGCCCCGGTAGCGGTGGAGAAGGTGCTGATCTCGACCCAGCACGCCGAGGAGGCCACCACCGAGCAGATCCGCAAGGACCTGTGGGAGCACGTGGTGCTGCCCGAGCTCCCGTCCGAGCTGTACTCGGCCGAGGAGCTGGCGGAGAACTTCTTCGTCAACCCCACCGGCCGGTTCGTGATCGGCGGCCCGGTCGGCGACGCCGGCCTGACCGGCCGGAAGATCATCGTCGACACCTACGGCGGTTTCGCCCGGCACGGTGGCGGCGCCTTCTCCGGCAAGGACGCATCCAAGGTGGACCGCTCGGCGGCCTATGCGGCGCGCTGGGTGGCGAAGAACATCGTCGCCGCCGGACTGGCGGAGAAAGTAGAGGTACAGGTGGCCTACGCGATCGGCGTCGCCCGCCCGCTGTCGTTGCTGGTGGAGACGTTCGGTACCGAGCACGTGCCGCTGCCGACCATCCGCAAGCTGGTCGACGAGCACTTCGACCTGCGCCCCGGGGCGTTCCGGCGGCACCTGCAACTGCACCGGCCGATCTTCTCCAGGACAGCGGCCTACGGGCACTTCGGCCGCGACGACCCCGATTTCACCTGGGAACGCACCGACCGGGCCGCCGAGCTGCGGGCCGCTGCCGGTCTTGCCGACGGGGATCTGGGCGACGGGGGGACGGTCTGATGGGCTTCCCGACCGACCTGCAGATCGCCAAGGCGGCGACCCTCAAGCCGCTGACCGAGATCGCCGCCGATATGGGCATCGACCCGCACCTGGTCACCCCGTACGGCCGGCACACCGCGAAGATCGAGCTGGACGCCATCCACGAGCTGGCCGACCGACCGAAGGCCAAGTACGTCGTGGTCTCCGCCGTCACCCCCACCCCGCTCGGCGAGGGCAAGACCACCACCACCGTCGGGCTCGGCCAGGCGATGCGCCGCACCGGCCGGCGGGCCACGGTGGCGCTGCGGCAGCCGTCGATGGGCCCGACGTTCGGCATCAAGGGCGGCGCGGCCGGCGGCGGCTACTCCCAGGTCGTCCCGATGGAGACGCTGAACCTGCACCTCACCGGCGACTTCCACGCGGTCACCGCGGCGCACAACATGCTCTCCGCGGTGCTGGACAACCACCTGTTCCAGGGCAACGCCTGCGGCATCGACCCGCACAACATCACCTGGCGCCGGGTGCTGGACGTCAACGACCGCGTGCTGCGCAACGTGATCGTCGGCCTCGGATCCAGGATGGACGGTGTACCGCGGCAGACCGGCTTCGACATCACCGCCGCGTCGGAGGTGATGGCCATCTTCGCGCTGGCCCGCTCGGTGCCCGAGATGCGCGAGCGGATGGGCCGGATCGTGGTCGGCTACACCCACGCCGGCAAGCCGGTGACCGCCGAGGACATCGGCGGGGCCGGCGCGATGGCCGTCATCATGCGCGACGCGATGGCCCCGAACCTGTTGCAGACGCTGGAGAACACGCCGGTGCTGGTGCACGCCGGGCCGTTCGGCAACATCGCGCACGGCAACTCCTCCGTGGTCGCCGACCTGATCGGCATTCACGCCGGCGAGTACCTGATCACCGAGGCCGGGTTCGGCGCGGACATGGGGGCCGAGCGCTTCTTCAACATCAAGTGCCGGGCATCCGGGCTGACCCCGGACGCCGCGGTGGTGGTGGCCACCGTGCGCGCGCTCAAGGTGCACTCGGGCAAGTTCAAGGTGGTGGCGGGCAAGGCGCTGCCCGAGGCGCTGCTGGCCGAGAACCCGGACGACGTGCACGCCGGCGGGGCCAACCTGCGCAAGCAGATCGAGAACATCCGGCTGCACGGGGTGTCGCCGGTGGTGGCGATCAACGCCTTCCCCGGCGACCACCCGTCCGAGCACCGGGCGATCCGGGAGATCGCCGAATCGATGGGCGCCCGGGTCGCGGTGTGCACGCACTTCGCCAAGGGTGGTGCCGGCGCCACCGACCTGGCCGACGCGGTGGCCGAGGCGGCCGAGGAGCCCTCGGACTTCCACTTCCTCTACCCCGACGAGGCCGGGCTCCGGGAGAAGATCGAGACGGTGGCGCGGCGGGTCTACGGGGCCGACGGCGTGGACTACGACATGTCCGCGAGCCGACAGATCGACGCCTACGAGCGCAACGGCTTCGGGCACCTACCGGTGTGCATCGCCAAGACGCACCTGTCCATCTCGTCGGACCCGACGCTGCGCGGGGCGCCGACCGGCTGGCGGCTGCCGGTGCGCGAGGTGCGGGCCTCGGTCGGCGCCGGCTTCGTCTACCCGATCTGCGGCGACATGCGCACCATGCCCGGCCTGGGCGCGCACCCCGCGGCGCACACGATCGACCTGGACGCGGACGGGGAGATCCTCAACCTGTCCTGACTCCGGCGGGCTGTCCTGGCTCCGATGGGCCGCGCCGGTCACGATCCGGTCTCCCCGAGGATGCCGTGCAACCCGGCAGGAGCCGGGTCCCGTCGTGGTCGGGACAGCCCCGAGAACGGAGTTTCCGATGCGACGTGTGTCCTGCGCGATGGCGGTCCTGCTCGCCGGGTGGGTCCTCACCGGCTGTGCGGCCCCGGCCGGTCCGGCCGGGGCCGAGCCGCCGCGGATCACGGCCCGCGGCACCGGCACGGTGACCAGCACGCCCGACACGCTGACCGTCCAGCTCGGGGTGCAGACCCGCGCCGATGCCGCCGGGCCGGCCCTGCAGGCCAACAACGGGCTGGCCGCGGCCACGATGGACGCGCTGCGGGCGGCCGGGGTGGCCGAACCCGATCTCCAGACCAGCCAGCTCGCGGTCAACCCCACCTACGATCCGAACTCCGGCGCGGTCACCGGATACGAGGTGACCAACCAGGTACGGGCCACACTGCGCGACGTCGCCCGCGCCGGTGCGGTCATCGACGCGGCCGGAGCGGCCGCGGGTGACGCCATCCGGGTGCAGCAGGTCGAGTTCTCGCTGGCCGACGAGTCCGAGCCACGCTCCCGGGCCCGGGCCGACGCGGTACGTCGGGCCCAGCAGCAGGCCCGCCAGCTGGCCGAGGCGGCCGGTGTGCGGCTCGGTCCGGTCCGGTCGATCACCGAGATCCCGGCCGCGGCACCGCCGACCCCCTACCAGCGCGACGCGGCGGCCGCCCAGGCCGCCGTCCCGATCCTGGCCGGCACCCAGGAGCTGCGGGTCGACGTCGAGATCGTCTACGACATCGCGTCCTGAAGCACATTCGATCGGATCGGACCGCAGCCGGCCGTAGCGTGGCGTCCGGTGAGGGGCGACGGCGAGCGACGGCGGCGGCCGGGCCCGACCGTGCGCCGGTGGGCGTGGCTGGTCGGGGTCACCGGTGCGGGGACCGCGGTGATGGCCGCGCTCGGGGTGCCCTCCCCCGCACTGTTCGCCGGCCTGATCGCCGCCACCGGGCTGGCCCTTTCGGGCCGGGCCCCCGGCATGATCCCGCCCGCGGCGTCGATCGGTGCGCAGGCGGTGATCGGGGTCGTCATCGGGGTGGTGGCCCGGCCGGACACGCTGGCCGGGCTGGCCGGCGACGTGCTGCCGGTGCTGCTGTCCGGGGTGGCCACCCTCGCGGTGAGCATGGTCGCCGGGCTGCTCATGGGCCGCTCCCGCGGCGTCACCCCGCTGACCGGCATGCTGGCCCTCACCGCGGGCGGCGCCTCCGGCCTCACCGCGATCAGCCGCGATCTCGGCGGCGACGACCGGGTGGTGGCGGTCGTGCAGTACCTGCGCGTCGGCGTGGTCACCGCGAGCATGCCGGTGGTCGCGGCACTCGTCTACGGGGCGCGCATCGGCGGCGACGCCGCCGGGCCCGGCCCACCGGAGATCGGCCCGCCGTGGTGGGTGGACGTCGGGTTCCTGCTGGTCTGCCTCGGGGCCGGGCTCGGCCTGGCCCGGCTGGTCCGGGTCCCGGCCGGCGGGCTGCTCGGCCCGCTGGTGGTGGCGCTGGCGTTGAGCCTGGCCGGCTGGTCGTTCGGGGCGAGCCCGCCGGCGGCTGTCGTCGAGATCGCGTACGCGGTGATCGGCTGGCAGGCCGGCCTGCGGTTCACCCGGGACAGCCTGCGCACGGTGCTCGGGGTGCTGCCGCTGGCCAGCGCGCTGATCGTGGCGGTGATCGTGTCGTGCGCCGGGCTCGGGCTGGTGCTCTCGCTGCTCACCGGGGCCAGCCCGCTCGAGGGCTACCTCGCCACGACGCCGGGCGGCGTGTACGCCGTGCTGGCCACCGCCATCTCCTCCGGTGTCGACGTGACCTTCGTGGTCGCGGTGCAGATCCTGCGGGTCATCGTGATGCTGCTACTGGCGCCGGTCGCGGCCCGGCTGGTAGGCCGCTTCCTGCCCTGAGTGCGTGATCGTCGTATCGCTGGGTGAGAATCCGGACCGCAATTGCGCGGCTCAGTTTCCGTTCAACGGGAGATCCTCGGACGCGGGGTGTGACGCACCGGCACGATCCTGCCGAGGGGGCTGGGCGATGGCGAGGATCTGGCTGGGTGCGCAGTCCGGTTCCGGCCGTGACCGGACCCGGCCGCACCGGTGCGCGCAGATGTCGCCCTTTCGCGGCGGTGGTCGACCGCTTCGGGCCCGTCCGTCGGCATGATGCCTCGGTGACCCCCGAACAGATCTTCTGGATGGCACACGACGGCCTGCCCCGGGAAGCGCCCGGATCCGTGGACACCACCCGGCAGCTGCTGCGGCTCGCCGGTCCGCTGGCCCCGCGCCCGCGGGTGCTGGACGTGGGCTGCGGCACCGGCGCCGCCAGCCTGGTACTCGCCGCCGACACCGGCGGAACGGTGCTGGCGGTCGACGTCCACCGGCCCTTCCTGGTGCGGCTGCGGGCCGCCGCCGCCGAGGCCGGACTCGGCCACCGGATCCACCCGGTCGCGGCGTCGCTGTTCGACCTGCCCGTCGCCGACGGCTCCATCGACCTGCTGTGGGCCGAGGGGTCGGCCTACCTCATGGGGTTCGACGCGGCGCTCGCGGCCTGGCGACGGCTGCTCTCGCCGTCCGGCGCGCTGGTGCTCACCGAGGCCGAGTGGACCACCGCCACCCCGGCCACGGGCGCCCGCGCGTTCTGGCAGACCGCTTACCCGGTCATGCGGGCGCTCGACGGCAACGCCCGCGCCGCACTCGACCGGGGGTGGCGGGTGCTGGCCACCTACCAGTTGCCGGAGTCGGACTGGGCGGGCTACTACGACCCGCTGGCCCGCCGGCTGGACGTGCTGCGCGCCCGCGGAGTCGACCCCGCGGCGCTGGACGAGGTCGGGCGGGAGATCGACATCTGGCGCCGGCACGGGGCCGACTACGGGTACACCGGTTTCGTGCTGCGTCCGTGCTGACCGTCGCGCGGATCGGGCGGGGGTGCGGGAACTGTCGGGGTGGCTGGCTAGCGTCTGCGTCCATGACCGCCATCACGAGTTTCGTCACCACGGTGCTGGACTGCCGGGAGCCCGCGGTGCTCGCCGAGTTCTACTCGGAGCTCACCGGAGCGTCGATCGTGCGGGCCGAGGACGACTGGTACCAGCTCGCCGGGCAGCCGGGAGGGTGGGCGCTGGCGTTCCAGCTCGCACCCGACCACACGCCGCCGCAGTGGCCCGGTGCCGAGCATCCCCAGCAGTTCCACCTCGATCTGGACGTCGCCGACCTGGATGCGGCGGAGGCCCGGGTGCTGGCGATCGGGGCCCGTAAGCACGAGCTCCAGCCCGGCACCACCTTCCGGGTGTTCCTCGATCCCGCAGGCCATCCCTTCTGTCTGTGCCTGGCCTCCGACCCGAGCTGAGGCCCGCGGTGTAGCGGCCTTCCGGTACGGGTAGTCCCCAGCACCGAAGCCAGCACCGACAACTACGGGAGGCAGCATGGCTACCGAGGACAAGATGGCCGCCAAGACCACGGAGCTGAAGGGCAAGGCCAAGGAGACCGCCGGCCGCGCCACCGACGACGAGCAGCTCGAGACCGAGGGCCACGCCGACCAGGCGAAGGGGAACCTCAAGCAGACCGGCGAGAAGATCAAGGACGCCTTCAAGAGCTGACGACGCGGCCCCGGTCGGCGGTGGTCGGCCGGGGCCGTGCGCGGCGCGTCAGCCGGTGCTGGCGCGCACCGCGAGCAGCCGCTCCCGGGCCTTCGCGACGGCATCCGCCTCGGGCTCGTCGAGCAGCGCGGCGGCATCGTCCACGGCCGCCCGCAGCAGCTGGCATTCCTGGGCCCGCTGGGCGAGCTGGGTGTGCATCATCCACAGGTCGACGAACACCGCGACCTTCGAACGCAGCACCCACGGGTCGAACGGCTTGGTGATGTAGTCCACCGCACCCGCCTGGTACCCGCGGAACGCCAGGTGCGGGTCGTAGTCGACCGCGGTCAGGAACAGGATCGGGATGTGCCGCGTGCGCTCGCGCTGCTTGACGTGCCCTGCGGTCTCGAATCCGTCCATGCCCGGCATGTGCGCGTCCAGCAGGATGACCGCGTAGTCGTCGACCAGCAGCCGCTTCAACGCGTCCTCACCGCTGGTCACCGCGACCATCTCGATCGGCAGCCCCTCCAGGATGGCCTGCAGGGCCAGCAGGTTCTCCCGGCGGTCGTCGACGGCGAGCACGCGGGCCAGCGGGCGAGCAGTCATGAGGGGCTCTCCCCGGCCGCGTTGCCCGGCAGCAGCACCGGGGTGGCCAGCCGGTCCGATGCCGGACCCACCCAGGCGGCCATCAGCGACAGCAGCTCGTCCAGGTCGACCGGCTTGGTGACGTACTCGGTGGCCCCGGCGGCCAGGCTCGACTCCCGGTCGCCGGGCATCGCCTTGGCGGTGAGGAACACCACCGGCAGATCCCCGCCCCGCGGCAGCGCCCGGATCCGGCGGGTGGTCTCGTTGCCGTCCAGGTCGGGCATCATCGCGTCCATCAACACCACATCCACCTCGGGATGCTCGGTGAGCAGCCGGATGCCGTCCAGCCCGTTGTCGGCGTAGATCACCTGCAGTCCGTGCAGCTCCAGCGCGCTGGTCAGCGCGAACACGTTCCGGACGTCGTCGTCGACGATCAGCACGGTGACCCCGGCGAGCTCCGGGGTGGAGCGCACCCCGGCCGGGCCGGAGCCGGTCCGCAGGATCGCCGCGGCGCCACCGGAACCGGGCTGCGGCGCGAGATCCGTCGGGCCCCGGCCCGGCGGGGTCCGATCCGGCGGCGACCACTCGGGGAGGTCGGCGGCCGAGGCCTGCAGCAGCCGGGCCGTCGAGGTCATGGTGGTGCCGCCCGGCAGCTCGCCGGGCAACAACAGCGCGAAGCGGGATCCACGGCCCACCGCGGACGACACCTCGATCTTGCCGCCGAGCATCCGGGCCAGCTCCTTGGAGATCGACAGCCCGAGACCGGTGCCGCCGTACTTGCGGCTGGTGGTGCCGTCGGCCTGCTGGAACGCCTCGAAGATCATCTCCAGCTTGTCGGCCGGGATGCCGATGCCCGTGTCCCGCACCGCAAAAACGATCACTGAGTCGGCCGAGTCGAGCGACTCGAGGCCGTGGCCCGCGCCGGCCGGAGCCAGCCCGATCTGCAGCTCGACGTGCCCGGAGTCGGTGAACTTGATCGCGTTCGCCAGCAGGTTGCGCAGGACCTGCTGCAGCCGCTGGCGATCCGTAGTGATCATCTTCGGCACCGCGGGATCGACCTCGATGCGCAGCTCCAGGCCCTTCTCCTCGGCCTGCGGGCCGAAGGCCTGCCGGACGTGGCTGCGCACCCAGGCCAGCTCCATCGGCGCCGGGTCCACGTCCACCCGACCGGCCTCGATCTTGGACAGGTCCAGGATGTCGTCGATCAGCCGGAGCAGGTCCGAGCCGGCGCTGTGGATGGTGCTGGCGAACTCGATCTGCTTGTCGGTCAGGTTGTGGTTCGGGTTGTCGGCCAGCAGCCGGGACAGCAGCAGCAGCGAGTTCAGCGGCGTGCGCAGCTCGTGGCTCATGTTGGCCAGGAACTCCGACTTGTACTGGCTGGCCAGGGCCAGCTGCTGGGCCTTCTCCTCGACGCCGCGCCGAGCGGCGTCGATCTCCAGGTTCTTCACCTCGACGTTGCGGTTCTGCTGGAACAGCTGCTCGGCCTTCTCCTCCAGCTCCGCGTTGGTCCGCTGCAACTCGGCCGACTGGTCCTGCAGCTCGAGGGTCAGCCGCTGCGACTGGCCCAGCAGCTCCTCGGTGCGTCGGTTGGCCCGGATCGTGGCGATCGCCACCCCGATGATCCCGACCAGCCGCTCCAGAAAGGCCAGGTACAGCGACGAGAACGGCTCCACCGAGCCGAGTTCGATCACCCCGAGGCACTCGTCCTCGAACTGCACGGGCAACACCACCACCGCGCGCGGAGAGGTCGCGCCCACGCCGGAACGGATCGGCAGGTAGTCCGCGGGCACGTTCTCCACCAGCACCGCCCTGCGGGTGGCAGCGGCCTGCCCGACCAGCCCGTCCCCGGCGCCGAAGGACAGCGGCGGGTCACCGGGGGTGGTGGCGTAGCCGCCGGCCATCACCCAACGCCGGGCCCGCTCGTCCACCAGCCCGGCCGGCTCCGCGGCCAGGAAGAACGCCCCGACCTGGGCGTTCACCAGCGGTGCGACCTCGTCCATGAGCATCTGGCAGACCTCGCCGAGGTCGCGCTGGCCCTGCAGCAGCCCGCTGACCCTGGCCAGGTGCGAGTCCAACCAGCCCTGCTCGGCGTTGGCCGTGGTGGTGGTGCGCAACGCGGCGATCATCTGGTTGATGTTGTTCTTCAGCTCGGCGACCTCGCCGAAGGCGGCCACCCGGATCTGCTGGGTCAGGTCACCGCTGGCCACCGAGGTGGACACCGCGGAGATCGCCCGCAGCTGGGTGGTCAGCGTGGAGGCCAGCTGGTTGACGTTCTCGGTGAGGTCCCGCCAGGTGCCGGACACGCCACGGACCTGGGCCTGCCCACCGAGCTTGCCCTCGGTGCCGACCTCGCGGGCCACCCGGGTCACCTCGTCGGCGAACGAGGAGAGCTGGTCGACCATCGTGTTGACGGTGTTCTTGAGCTCGAGGATCTCGCCGCGGGCGTCCACGGTGATCTTCTGGGACAGGTCGCCGAGTGCGACCGCCGTGGTGACCTGGGCGATGTTGCGGACCTGGTCGGTCAGGTTGGAGGCCAGCTGGTTGACGTTCTCGGTCAGGTCCCGCCAGGTGCCGGCCACGCCCTGGACCTCGGCCTGGCCGCCGAGCTTGCCTTCGGTGCCGACCTCGCGGGCGACCCGGGTGACCTCGTCGGCGAACGACGAGAGCTGGTCGACCATCGTGTTGATG
>DATMDS010000269.1:0-2564 GCA_035557575.1 Pseudonocardia sp. | reverse complement strand
CGGCTCCAAGGCGACCTGACCTCCGCGCCGCCCACCCCGCGCCGCTCGTCCCGCGCCGCCCAGCCCGCGCCGCTCGTCCCGCGCCGCCCAGCCCGCGCCGCCCAGCCCGCGCCGCCCGTTCTGCCCCGGTCCCCCGCGCCTCGGAGCCCGAACGAACGGCACTTTCGCACGATAGGTTCGTGCGAAAGTGCCGTTCGCTCGGCGGGGGAGCCGGGGGAGCCGGTGGGGGAGCCCGGGGAGCCCGGTGGGGGAGCCCGGGGAGCCCAAGGAGACCAGGGAGCGAGCCGGGCCCGGGGAGCGAGGCCGGGGAGCCCACGGAGCCGGGGAGCGAGCCGGCGAGGGGGGAGCGAGGCCACGCGGGCTCGAAGCGAGCGACCGGCGGCGGGGCGGCGGGAGCGCGTGTCCTGAGGTGCGCGGGTCGCGCTGAGCACGCCCCGGCGACCGGCGCCGCGAGGCGCAACTACGATCGGCATGTAAGCCGTCACCGAATCGGGAGCACGAAACCGCCGTGAGCACCGCTGCCACCCGCCCTGTCGTCCTGCTCGCCGAGAAGCTCGCCCCGTCGGCGGTCGCCCTGCTGGGCGACGACGTCGACATCCGTCACGTGGACGGCACCGACCGCCCCGCGCTACTGGCGGCCGTCGCCGACGCCGACGCGCTGCTGGTGCGCTCGGCCACCCACGTCGACGCCGAGATGCTGGCCGCCTCCACCCGCCTCAAGGTGGTGGCCAGAGCCGGCGTCGGCCTGGACAACATCGATGTCCAGGCGGCCACCGCGCGCGGCGTGATGGTGGTGAACGCGCCCACCTCGAACATCCGCTCCGCCGCCGAGCACGCGGTCGCGTTGCTGCTGGCCGCCGCCCGGCACATCCCGGCAGCCGACGCCAGCCTGCGCGCCGGGCAGTGGAAGCGCAGCTCCTTCACCGGCGTCGAGCTGGGCGGCAAGACCGTCGGCATCGTCGGGCTCGGCAAGATCGGTCAGCTGGTGGCGCAGCGGCTGGCCGCCTTCGACGTCGAGCTGATCGCCTTCGATCCCTACGTGGCGCCGGCCCGGGCCGCGCAGCTGGGCATCGAGCTGCTGCCGTTGGACGAGCTGCTCCGGCGGGCCGACGCGGTCTCCATCCACCTGCCCAAGACTCCGGAGACCCTCGGGCTGATCGGCAAGGACCAGCTCGCCCTGACCAAGCCCGGGGTGCTGATCGTGAACGCCGCCCGCGGTGGCCTGGTCGACGAGGACGCGCTGGCCGAAGCGGTGCGCAGCGGCCACGTCGGGGGCGCCGGCATCGACGTCTACCTCTCCGAGCCGACCACCTCCAGCCCGCTGTTCGAGCTGCCGCAGGTCGTCGTCACGCCGCACCTGGGCGCGTCCACCGAGGAGGCGCAGGACCGGGCCGGCACCGACGTGGCCCGCTCGGTGCAGCTTGCGCTGGCCGGCGAGTTCGTGCCGGATGCGGTGAACGTGCAGGTCAACGGCGTGGTCGGGGAGGAGGTGCGGCCCTGGCTGCCGCTGGTGCAGAAGCTGGGCATGACGCTCTACGCGCTGGCCGGCCGGGTGCCCAGCTCGGTCACCGTGGACGTGGCCGGGGAGCTGGCCGCCGAGGACGTCACGGTGCTGCAGCTGGCCGCGTTGCGCGGGCTGTTCACCCACGTCGTCGAGGACCAGGTCACGTTCGTCAACGTGCCCGGCCTGGCCGCCGACCGCGGTGTCGACGTCGACCTGACCACGGCCCCGGAGAGCGAGAACCACCGCAGCGTGGTGCAGCTGCGGGCCGCGATGCCGGACGGGGACTCGATCACCGTCTCCGGCACCCTGACCGGGCGCGCCCAGGTGCAGAAGCTGGTCGAGGTCAACGGCCGGCACTTCGACCTGCGTGCCGAGGGCGACATGGTGCTGCTCGAGTACGCCGACCGCCCGGGCGTGATGGGCCGGGTCGGCTCGCTGCTCGGCGAGGCGGCGGTGAACATCGAGGCCGCTCAGATGAGCCAGACGACCGACGGCACCGACGCCATCATGCTGCTGCGGGTCGACCGGCCCGTCGACCCGGGCGTGCTGGAGCCGATCGGTGCCTCGATCGGGGCACGCACCACCCGGTTGATCTCCTTCGACGGCTAGCCGGGCCGACGGCGGCGCGGTGGCCGGCAGCGGGCACAATGACCCCCAGCAGGGGGGTGTGTCGCTGCGTGTCACGGGTCGGCTGACCCGTACTGCGGATCGTCCACCGACCGGCGGGTGACCCCCACTCGGGTGACCCCGGAAGGGTGACACCGGTGGGGTAGCGGGTCGGGTGCCGGCATTCTTGCATTCGGTAACGTGCGGTAACGCCACGTGAAGAGAGGACATCAGGCATGCGGCTTGCGGTCATTCCCGGCGACGGCATCGGACCGGAGGTCATCGACGAGGCGCTGAAGGTCCTCAACGAGGTATCGCCCGGCGCCGAGACCACCACCTACGACCTGGGCGCCGCACGCTGGCACTCCACCGGCGAGCTGTTGCCCGAGTCGGTTCTCACGGAGCTGCAGCAGCACGACGCCATCCTGCTCGGTGCGGTCGGCGACCCGTCGGT
>DATMDS010000268.1:0-6648 GCA_035557575.1 Pseudonocardia sp. | reverse complement strand
GGGTCGTCGAGCAGCAGTACCACCGGGTCGGTGAGCAGCGCCCTGGCCAGCACCACCTTCTGCTGGTTGCCGCCGCTCAGCGCGGTCACCGCCGCGGCCAGCCCGGGGATCTTGATGCCGAGCTCGGCCACCTTCTGCTCGGCCACCGAGCGTTCCCGGCCGCCGCGCAGCAGCGCACCGCGGGTGAGCCGGTCGAGCACGGTGAGGATCACGTTGTTCTGCACCGACATGGTCTGCACCAGCCCGTCGCGCTGCCGGTCCTCGGGCACCAGCGCGAGTCCGGCCGCGAGCCGGCTGCTCACGGTGGCGTTCGTCTCGATCCGCCCGCGGACGCTGATCTCGCCGACCAGGGCACGGCGGGTGCCCATCAGGCACTCCATCAACTCGGTGCGCCCGGCCCCCATCAGCCCGTAGATCCCGACCACCTCGCCGGCGGCCACGGACAACGAGACGTCGTCGACGACCGGGCGGGTCGGGCCGGGCGCGGTCAGTCCGCGGACCTGCAGCAGCACCTCGCCGGGGGTGTTGCCGCTGCGGGTGAACAGCGAGTTCGGGTCGCGCCCGACCATCTGCCGGACGATCCACGAGGTGTCGGTGCGGCTCATCGACTCGGTGGCCACCAGGCGCCCGTCGCGCAGCACCGTGACCCGGTCGCCGATCCGGCGGAACTCGTCGAGCTTGTGCGAGATGTAGATGATCGTGACGTCCTGCCGGCGCAGGTCGGCCATCACCTCGAACAGCACGTCGACCTCGTGGTTGGACAGCGCTGACGTGGGCTCGTCCATGATCAACACGCGGACCTCGTCGAGCAGCACCCGGCCGATCTCCACCAGCTGCTGCTGACCGATCGGCAGGTCGGCGACCAGCGTGTTCGGGTCGAGATCCTGGCCGAGCCGGGTCAGCACCTCGGCGGCCCGGGCGCGCTGCGCGGCGAAGTCGACCAGGCGCCGGGCCCGGCGCAGCTCGCGCCCGGCGAACATGTTCTCGGCGATCGACAGGTTCGGGAACAGGCTCAGTTCCTGGTGGATGATCCCGATCCCGGCGGCCATCGCGTCCCGCGGGCCCGCGAGCTGCAACGGGGCGCCGTCGAGCAGCAGCTCACCGGCGGTCGGCTGCTCGGAGCCGGAAAGGATCTTCATCAAGGTGGACTTGCCGGCGCCGTTCTCCCCGACCAGCACGTTGACCTGGCCGCGGTAGGCGGTGAACGTGACGTCGCGCAGCGCGTGCACCCCGCCGTAGGACTTGCTGACGCCCCGGGCGACGAGGACGGCGTCGACCTCGGGTTCGGGTTCCGTCATGCCGCGATCTCGATCGAGGTCGGCACGATCAGCGGCGGGGCCTTCCCGAGCTGCGCGAACGCCCCGGTGAAGCGGATGGTCTTGCCGACCACGGTGGCCTTGTCCAGCTTCCCGATCACGTCGGTCTTGGCCCGGTCGTTCAGCTGGGTGGCCACGTCGGCGTAGTCGAGCTGGTTGGTGAACTGGCTGAAGTCGATGCCCATCGCGTCCCGCAGCGCGGTGCCGGCCAGCACCGGGCCGGTGGCGATGTACACCGTGCGCTCACCGACCTGCACCGTCAGCGGCCCGGACGGCTTGGCCGTGTCCAGCGCGGTGACCGTGCCGGTGCCGGAGATCAGGTAGGCGAAGGGGCTGCCGGTCCCGGCCTGGCGCCCGTACTGGGCGCCGGCGGCGGCCGGGTCGGCCTCGATGGCGGGCAGCAGGGTGCCGGCGTCGACGGCTTTCTCGCTCACGGTGGGCAGTACCTGGGTGGCCCAGATCCCGTCGACGTAGCCGGCCGCGTCGAACGGGCCGCTGCCGGGGGCCGCGGTCGCGCCGGGCGCCTCGTAGACGTAGATCCCGGGTACGCGGGCGCACCCGGTGCCGATCAGAGCGAACGCGACCAGTGCGACGACCAACCGACTATGAATATCTAGTCGCCGCTGATTGGACATGCGTACACTGTGACGCGCGCCTCCGGACCGTGTCAAGAGGCGGTGATCAACGGAGGGCCTATCGTGATGCGGTGGCGAATCGGCAGGTCCGGGCGGCCGAACCGGGCAGCAGGGCCGGCCGGTGAGTGAGGAGCCGAGCGCCGCGCTGGACGCCGGGGGCGCGGGCGTGCCCAAGGACCAGATCCGGCTGCTGACCAAGGTCGCGCGGATGTACCACGAGCGCGGGATGCGGCAGCCGCAGATCGCGGCCCAGCTGCACATCTCCCAGCCCCGGGTGTCCCGGCTGCTGCGCCAGGCGGTGGCGGTGGGCATCGTGCGCACGGCCGTGATCACCCCGCGTGGCGTGCACGCCGACCTGGAGGAGCGCGTCGAGCGCCGGTTCGGCCTCGACGAGGCGGTGGTGGCCGATACCGAGGGGCTGTCCGACGAGACCGCGGTGCTGCAGGCCCTCGGCTCGGCCGCCGCGGTGTACCTGGAGACCACGCTGACCGGGGGCGAGCGGATCGGCATCTCGTCCTGGAGCTCGACGCTGCTGGCCACCGTGGACGCCATGCACCCGCGCTCGGTGCAGGTGGCCGAGCGGGTGGTGCAGCTGCTCGGCGGGGTGGGCAACAGCACGGTGCAGACCCAGGCCAGCCGGCTGACCGGGCGCCTCGCCCAGCTGACCCGGGCCGAGGCCGGCTACCTGATGGCGCCCGGGCTGCTGGCCAGCGGCGAGATGCGGCAGGTGCTGGTCACCGAGCCGAACATCGCCTCGGTGCTGGACGCCTACCAGGGGCTGACCATGGCGCTGGTCGGGGTGGGCAGCCTGGAGCCGTCACCGCTGCTGCGCGAGAGCGGCAACGCGCTGGCGGTCGACGACCAGGAGCGGCTGCGCGCGCTCGGGGCGGTGGGCGACGTGTGCACCCGCTTCTTCGACGCCGAGGGCCGGCCGATCGTGTCCGATCTGGACGAACGGGTGCTCGGGATCGACCCGGACACGCTGCGCGCGATCCCGCGCCGGGTCGGGGTGGCCGGCGGGGTGCGCAAGTGGGGTGCGATCCGGGCGGCGCTGGTCGGCGGCTGGTTGAGCGTGCTGATCACCGACCTGCACACCGCGCAGTGGCTGGCCGGGGCCGAGGCCGGGAGCTGACCCGCGGCCGGGTGGCTCGGCGGGTCAGCGTTCGACGAGCCGGCCGCCGGCGACCAGCCACTGCCGGGTACTGCGCACGGTGCCCAGCATCCGGCGGTCGTGGGTGACCAGCAGGACGGTGCCGTCGAAGCTGTCCAGCGCCTGCTCCAGCTGCTCGATCGCGGGCAGGTCGAGGTGGTTGGTGGGCTCGTCGAGCACCAGCAGGTTCACCTCGCGGGCCTGCAGCAGTGCCAGCGCCGCCCGGGTGCGCTCGCCGGGGGACAGGGACTCGGCCGGACGGGGGACGTGCTCGGAGGTGAGCCCGAACTTGGCCAGCAGCGTGCGCACCTCGGCCGTGCCCCAGTCCGGCACCGCCTCGGCGAAGGTCCGGGCCAGCGGCTGCGGGCCGAGGAACAGCTCGCGGGCCTGGTCGATCTCGCCGACCCGCACCCCGGAGCCCAGCCCGGCGCTGCCGGCGTCGACCGGGATCCGGCCGAGCAGGGCCTGCAGCAGCGTGGTCTTGCCGGAGCCGTTGGCGCCGGTGATCACCACCCGGTCCGCCCAGTCGACCCGGGCGTCGATCGGGCCGAGGGTGAACGAGCCGCGGTGCACCACGGCGCCGCTCATCGACGCGACCACGGTGCCCGAGCGCGGCGCGGCGGCGATCGACATCCGCAGCTCCCACTCCTTGCGCGGCTCCTCCACCACGTCCAGCCGCTCGATCAACCGCTCGGTCTGGCGGGCCTTGGCCGCCTGCTTCTCGCTGCTCTCGGCGCGGAAGTTCTTGACGAACTTGTCGGGGTCGGTGGCCTTGCGGCGGGCGTTGCGCACCCCGGCAGCCATCCAGTTGCGCTGGGTGCGGGCCCGCTCCTTGAGCCCGCCGAGCCGCTCGTCGTAGGCCTCGTACGCCTCCCGGGCGTGCCGCCGCGCCACCTCCCGCTCGGCCAGGTAGGCGTCGTACCCGCCGTCGTAGGTCCCGACCTGCTGCTGGGTCAGGTCCAGCTCGACCACCCGGTTCACGGTGCGGGCCAGGAACTCCCGGTCATGACTGACGATCACCGCCGGCGACCGCAGGTCGGTGACGAAGCGCTCCAGGCGCTCCAGCCCGTCCAGGTCGAGGTCGTTGGTCGGCTCGTCCAGCAGCAGCACGTCGTAGCGCGACAGCAGCAGCGCGGCCAGCCCGGCGCGGGCGGCCTGCCCGCCGGACAGCGCGGTCATCGCGGTGTCCAGCTCGACACCGAGCCCGACGGAGGCGGCCACGGCGGCCGCGCGTTCCTCGAGGTCGGCGCCGCCCAGGGCCAGCCAGCGCTCCAGCGCGGTGGAGTAGAGATCATCGGCTCCGGGGGCGCCGCTGCCCAGCGCCGCGGCCGCAGCGTCCATCGCCTCCTGGGCGGCGGCCACGCCGGTGCGCCGAGCCAGGAACGCGGTGACCGTCTCGTCGGGGCGGCGCTCCGGCTCCTGCGGCAGGTGCCCGACCGTGGCGTCCGGCGGGCTGAGGGTGACGGTGCCGTCCTCCGGTCGCTGCTCGCCGGCCAGCAGCCGCAGCAGCGTGGACTTGCCGGCCCCGTTCGCGCCGACCAGTCCCACCACGTCGCCCGGCGCGACGATCAGGTCGAGCCCGGAGAACAGGGAGCGGGCGCCGTGGCCGGCGGCGAGGTCGGTGGCCTGGATGGTGGCGCTCATGTCGACATCGACGGTAGCGAATGCGCGGGCGTCGCCGCCGCGCGCCGGGCGATCACGCCTGGGCCGGGACCGTCCGGACGAGTCGGGCCCTGGTCCAGCGGGCCACCGGCTCCACCACGCGGGCGGCCACCGGGCCGGCCACGGCCATCAGCAGCACGTACGCCGTGGCCAGCGCGGCGAGCTCGGGCTCCACCGCGTTGTAGCTCACGGCCAGCCCGGCGATCACGATCGAGAACTCGCCACGGGCGACCAGCGCCGCCCCGGCCCGGGCCCGGCCGAGCGGGCCGATGCCCTGCCGGCGCGCCGCCCACCAACCGGTGGCGATCTTGGTGGCGGAGGTGGCGACGGCCAGCACCACGGCCCAGCCGAGCACGGGCGGTATCGATGTCGGGTCGGTGTTCAGCCCGAAGACCACGAAGAACACCGCGGCGAACAGGTCGCGTAGCGGCTCCAGCAGCTTGGTCGCGTTCTCCGCCGTGGAACCGGAGATGGCGATCCCGAGCAGGAAGGCGCCGACGGCCGCCGACACCTGCATGGCCGCGGAGAACCCGGCCACCAGCAGCGCCAGCCCGAGCACCTTGAGCAGGAACACCTCGCGGTCCGGGGAGTCGACGATGAGCGAGACGTAGCGCCCGTAGCGCAGCGCCACCAGCAGCACCACGGCCAGCACGCCGACCGACACCCCGACCGCGGTGAGCCCGCCGACCAGCCCGACGCCGATCAGGAAGGCGGTCAGGATGGGCAGGTAGACGGCCATCACCAGGTCCTCGAACACGAGGATGGACAGCACCACCGGGGTTTCGCGGTTGCCCAGCCGGCCCAGGTCGGCCAGCACCTTGGCGATGATGCCGGACGAGGAGATGTAGGTGACCCCGGCCATCACCAGCGCGCCGACCGGACCCCAGCCGAGGAGCAACGCCACCGCGACGCCGGGGGCGGCGTTGAGCACGATGTCCACGATCCCGGCGGTCCAGGAGCGGCGCATCCCGGTCATCAGCTCGGCGGCGGAGTACTCCAGGCCCAGCAGCAGAAGTAGCAGGATCACCCCGACCTCACTGGCCAGCGAGGTGAACTCCTCGATACCGGCGAGCGGGATCAGGCCGCCGGTGCCGAAGGCCAGCCCGCCGAGCAGGTAGAGCGGGATGGGGGAGAGCCCGATCCGGCCGGCGAGCCGCCCGAGCAGTCCCAGACCGAAGAAGACGGCGCCGAGCTCGACCAGTTCGAGCGCGGTGTGCTCCACCCGAGCTCAGCCGCGCTTGAGGATCTTGACAGCGCTGTCGAGTCCCTCGTTCGTGCCCACCACGACCAGCAGGTCACCCGCGGTCAGGGCGAAGTCGGGCATCGGGCTGGGGTGGGCCTGGCCCGCCCGCATGACGGCGACCACCGACACTCCGGTGCGGCTGCGCAACGCGGTCTCGCCGAGTGGCCGGCCGTCGAAGGGGGAGCCCTCGCTGACCGCAATCTGGCGGGTGTGCAGGCCGGGCAGGTCCCGCTGCTCATCGTTGAGTTGGGCCACCAGCTGGGGTGCGCCGAGCAGGTTGGCCAGCGCGCCGGCCTCGTCGTGGCTCAGCGACAGCGCGGCCATGCAGGCGTCCGGGTCGTCGGACTTGGAAATGATCAATTCGAGCTTGCCGTCGCGGTGCGTCACCACGCCCAGGCGACGCCCGTCACGCAGCGCGAAGTCCTTGCGGACACCAATCCCCGGTAGCGGGGTCACCTCGACGTTCACCACTCCACGGTAGACGAGCTACGGCCGATGGGTGGTTGCGGTGCACGCCGATGGCGCTAGATTGCCCGCGTCACTGCGGACCCCGCGTCCAAAGGAGTGGCAAGAGCGAGCGAATCATCAACACAGCGCCTGCGCGAAGCGCCGAGCTCGCGCAGCGAGGGAGAGCGATGAGCG
>DATMDS010000267.1:0-18402 GCA_035557575.1 Pseudonocardia sp. | reverse complement strand
CGACGTCGGTGTCGTCCGACGCCTCCGCCGTGGCACCGAGGAACTCCTGGACGCCGAGCCGCAACACGTTGCCGCCGTCGGTGGTGTCGGGGAGATTCGCCACGAGCGCTTGCTGGCCGACCGCCGCCAGCGCGCCACCCGCGACCGCGGTCGCGACGAAGCGGACTGGCAGGGATACGGTCGCCTGCGAGACCGGGTGGGGCCGATGTGCGCCACCGACCCCCGCTGCCGCGTGAGCGGACAGCGGGGGCTCGAGGTGTGCGCGCCGGCCCTGGGGGGAGCGGTGCCGTGCCACTACCTATCCTTCCGGATCCGCTCGGTCCGATCGGACGCCCGTCGGGGGGGTCGGGACGGACCACCAGGAGGGGGTCCGCTTGTCCGATCGACGTGACCGAGCTGTTATCGATCCGAGGGCAACGCTAATGGCCGCCACGGCCGGCGTGAGCCCCCGGAGCCGATCACAGAGGTCGTCGGACGGCGCGGCGCGACGAGTGGACGGCGCCGGAGCCCGCGTGGACGGCGCGAGACGGGCCGCTGCCGTTCAGCGCAGTTCGGCTCCCTGTCCCCCGGCAAACGGCGGTCAACAGTCACTGAGCGGGCCTCGGGGTGATGCCGCGCGGATCCGGCGCCGCAGCGAGCGGATGATCGCCCGTCGAGGCGCGCCGGGTGGGCGCAGCCCCGCCGGCGAGCCGGCCGTGCCACGTCTCGTCAAGCCGACGCGCCGTCACGCCCAGCGCAACATCCTGACGATCTCCGCGAGGTTCCCCGGCTGCAGCAACCACCAGATGGCCACGGCCAGCAGCGCCACGACCAGCACGACCAGGGCCAGCCGGTAGGCCCGGTAGTGCCGCGGAACCCGCTCGGTCACCGTTCGACGACACCCGGTCCCGGAACCGGGGCTCCGGCCCGGTCGAGCAACCAGCGCAGCGGCGCGGCCGGCGAGAGCCGGCCGGATCCGTCCAGCTCCATCGAGGACACCAGGAAGTAGCGGACCGCTGCGAAGTCCCGCTCGGCGGCGAGCACCGCGTTGTCCTGCCCGCACTCGATCAGCCAGTCCCGGATCCGGTGCGAGTCGGCCGCGGCGTGCAGCCCGGCCGCAGGCGGCAGCCCGAGCAACAGGTCGGCCTTCACGACCGCGACCGCCAGCGGCCACGCGTCCCGACCCGCCTGGTGATCACCGAGCCGTTCGGAGGTGATCCGGTAGGACTCGGCCGGGGACATCCTGGCCGGCTGCGCGGCGGTCAACCGCCCGGCGAGCGGCCCGGTGAGCCGCGCGGCGACCGCCGGGACGGAGAACGGGTCCAGGACGAACACCAGCCCGTCGGCATGGTCCAGGTAGGTCAGCCGGCTGTTCAGCTCACGGTCGGCGGAGAACTCGCCGGCCGCGTCGAACAGGTGCAGCTGGGTGACCCGCCGGTCGTGCCGGAGCCGGAGGGTGGCGGCGACCGGCGGCCGGTCGGCGTCGGTCTTCGTGGTCTGCAGCCGCCCGTCGACCACGTCGACAGCCAGTCGGTGCAGCTGCTCGCTCTCCGTCCCGACCGGGGTGAGCTCGCCGCCGACCGCCTCCAGGCCGCGGCCGAGACCAACCAGACCGGCCAGCACGAACCGGGTCTTGCCCGCCGACACCGGGCCGAAGACCGGCAGGACGACGTCGGTCAGCACCGCCGCGCCGTCGCGCAGCGGCCGGTCGCACATCGGGCAGATCGCGACCAGCTGCCGGGAGGCGCGCAGCACAGTGGTGGGCAGCGGCAGTCCGCAGGCGCACTCCCGGGACAGCACGCCGAGCCGGCCGGCCCGGATGTCGTGGTGCACGCGGGCGCAGCGGCGGCAGCGGTAGGCCGGCAGCCAGGTCCGGAAGTTGCAGCCGGGATGGTGGCAGGTCGCGCGGGCCCGGCGGGCCCGGCGGACCGTCAGGTCCCACCCGCGCAGCGCCCCGACGACCAGCAGCCACCCCATCCAGCACACCCCCAGGACCAGCCCGAGCACGGCGTAGAGCGCCAGCCCGAACCCGAGCACGCTCAGCGTGAGCACGATCGCCGCGAACACGGGGATGGCCAGCAACGGCCAGGCCAGCAGCATCGGCGGTGCCCCGGCCACCAGCCCGCCCAGCGCCACCCAGACCGACCCGACGGTGCCGAGCGTGTTCGTGGCCGCGGCCCGTAGGTCGTCGCGGCTCTGTGCGAACAGGTAGTGCGGGCGGGCGGCGTCGCGCCCGTGGGCCGAGCGCACCGCGGGCAGCCTGGCCGCGGCCTGGGCCGCGGTGACGGTGGCCGGAGCGAGCCCGCGGGCCTGCAGCAGCGTGCCGAGCAGCACCGCGACCACCAGGAGCGCGCCGGCGCCTGCGCCGGCCAGCACGATCCACGGGGTCGCCGGGACCAGCAGGTAGCGCACCGCGACGTAGCAGGCGGCGGTGTAGGCGGCCAGTCCGAGCAGGGCGGCGAGCACCAGGGGCATGGCTCAGCTCCCCCGCCCGAACCGATCCCGCCCGAACCGATCCCGCCCAGACCGATCCCGCCCGGTCCGGGCCTCCAGGCGGCGCAGCAGCCGGCGCCGGGTGGAGGTGACGGTGGCCACCCAGTCCTGCCACGGCCGGCCCAACGCGGGCGCATAGGCCGCGTCCACCGCGGCCCGCGCGGGCTCCGACAGCGCCCGGACCAGCTCCTCCAGCCGCCGCTCCGGCCCGGCGAGGTCCGCGGCCCGGCCCTCGACCACGGTCGGCCCGCGCAGCAGCAGGAAGCTCAGCGCCAGTGCCCGGCGACCGTGGTCGTCGGGTATCCCGGACGGGCCGGGCCAGCGCCGCTCCAGGGCCCGCACCAGCAGGTACGGGGGGCGCGAGCAGCGCCGCAGCACCTCGATCGCGGCCTCTCGCGGCGCGTTCAGCAGGGCCTCGACGACGTCCGGGGCGCGGACGGCGAGCACCGCCTCGGGGGTGTCGTCGACGAGGGCGGCGAGCTGCGCAGGGGGGTGCGACGGCGTCGGCCGGGCCAGCTCGTCGAGCAACTGGTGGAGCCGGACGTCGTCCGCGGCCGCGTCCGCCGCGGGCCCGGGCAACGACTGCTGGAGCCGGTGCAGCTCCCGGGCACACCACAGGCCGTGCGCGGTGAGCGGGTGCTCGTCGGCCAGCACCATGCCGATCCGGTCGGTGACCTGCGGCGACAGCAACGAGTCGTGTTTCCGCAGCGCCAGCAGGAACTCGTAGGCCTGCTCCGAGGACGGCGCGCGGATACCGAACAGGGTGCGCCAGGCCACCGTGCAGGGGTGTTCACCGGCGGCACCGGAGCCGAACGCCCCGTCCAACACGGCGCGCAGCACCGGCTCGCGTCCGCTCGGCTCCAGCTGGGCCATCGCCGCGGCCAGTACCTGTCGATCCAGCTCGTCGAGCGGGTCGACGGCGCGCGACCGCAGATGCCGCCACCAGCGGTCCCGGATGGTCAGCTGCGCAACGGCCGCGTGCGGACCGGCCAGCCGGGCCCGCAGCTCGTCGCACACCCAGTCCAGTGCCTCCGGCGGCGCCGGCCACCGGTCGGGGCCCAGCTCGGCCTCGGTCCGGTCGACCCACCAGCCGACGAAGGCGTGCGCGGTGTCCCGGTACCCCGCCGCCGCCGGCCGCACCCGGAAGCGGTGAGCCAGGGTGAGCAGCGCCGGCACCTGGTCCGGGCGGGCGGCCCGCAGCGCGGTCTCCACCAGGCCCGGGCGGGCCGGCGACGCCGTGTCCTCCGCCGCCGCCGGGCCGTCGACGGCCGGTTCGGCGAGCAGCCCGCGCAGCGCGGAGATCCCGTCGGCGGCCGCCAGCAGCCCGGCCAGCTCCGCGGCGAGCAGGGCGTCGCGCACCCGCGCGGCGGCGACCCAGCCGCGACCGGTGGACGCCGCGGCCAGCGTGCGCAGCACCGCCACCCCGGGGTCGGCGCAGATCACGGCGTCGATCACGGCGTCCCGGGCCAGTGCGGCGACCGGCTCCGGCGCGGCGAGCAGCCAGCCGGCGAGCCGGGCGGCGTGCTCGGGGCTGTCGATGCGCTCGCCGGCCGCGACGACGACGGCCGCGATCCGCTCGGCCGTCCCGTCTCCGCCCGCCGGATCGTCGACGTCGACGTCCCGGGCCCGGGTGAACTGCCCGGCCAGCTCGACCGCGTCGAGCACGTCGTAGACGTCCTGCGCCAGGAAGCGCGGCACCCAGAACCGGGCCGCCGCGGTGGGCTCGACGGGTGCGGCCCGACCGGCGTCCAGGTCGAACACGAGCAGCCCGCTGCCCGCGTCCGGGTCGGCCCACGGCCCGGCCCACTGCGGGTGCAGCGCGATGATGTCGTGCTGGCCGTAGCCGGCATCGGCCACGAAGATCTTGAAACTGGCCCGCAGCGCGACCGGCTGGGGCAGCAGCAGGGTGGCGGCGGCCACCCAGCAGGCGGCCCGCTCCGGCTCGGACGCGATCAGCGCGATGGTGCGGCGCTGCGCCGGATCGGTGAGCCGGTGCACGGCCGAGAGCAGGGCCACCAGCAGCGGCGCACCGCCGGGGGCGGCGCGCACCCGGTCGCGCACCGTCTCGGCGTCCAACGGTCCCGCGGGCGGCTGGGCGGGCATCCGGGCCAGCTCGGTGCCGGGCGCCGGGCCGGACGCCCACCAGGGCGCGGCCCACAGCTGGGCCGGGCGGGTCAACCCGTAGTCGGCCGGCTCCCGGGTGATCACGGCGTGCGTGAACTGGTTGCCCTCGCGGGTGCCGTCGGCCTCCTGGCCCAGGTAGCGGCCGGCTGCGGTGACCAGCAACCCGTCGGCGGCGACATGGGCCAGCGAGGTCGGGTACTCCGCGACCGGCCGGCGTTCGCGCATCCAGCTCGGCGGCGGTTCGTAGAGAGCGGTGCGCTGCACCAGCGCCATCGCCTCGGCGGCGGGTGGCCCGGACGCGGCCTGGAACTGGAATCCCGCCCCACCCTGCAGACCCTGCCCTGGGCTGCAGTCGGTGTAGTAGAGCGCACCGAATCCGCCGCTGCGGGGCGTCACGAGCGGCTCCGCCCGATCACCCCGAACCGGTGCAGCAGCCACAGCAGCGGCTCCTCCACCCGGAACGGCTGCACCCCGCCGGCGTCGACGGCCGCGGTGGCGTAGTCGGGCGGGGCCCCGAGCGCGGACACCGCGAAGTAGCGGAAGTCGGCGTAGTTCAGCTCCAGGTGCTGGTCGATGTCGTCGGCGCCGTAGTCGTGCAGCATGGCCCGCACCTGCTCGGAGGTGCTGCGCCCGGTCGATTCGTCGTAGCCCGCGGTGGCCGGCGGCCGGGTCAGCAGCGGGTGGTCGCTGCCGAGCACCGGGAAGAAGGCGTCCATCTTGGCGAACACCACGGCCAGCGGGATCGGCACCCGCTTCGCCGTCCGCACCCCGTGCGCCACCCGCAGCAGCTCGGTGATCCGGTGCAGCACCTCCAGCGGCGGCTCGGCCTCCCGCACCACCTCGGGCGGCACGTCGATCCGGTGCAACGCGCCCGGAAGCTGCCACGGGTCCAGCAGCAGCACCAGGCCGTCGGCCACCCCGAGGTAGGCCTGCGTGTGCGCCTGCTCCTGGGTGGTCAGATCCTCGCCGGCGGCGTCGTAGAACGACAGCACCGTGGTGCTGAAGCCGGCGCGCCCGAGCCGGCGCCGCGGCTGCCGCCACTCCAGCACCACCGGGGCGCGCTGCCCGTTCATCGCGCTGGGGGTCTGCTCCAGCAGCCGGCCGCGTTCGAACAGCTGCTCCTCGGAGCCGGCCAGCCACTGCCGCGGGGAGCCGGCACCCCCCTGCTGGTCCCCGGTGAACCAGACGTCCGCGGCGAAGCGTCGACGCACCGTCGTGCGCAGCTCGTGGTTCAGCACCGCCAGGTAGACGCTCTTGCCGGCGCCCTTGCCGCCCACCATGCCGATCAGCGGGCTGCGGCTGGACCGGAAGGCCGAGGACAGCGGGCTGTGGCAGACCGGGCAGACCCGCACCCCGGTCACGCCGCCGCAGTGCGGACACGGCGCCTTGCCGCCGCCGCCGCCACCGCCGCGGCCCGGCCTTCCGGCGAGGAGGCGGGGGGCGGGGAAGCTCGGGAAGCTCGCGGCCCGGACGTTGGTCAGCTCGGCCCGGGTCTCGTCGATGCTGCGCGTGCAGCGGACGCCGCCGGGCACGCCGAGGCCGAGACACTGGTAGGCCAGCCGGCGCTGGTCGATGTGCCGGTAGCAGTACGGGCAGGCGATCGTGGCCACGTCAGATCACCTTGAGCTGGTCGACCGGCGGGTCCACCAGCAGCGCGGTGGCCGACCCCAGCAGGAAGCAGCGCAGCCAGTAAGGGCGCGGCAGCGACGGCACCCGGGCCTGCAGCGACACCGGCACGCCGGGCTCGATCCGCACGGTGTCGCGCAGCAGCTCGATACCGGCGTCGGGCGCGGCGGGCAGCACCGGCCCGGCGGACGCGATGATGACCACGGTGGCGGCCGGCACCAGCTCGGCGCCGGAGAACTCCGCGGTGGCGCGCACTCCCCCGGTCCACCGGTGCCCGTGGCGGCGCATCCGGTAGTCGATGCGGACCGGCCGGCGGTGCACCTCGACCGACACCGGCGACGCCCGGCCCTCCTCGTCGGCGCCGCCGCCGGTGGGCAACACGGCGTGCACGTCGACCCGGGTGCCGCCGCTGATGGCGACCAGGTGGCAGCCGCCCTCCTCGCGGTAGCGGGTCCGGGTGATCCGCCGGGTGCCCCCGGCCCACACGACGTCCGCGGCGCCGACCGCATCCGGCCAGGCCCAGCTGAGCCGGATGTCGTCGCCGAAGCGCTGCGCCCGCAACCGGCGCACCGGCGGCACGAGGTCGACCACCGCGTCCTGCCCGCGGAGGCCGCCGGCCGGTCCGAGGGTGAACGGCACGCAGTACCCGCGCCCCACCGGCAGCCGCGCGAGCAGGGTCACCGCGTCCCCGCGGGCACTGCGCTCGCCGTCGAGCGGGCGGCCCCAGCCGGCCAGCTCGGCCGCCGGCACCCACTGCCCGTAGGCCCAGGGGCACGGCTGCGCCGCGTGCCGGATGACGATCTCGCTGCCGGCCGGCTGCCGCCAGCCCAGCCGGACCGCGGGTGCGTCCGGATCGGGCAGCGGCGTCGCGCTCAGCACCGGGACCGGCCGCGGCTCCGGCCGGGTCGCCCCGCCGACCAGCACCGGCTCGCTGCGCAGCAGCTCGCCGCCGGCCTCCGGCGGCGAGTAGACCGCGGTGATCGCGTAGCGGTAGCGGGTCCCGTCGACCGCCGACGCGTCACGGAAGGACCGGACGCCGTCGACCGGGATGAGCTCGCCGGCACCGGCCGGTGGGTCGGGATGGCGGCGCACCTCGACGCCGCACACGTCCGGATGGGCCAGCCAGTGCCCGAGCACCACGCCGCTGCCCCCCTCGATCTGCACCCCGGTGACCGGGGGCACGATCCGGACGGGGGCGGCGACGACCGGGCGGGACCAGCGCCCGGTGCCGCTGCGGGCCAGCACGGCGTAGCGCAGCGGCCGCCCCGGCGGCGGGCTGGTGTCGACCGCGACGGGGTCCACCCCCGCGCCGGGTGACCACCCTGCTGATGGCTCCGGTGGGATCTCGACGCCGTCGGCGGCGTCGACCGGCGGGGGTCCCACCCCGCGCAGCACCCGGTAGCGGGTGTGCTCGTCGTGTTCCGGGGCGGGCCGCCAGGTGATCCGCACCCCGGACCCGTCGGGGACCGCGGCCACCTCCAGCACCGCGGCGGCGGGTATCCGTTCCAGGTCCGCCGCCAGCCCGGGTAGGTCGGTGGCCTGGCACACCGCCTCCCGCAACCGCTCAGCGGCCCGCTCGTGGTCCCCGGCGCGCAGGTCGTCGGCTGCGGCCCGGCGCAGTCGTTCCACCTCGTCGCGGCGGCTCCGGACCGCGGTCCGGGCGGCCTCCCCGGCTGGCCCGGTGAGCGGCTCGGCGGCCTGCTGGGCGGCGAGCAGCCGACCGTCGGACAGCAGCTGGGCGACGGCGGCGAGCGGGTCGGACCGCCCGGTGGGTTCGGCCAGCACGCTGACCGCGATCCGGCCGGCCTCGGCGCCGGCCAGCCCGGTGCGCTGCAGCAGCCCGAACAGCGTGCGGGCCCCGGCGCCCTCGGCGCGCTTGTCCCGCACCGGCCCGAGCAGGTGGAACAGGCACAGTGCAGTCAGGTCGGTGCCGGCGGTGGCCTCGGTGGCCAGCATGCCGATCGCTTCCCGGGTCGCCCGCACGGCGGGGTTGTCGGGCAGGGTGTCCAGCTCGCGGCCCCGCTCGGCGACCGCGGCCGCGTTCAACGCGCCGGTGCGGCCGGCGGGAACCGGTACCACGGTGAACCCGCGCAACAGCCCGAACGCGGTCAGGCCCGGGAACAGCAGCCGCGGAATGCTGTCCACACCGGCGGCGATCAACTTCGTGGTCAGGCTGTCGAACCGGCCACGCATCCCGGCCGCGGTGGGCAGGCCGACCGGCGGCACGACCCGCAACCCGGCGGCCGACCGGGCCCGGTCCAGGTCGGCGTCGCCGAGCGTGCCGTGCGCGGCCGCGGCGGCCCGCAGCTGACCGTCGGTGATCACACCGAGCTCGCCGTGGCCGGCGGCCAGCAGCGCGGCGAGATCGGCGATCTTCGGCTCCAGCTGGCGGTTCCGGACCCGCTCCCGCTGCTGCCACCAGCGCGGATCGGTCAGGTCGGCGGCGGGGCTGCGGGTCAGCTCGTCGTGCTCGCGCAGGAACTGGGCGCACACCAGGCCGCTCTGCCCGGCCCGCTGGGCGATCCTGGCCCAGAGCCGCAGCACGGCCGCGATCCGTTCCCGCAGCTGGCCGGCGTCCATGTCCAGGTCGATCGCGTAGCGGGTGAGCAGGTCGTCCGGCAGGTGTGGGAGCCGCCGGCGCAGCGGTTTGACCACCTCGTCCTCGTAGGCCCGAGGATCGAACGGCACCATGCCCGGGCTCAGCCCGAGACCGCGATCTTCGACACGGCGTCGATCGCGTCGCCCAGCTCGGCGGCGGACAGCCCGATCGACACCTCGATGACCAGGTCGTGGCCGGACTCCCGCTCGCGGGCCCGCAGCTGCAGCAACCCGTCGGCATCGATGGACATCACCACGTCGATGGCCGGCACCCCGCGCGGTCGCGGCGGGATCCCGCTGATGACGCCGCTGCCGTTGGTCAGCGGGATGTTCGCGGGAAGCTCCGGGCTGAGCACCGGACCGGCCTGCTCGTAGATCGCGAGAAGCACGCTGGGCTGGTTGTCGGAGACGGTGGTGGCGACGATGGTGCGCTCGCCGGTGGGCAGCGGGTCGTTGGCGTGCGCGAGGTGTTCGACGTAGAGCCGGTCCGGGTCGGCACCGTCCTGCAATCGGACCCCGAAGGCGCGCGGCAGCACGCTCTGGGTCCGCTTGGCCACGAGGTTCTGCAGGGTCTGCGCCGAGATCCCGACCTGGCGGGCCACCTCGCCGACGACGTCCGCGGCGGCCTGCTCGCCCTCGGCCGCGCTGCCGGAGCGCTGCTTGGCCTCCTGCTGCATCCGGTAGACCACCCGGGACAGCGCGAAGACCGCGGCGCCCTTGGCCACCGCCAGCTCCGGGTCGTGCAGCCGCGGCGACCAGCCGAACTCGGCGCCCAACCGGGCGGCCACGGCCGGCATCCGCGTCGAGCCGCCGACCAGCAACACCTCGTCGATCACCGCGCCGGGCTGCTTGTCCGCCAGCGTGTCCAGGGTGCGCCGCACGATCTGCACGGTGCGGTCCAGCAGGTCCGCGGTCATCGTCTCGAACTCGGTCCGGCCGACCTCGATCCGGGCCGCCGCGCCCGCGAAGCGCAGCTGCACCGGGCGCTGCTCGGCCTGGGAGAGCTGCTTCTTGCACTCCTCGGCCTTGGTCGCCACCTCCTGCAGGAACTCCGGGTCGTCCTGCGGGGACTCGGCCGGCTCGGCCTCGGCGACGAACCGCTCCAGCAGGTGGTCGCGCAGCCGCTCGTCCCAGTCGGCGCCGCCGAGGTTGGTGTCCCCGTCGGTGCACACGACGGTGATCTCATCGGCGCCCACCTGGATGACCGTGGTGTCGAACGTGCCACCGCCCAGGTCGTAGACCAGCACGGTCCGGTCCTGCGCGGATGCGGTCAGGTCGTAGTGCACCGCGGCCGCGACCGGTTCGGGCAGGATGCCGACCACGTCGAGGCCGGCGATCAGGCCGGCCTTGCGGGTGGCCTCCTTCTGCCGGGCCCCGAAGTAGGCCGGCACGCTGATCACGACCTGCTCGACCGGCCCGTCGGTGTAGGCCGCGGCATCGGCGGCCAGCCGGCGCAGGATCAGAGCGGAGATCGACTCCGGGGTGTGCACCTCGCCGTGGAACTCGTACTCCCGGTCCTCGCCCATCCGTCGCTTGATCAGGGTGACCACGCTGTCGGCGTCGATGAACGCGGACTGCTTGGCCGTCTCCCCGACCACCACGTTGGTCGGGCTCTCGAACTGCACGACCGACGGGGTGATCTCGGCGTTGGTGTCGTTGCGGCACACGGTCGGGCGGCCGGACCCGTCGATGTAGGCGATCGCCGAGTAGGTGGTGCCCAGGTCGATGCCGAACACCCGGCCGGCGGCGTCAGTCATCAGCAGCCTCCTGATAGCGGTGCAACATGATCCGGGCCGGGGCGATCACCTTCCCGGTGTCGACGTCCTCGTACCCATCCTGCAGGAGCTCGCCGACCGTCGCGTCCCGATCCGGGTCGGCGGTCGGAGCCGTGTCGGTCACCTGATGGCGGGCCGGGTCGACCGCGACCCCGGACGCGGGCGCGATGATCGCGACACCGCAGCGCTCCAGCGCGTCGGCGGCCTCGTCGGCGAAGGAGCGCAGCATCGCGCGCACCCGTTCGGCAGTGATCTCGGCCGGGGTGGTCGCGGCCTGCCGGAGCAGGTCGTTGCGCAGCCGGTAGAGATCGGTGACGACCGGCCGGAGCAGGCCGCCGCGTTCCGCCGAGCGCAGCCGCTCGATCTCCGCGTGCTGGCGGTCGATGACTCGTTCCCGGGCCGCGGCGCGGGCGGTGTCCTCGGCCAGCTGCCGGGTGATCGCCGCCAACCGCGCCTCGACCGACGCGAGCTGGGCGGCGAGATCGGTCGGCGCCGGTGCGGCGGGGGGCACCGGGCCGGGGAACGCGGAGTGGCCGAGGGCCGGTCCGGCGGGCTCCGAGCCGTGGGGTTCACCGACGGCTGCGGGCGGGCCTGCGGCGGAACCCGGGTCCGTCGAGGTCATCGGTTCCGTCTCTGTCGCGGCGCTCGGGCACGGATCGTCGACTCCGACGGTAACGGAAGGCACACCGACAGCAACAGTGCTGCCCCGGCCGGGAGTCGGCCGTCGCCCGGCCGGGGCGCGCCCCTGCAGCTGGAGCGCGCGGACCCGGCGATCAGTCGCCGAGGCCCAGCTCGGCCAGCCGCGCCCGGTAGCGCTGCACGCCGGCCAGCTTGACCTCCTCGTAGCCGCGGACCAGGTCGGCGGCCTCGGCGGCGGCCACCGCGGTCGGGTAGGACTGCGCGCTCAGCTCACCGGCCAGCCGCAGCACCATGGCCCGGTAGTCGTCGCGCAGCGACCGCTCCAGCCGGCGGACCGCGGTCCGGCCGAACGGGTCCAGCGGGGTGCCACGCAGCCGCTTCCCCCGGGCCAGCGTCTGCAGCGCCGGCCGCGCCCAGCTCCCGAGCGCGATCTTGCGGTCCCAGCCCAACGCCTTGAGCAGCGGCGGGTGCAGCCGGTAGCGCAGCTTCTGACCGCCGGGCACGGCGGCGGCGACGCGGGCGTCAAAGGCCGGGTCGGTGAGCAGCCGGGCCACCTCGTACTCGTCCTTGTAGGCCGTGAGTTTGTGCAGGCCGCGGGCCACCGCTTCGCTGAACCCGGTGGCCTCCCCGACCGCCCGCTCGGCGCGCCACACCCGCTGCACGTCGGCGACGTAGCGCCGCGCGGTCGCCCGGTCCTGGTAGTCGAGCAGGTGCGCGGCCCGGATCCGGACCAGCCGGGCCGTCTCGCCGGCCAGCTCACCCAGGTCGATGTCGATCTCCGGCTCGGTCGCGGCGGCCCCGACCACCGGCCCGGTCGCGGCGGCGGCGGCGGCGAAGGCGGCCGGGTCGGCCACGGCCACCCGGCCCCAGCGGAACGCGGCCGTGTTGGCGGCCACCGCGACCCCGTTCAGCTCGATGGCCCATTCGATCGCCGCGGCCGACATCGGCAGCGCTCCGGCCTGGTAGGCCGCACCGACCAGCAGCAGGTTGGCCGGCATGGCGTCCCCGAACAGGGCCCGGGCCGCGGCCTGCGCGTCCAGCGTGACGACCTCGCGGGCGTGGCCGCGGATGCGCTCGAGCAGCCCCACCAGGTCCGGGGCCGACACCGACGCGTCGCGCACCATCGCGCCCGTGGGCACCGGGCTGACCGAGACGGCGGCGAGCGTCGTCTGCGGGGAGGCGTAGGCGAGGTTGCGCGCGTCGGACCCGACGAGCACGTCGAACGCCAGGTAGCAGCCCGCGGTGCCGGCGCCGACCCGGTTGGCCGGTCCGAGCGCCGCCGCGTCCGCGGCCACCCGCAGGTGCGAGGTGACCGGGCCGGCCTTCTGCGACAGCCCGGTCTGGTCGACGCCGTGCACGGCCAGCCCGTCGCGCACCGCGGCCGAGGCCAGCACCTGGTTCACGGTGACGATGCCGGTGCCGCCGATGCCGGCCAGGAACACGTCGCCCGCGCTCGGGTGCGCGACGTCGGGCACCTCGGGCGGCTCCGGTCGTTCACGACGGTCCTCCGCCGGTCCGTCCGCCGGCAGCTCGACCGTGACGAACGACGGGCAGTTGCCGGCCAGGCAGGAGTAGTCGGTGTTGCAGGAGGTCTGGTCGATGCGGGTCTTGCGGCCGAACTCGGTCTCCACCGGCTGCACGGACAGGCAGTTGCTCTTCACCCCGCAGTCGCCGCAGCCCTCGCACACCGCCTCGTTGATGATCACGCGGGTAGGCCGGACGGCCAGCGTGCCGCGCTTGCGCAGCCGGCGCGACTCCGCGGCGCAGCGCTGGTCGTAGAGCAGCACGGTGACGCCCTCGACCGCGGCCAGCGCCCGCTGGGCCTCGTCGAGCCGGTCCCGGTGCCACAGGTCGACCCCGGCCGGCAGCGGTGGCAGGGCCTGGTAGCGGGGTGGCTCGTCGGCGCAGATGATGATCTTACTGACGCCCTCGGCGAGCAGCTTGGTGGCCAGCGCCGGCACCTCCAGCCCGCCCGCGGCGTCCTGCCCGCCGGTCATGGCCACGGCCCGGTTGTAGAGCAGCTTGTAGGTGATCGACACGCCGGCGGCCACGCAGGCCTGCACGGCCAGCTGCCCGGAGTGCGCGAACGTGCCGTCGCCCATGTTCTGGATCATGTGCCCGGCTTCGGTGAACGGGGCCTGCCCGATCCACTGCGCGCCCTCGCCACCCATCTGGGTGATCGAGCTGACCTCGGTCTCCGGGCGCCCGGTGAACGCGACCATGGCGTGGCAGCCGATGCCGCCGCCGGCAATCACCCCCTCGGGGACCACGGTCGAGCGGTTGTGCGGGCAGCCGGAGCAGAAGTACGGGGTCCGGGCGACCGGCAGCAGCTCCAGCTTCGGCGGCTCGCGGCGCGGCCCCACCAGCTCGATCTCCGGGTGGGCGCCCAGCACCCGGCGCAGCGGCGCGGCCAGCAGCCCCGCCGTGAGCTCGCCCGCCTCCGGGACCAGCGGCCGGCCCTCGGCGTCGGCCGAACCGAGCACCGCCGGCGCGTCCGACATCCCGTACAGCGCGTCCCGGACCGCGGCCTCGACGAACGGCGACTTCTCCTCGATGACGAGCACCTGGGCGAGGCCGGCGGCGAAGGAACGCAGCAGCTCGCGCTCCAGCGGGTGGATCATGCCGAGCCGCAGCAGCCGGATCCCGGCCCGCCGGCAGCCGTCGTCGTCCAGGCCGAGGTCGCGCAACGCCTGCCGGACGTCGTGGAAGGCCTTGCCGCCGGCCACGATGCCCAGCCACGCCCCGGGCGGATCGACCTCGACGACGTTGATCGGGTTCGCGGCCAGGAACGCGCGCACCATCGCCCAGCGCGGGCCGTACATCTGCGCCTCGGCCTCCAGCGAGCCCGGCGGGACCAGCATCGGGAACTGGCGCAGCTGCCACGGCCGGCCCTCCCACTCCAGCGCGGGCACCGTGACCGGCAGCTCGGCCGCGGTTCCGTCGAGGGTGTAGACGCCGTCCGCGACGTCGGCGGTGATCTTCACGCCGACCCACATCCCGGACGCGCGGGACAGCGCGATCCCGTAGCGGCCGAGCCGGACGATCTCCGCGGCGCTGCCGGGGAACAGCACCGGCAACCCGTAGCCGGCCAGGGTGCGCTCGCTGATGCAGGGGATCGTGGAGGACTTGCAGCTCGGGTCGTCGCCGGCCAGCACCAGCACGCCGCCGGACGGGTGCGCTCCGCACATGTTGCCGTGCCGCATCGGGTCGCCGGCCCGGTCGACGCCGGGGCCCTTGCCGTACCAGACCCCGACGGCGCCGTCGACGGTGCGGCCGTGCCCGGGCACCTCGAGCTGGCTGCCCCAGACGGCCGTCGCGGCCAGCTCCTCGTTGATCGCCGGCACCAGGGTGAGACCGGCGTTGCCGCGCAGCTCGGTGGCCCGGGCCAGCGTCTGGTCCAGGCCGCCGAGCGGGCTGCCCTGGTAGCCGGAGACGAACGAGGCGGTGCGCAGCCCGGCCGCGGCGTCGGCGGCGTGCTGCTCGACCAGCAGCCGGGCGATGGCCTGCACCCCGGTGAGCAGCACCGGGCCGGTGCCCGGGCGGTAGCGGGAGGCCAACTCGAAGTCGACGGTCATGCGCGCGCCCTCCTTCGTCGGGCCCGTGAGTGCCCACCCGTGTTCTAACACGGTTCGGCACTCACGAGCGGGAGAGCGCCTCCGAGACCCGGGCCGCGGCCCGGCGGACGCTCTGCACGACAGCGATCTTGCGAGCGCCCAGCACCCTGGCCGTGCCGCCGACCACCGAGATCGCGGCGACCGCCACCTTCCGCTCCCCGCGCGACAGCAACACCGGTGCGGCCACCGAGGACAGGCCCATGGTGTGCTCCTCGCGGGACGCGGCGAACCCGTCGACCCGCACCCGGCGCAGCACCTGCCGGTAGCGGGCCGGGTCGACGATGGTGAACGGGGTGCGGCGGGTGAAACCGCGCTCCAGGATCGCCCGCTCCATGGTCGGGTTGTGGGCGGCCATCACCTTGCCCGCGCTGGAGGAGTGCCCCGGGCCGCGCCGGTACAGCTCGGTGTGGAACATGGTGCCGGCGCCGCTTCCCTCCAGTCGATCCACGTACAGCACATCGGCGCCGACCGGCACCGCGAGCTGGGCCGTCTCCCGCAGCACGTCGCGCAGCTCGCCGAGCACCGGCACCGCCAGCTCCCGCAGCATCAACCGGTCCACGGCGAGCTGGCCGATCTCGAACAGCCGCAGGCCCAGCCGGTAGCGCCCGGTCCCGGTGCGCTCCAGCATGCCGCCGGCGGCCAGCGCGGCGAGCATCCGGCAGGCGGTGCTCTTGGCCACCCCCAGCTCGCGAGCCACCCGGGTCGCGCCCAGCTCGGCCTCGGTCTCGAAGCAGCCGAGCACGGCCATCGCGATCGACACCGAGCGCAGCGGGGCATCTGCGGGCTCGTCGAGCTCCTCGGACCGACCGAGCGGCACCAGCGGCGGGATCTCCGGCTGCAGCGCCGCCCGGTCCAGGAGCTCCGGGTCGATCTCCTCGTCGAGATCTGTGATCGTCATCGGCCTCAGCTTCCCCCGGTCACGATTCCCACTGCGGGAACTCGTCGGGCGGCGGCACGTTCACCTCGGTCACCCGGTTGCGGTAGGAGACGAACGCGGTCTGCCCGCCCTCGCGCAGCTTGACCCGGATCTCCTCGGTGTTCAGTGGCTCGCCCGGGTCGTAGCCGTGCGCCCAGGTGGCGAACGCGCGCATCGGGCCGGAGTGGGTGGCGGCCAGGATGCGCCGGTCCTCCGGGTGCTCGGCGATCAGCCGGTGGAAGCCGCGCCAGAACCGGCGCACGCAGAGCGCCGGCGGCTCGAAGTACATCAGCGGGATGGTCAGCCACATCTGGATCGGGTCGGCCCCGCCCAGCTGCACCCGGTAGAAGCGGTCGATCTCGACCAGCCAGCGCGGCCGGTCGCCGACGGCCATCCGCTCCAACTTCTCCATCGTCGACTGGTACTGCCGGAACGCGGAGGTCACGTCGCGCAGCCCGTCGGGTGTCCAGACGCCGAAGTTGCGCAGCTCCGGGATGGCCACCGGCTTGGTCAGCTCGATGTCCTTGCCCCACATGGCCATCCCGTCGGTAGCGCCGCGGTAGAGCTGCTCGGCGGTCTGCCGGGCCCGGTTGGTGTCGGCGCAGACCAGCCGCACCCGGTCCCCGTCGTCCCAGCGCCGGGCCAGCTCGTGCCCGCGCCGGTGCGCCTGCCAGCCGCCCATCGGCGTCAGCCCGGCGTCGGTGGAGTAGCCCTGGGTGATGCCGTGCCTGATGATCGAGATCTCGCAGACGATCTTCTCGGACGCCCGGCGCTCGACCGGGGCGGCGACCTCCTTGCCCCGGGTGGCCTCGGCCAGCGCCGGGGTGAAGCTGGCACCCTCGAACTCGACCACCGGCGGCTCCGGCGCGGCCGTGGCGCGACCGCGCTCCCGGAACCGGCGCAGGTAGAGCGGGGTGGAGTCCGGCTCGGCCGCCGGGGTGGCGGGCTCGGCACCGTTCGCGGTGGCCGTGCCCTGCCGCTGTCGGTAGCGCGCCAGGTAGTTGGGCGCCTCGTAACGGTCCAGCCCCCGCGCGTCCCGCCGCTCGTTCATCCCGTCACCCCCGCCCCGTCACGCGCCCGCTCCGCGCCCGAACCGCATTTCGGAGCCCTCGTGCAGTTCTGCGGCCTTGAAAACTGCAGTGTGGCTCCGAAATGCGCTGGGGCCGGGCGGGCTGGGGAGGCGGTCATGAATGCACCGTGAAGAAGCGTTCGTTGACCTGGCGGTGGTAGTAGAAGATGGCCCGGCCCATCTCCTCCTCGGTCCAGGTGATGGGTTCGAAGTCGGGGTCGACCCAGTAGCCGCCGGTGAACAGCTCGTTGCGGTTGCCGACGGGGTCGAAGAAGTACGTGGTGTAGCCGCGGGTCACGCCATGCCGCGTCGGGGCCACGTCGATCTGCACGCCGTGGTAGGCCAGGGTGTCGGCGGCGTCCCGGATGCCGTTCCAGTCGTCCAGCCAGAACGCGAAGTGGTGCAGCGCCCCGTTCGGGCCGGTGATCACCGCGATGTCGTGCGGGGTGTGGCTGCGTTCCAGGAACGCGGCCAGCTGGTGCCCGTCGTTCGCCACGATCTGCTCGGTCAGCCGGAACTCCAGGACGTCGGTGAAGAACGCGGTGAACGCCTCCACGTCCTCGGCCATCACGAACACGTGGTCCAGCCGGGGCGGGGCGATGCCCACCAGGTCCTGTGGCTTGGGCGGCGGGTTGGTCATCGGCAGCATGTTGCCCACCCGGGCCATGCCGTGCACCAGCTCCACCAGGTGCCCGGACGGCGACTCGAACCGGATCGCCTCGCCCCAGCCCGGCCCGAGCTCGCGGGCCGCGTACCGCTTCACCGGCACGCTCGCCGCGTGCAGCCGCTCGGTGAAGTAGTCCAGGTCGCCGGCGTCGGCCAGCTTGAACGCCATGTGGTCCAACCCGTAGGTCGGGGCCTGGCGCAGCACCACCGAGTGGTGCTCGTGCTCGTCCCAGCACTTGAGGAACACGCGCTCGACGCCGTCGCGCACGTCGCGCGCGGTCTCGATCAGCCCGAGCACCTCGGTGTAGTAGGCGGCGCACAGTTCGAGGTCGGGCACCCGCACCTCGACGTGCTGCAGGCGCAGGATCCGGTCCGGCATGTCTGCTCCAGTCCTCGTGTCGATGCTTCGGCCCTGACAAGCAGGCCTCAGGTGTGCATGCGGAGGAAGCGCTGGCTGACCACGTTCTCGTAGTAGAACAGGCCCTTGCCGAACTCCTGCTCGGTCCAGGTGATGATCTCGGTGTCCGGGTCCACCCAGTAGCCGCCGGTGAAGACCTCGTTGCGGATGCCGAGCGGGTCGAAGAAGTAGATCGTGTTGCCGCGGGTGACACCGTGCCGCGTCGGGCCCTGGTCGATCTGGACGCCGTTGTAGGCCAGGGTGTCCGCGGCCTTGCGGATGTGGTCCCAGTCGTCGAGCCAGTACGCCCAGTGGTGCAGGGCGCCGTTGGGCCCGTTGACGATCGCGATGTCGTGCGGGGAGTTCGTACGACCGGCCAGCCACACGCCGAGCTGGTGGCCGTTGCCGTCGAGCACCTGCTCGGTCAGCCGCATGCCGAGCACGTCGGTGAAGAACGAGCTCGCCTCGGCGACCTCCTCCGCGTTGACCAGCATGTGGTCCATCCG